>NZ_JBNGOP010000001.1:0-341548 GCF_050589625.1 Maribacter sp. 2-571 | reverse complement strand
TTCGTGATCAACGACGCCCCGGGGGACGCCAGCGCCTTTACCTCCTCGGGCTTCTACGAACAACGGGACCCTGCGGGGCCCTTCCTGACCGCTGCGGGATACAACCAGAGCGGGGTGACCGACGAAATCGATGGCCGTATCGACGAGCTGAAGGTATACAACAAGGCATTGGGGGCCGAGGAGATCAAGGCCTTCTTCGACCTGGGCAGCGGACTGGCCGGCGTACCGGACTGTCCCCAGGGGACCATAGCCGCGGAGTTCAAGATAGACGACGGCGAATGGACCGCCGGCAACAACGTGAACGCCCCGGAGGGCTCACGGGTATACCTCAGGGCCGTGACGGCGGGCACCTATTACGTGACCACCGCCCAACGGGACTTCGAGGCGCCGACATTGCGCTCGGCGGCGGATTTCGACCAGGCCGACGGCTATCAGGTCGATACCGGGGTGAGCGACCCCCAGAACGACAGCCCGGAGCGCAACGACGGACTGGTGGACCTTGAGAACCAGGGTAGTTTCGTGCTCACCACGGCGGCGGGATGCGCCACCGTAGTGAACGTCAACGTGGTGAAACAGTGCGACCCCGAGGACATCCTGATCAGCCCCGAATGGAGGATAGGATCGAACCCATATCAACATGGAGACCCCGGTGAAAATGTTACTATTTCGGTAGCGCTCGATGAGCGCGTACGTTTAAGCATTTTACCGAACGTCTTTGAAAATTTGGATAAGCTTTCTTTTAGCATTACCACCCCACGAGGAGCTACTATTCCCAACATTACCGGGGACTATACCATCGGAAGGGTAACCCCTGCCGATATCGGGGTTTATGTATTGACTTCCATAGAAGGATGTACCGTTCTCATAACGCTGGACTTATTGAGAGAACCTGTATGTCCGGAAGGGAACATTGTCGGGGAATACCGGATCAACGGTTCGTGGCAGAGCGGCAGCGGTACCCTGGAAGTGACCGAGGGCGACGTGCTGATGCTCAGCATGCTCCCCAACGATATCCCCGTGGAGTCCATTGCCCTTCCGGACGGACGTCTGGTACGGGACAACCATAACCTAGGCGCCGTGGACGTATCGGACCAGGGTCGCTACCTGATCACCTCCGTAGAGGGCTGTACCACGGCGATCGACCTTGTGGTCGGTGCGGACTGTCCGGCGGACAGTCTGGTACATACCCATGAGGTGGGCGGAATTCCCGGAACGGGAGGACTCGTACTTGCGGACGAGGGCGTATCGGTAACGCTGGGCCTCGGTGCGGCTGTGGGCACGGTACTGGAACTTCCCGACGGTACTTCCGTAGGAGTGCCCTACATCATTGGTATCGCGGGCGTTTCCGATGCGGGCACCTATACCCTTGTCAATACCGAGGGCTGTAGTACGGAGATCGAACTTCGGGTCAACTCCCTATCGGCCTGTCCGGAAGGGAACATTGTCGGGGAATACCGGATCAACGGTTCGTGGCGGAGCGGCAGCGGTACCCTGGAAGTGACCGAGGGCGACGTGCTGATGCTCAGCATGCTCCCCAACGATATCCCCGTGGAGTCCATTGCCCTTCCTGACGGTCGCCTGGTGCGGGACAACCATAACCTAGGCGCCGTGGACGTATCGGACCAGGGTCGTTACCTGATCACCTCCGTAGAGGGCTGTACCACGGCGATCGACCTTGTGGTCGGTGCGGACTGTCCGGCGGACAGTCTGGTACACACCCATGAGGTGGGCGGAATTCCCGGAACGGGAGGTCTCATACTTGCGGACGAGGGCGTATCGGTAACGCTGGGCCTCGGTGCGGCTGTGGGCACGGTACTGGAACTTCCCGACGGTACTTCCGTAGGAGTGCCCTACATCATTGGTGTCGCGGGCGTTTCCGATGCGGGCACCTATACCCTTGTCAATACCGAGGGCTGTAGTACGGAGATCGAACTTCGGGTCAACTCCCTATCGGCCTGTCCGGAAGGGAACATTGTCGGTGAATACCGGATCAACGGTTCGTGGCAGAGCGGCAGCGGCACCCTGGAAGTGACCGAGGGCGACGTGCTGATGCTCAGCATGCTCCCCAACGATATCCCCGTGGAGTCCATTGCCCTTCCGGACGGACGTCTGGTACGGGACAACCATAACCTAGGCGCCGTGGACATATCGGACCAGGGTCGCTATCTGATCACCTCCGTAGAGGGCTGTACCACGGCGATCGACCTTGTGGTCGGTGCGGACTGTCCGGCGGACAGTTTGGTACATACCCATGAGGTGGGCGGAATACCCGGAACGGGAGGGCTCGTACTTGCGGACGAGGGCGTATCGGTAACGCTGGGCCTCGGTGCGGCCGTGGGCACGGTGCTGGAACTTCCCGACGGTACTTCCGTAGAAGTGCCCTACATCATTGGTATCGCGGGCGTTTCCGATGCGGGCACCTATACCCTTGTCAATGTGGAAGGCTGTAGTACGGAGATCGAACTTCGGGTCAACTCCCTATCGGCCTGTCCGGAAGGGAACATTGTCGGTGAATACCGGATCAACGGTTCGTGGCAGAGCGGCAGCGGCACCCTGGAAGTGACCGAGGGCGACGTGCTGATGCTCAGCATGCTCCCCAACGATATCCCCGTGGAGTCCATTGCCCTTCCGGACGGACGTCTGGTACGGGACAACCATAACCTAGGCGCCGTGGACATATCGGACCAGGGTCGTTACCTGATCACCTCCGTAGAGGGCTGTACCACGGCGATCGATTTGATCGTGGCCCCGACGGCTGAGACGCCAATAGCATTAAAGTCCCGTCTGGATAGTGTTGACGACGACCGTAACGAATTACGGGTATTCCCGAATCCTTCAAAAGGAACCATTTCAATCGACCTTAGCGGGCGTGCGGGTACGGCTGTTGGGCTTACCGTCTACAACATGCTACAACAGAAGGTTGTGTCCCATACCTTTCCAGCGACCCATTTGGAATTTGAAACGCTTGACCTCACTGGCTTACCTGATGGGTTTTATGCCCTTGTTTTTGATGCCGATGGGCATACCGAAGTTCAAACGATCGTCATGAAAAAATAAAAGGGAAAGGATGCTACAACATGGTATTGATCCCTTCCTTTAGAGAAGTCACACATGTTGATGCAGAATTTTAGCATTTTAACACCCTTTCCCTGTTTTTTTTGAGGAATGAAAAAAAAACGAAAACCACTGTTTTTTAAGGGGATAAGCCTTATTTTTACCGGATTTTAAAAAGAGGGTGCTATTTGTTAAAAATGTTAAATTTTCGAGCGTTTTATCGAATAAATTCATTTTTCACGTTCTATCGAAGACTATTTGGCGCATTTCACCGTATTAAAGATGTATTTTATCGAAAACGATTTTTTAAGATTCCAAACAAACCCCCACACCCGATGAAGCGAATTACATTCCTATTCCTGTTAATGACCTGTATTTTCGGGACATTGATGGCGCAAGACGTGACCTATGAACAGGCATTTCCCAATCTAACTTTTGATGTTCCTGTGGAAATTCAGAATGCCGACGATGGATCCAATCGACTTTTTGTTGTCGAACAATCAGGAAAGATCAAAGTTTTTCAAAATAACGGACAAACAACTACCCAGCAGACTTTTTTAGATATTTCTAATGAAGTCAGTTTTGTTTCCGGTCTTGAAATAGGCTTATTGGGGCTTGCCTTTCACCCCAATTATAATCAAAATGGTTATTTCTACGTGTATTACACCCGCAGAAGTTCGTTGCCGGGCATTGTTGTAGAAATAGTGTTGGCAAGATATCAAGTGAGTAGTGGAAATCCGAATCAGGCAAATACTTCCAGTCGATTGGAAATCTTCAGTTTTGATAAAAATCAGAACAATAACAACCATAACGGAGGGAAAATCGGGTTCGGTCCTGATGGGTACCTGTATGTGTCCATGGGCGATGGTGGCGGTGCAGGAGACCCTCAAGGGAATTCGCAAAACCTAAATAATATTTTTGGTAGCATCCTGAGAATTGATGTGGACGTAAATGGAAACAATCCGTTGGAAAGCAATCCGGATTTGCCTAATGGCAATTACGAGATACCTTCGGACAATCCCTTAGCTAATCAAGGTGGTTTGGACGAACTATATGCATGGGGAATTCGAAATACATGGAAGTTTTCATGGGATACCCAAAATAATAGAATGTGGGGCGCCGATGTAGGTCAGGGCAATTATGAGGAGGTCAACATCATTCAAAATGGGGGCAACTATGGCTGGAATCGATTTGAGGCAAATGACAGCTATAATTCCTCAACTGGATTGGCGACCAGTCCTGATATTAAACCTGTATTTAATTACAACCATAGTAATGGCGATGTCTCCATAACCGGAGGTTATGTGTATCGGGGAAGTAGCACAAATTCCGACATTCAGGGAAAATATATTTACGGAGATTTTGTCACGGGGCGGGTATGGGCATTGGACTATAATTCCAACTCCGATAGCGCGACAAGTAATCTCTTGTTCAGGGCGGAAGGCCGAATGATTTCTAGTTTTGGACTGGATGAAGATGGTGAAATTTACTTTGCTGACTATACCTCGGGTAAAATTTATCAAATTAATGGTGGAGACGTAACACCGCCGCCTCCACCTCCAGGCCCTACCAAGGTAGCGGTGGATGGAGTAGGAGTTTGGAGAGCTCTGGAAAATGGTACCAATGGTACCGTAGAAGCAATAGTGACATCGGGAGAAGATACTTATGTAGCCGGTAATTTTTCCAATGCCGGAGATAGCGCTGCCAACAATATTGCCCGGTATAATAAGGAAAGTGGATGGGAAAACCTGGGCAACGGCGCCAATGGTCCCGTTAGAGCACTAGCTTTAGCAGATGACGGTCGATTGTATGCGGGTGGTAGCTTCACTTCAATTGGAGGTGTAAGCGCGCAGAATGTTGCTGTATGGAACGGAGCCTCTTGGTCCGCTTTAGGTTCGGGTACCAATGGTCCCGTTGCGAAAATTGGTGTTGACGGTAACGGTAATGTATACGTAGGAGGTGCTTTTGAAACTGCTGGAGGGATTTCCGTGCAGAATATCGCCAGATGGAACAACGGTTGGTCGGCGTTGACCGATTCGGGAACTTCTGGCACCGGAACAAATAACGAAATTAGATCCATTGCTTTCGACAATGCCAACGTATTGTATGTGGGAGGTAATTTCGATACTGCCGGAGGTCGCAATGCCAACAGAATTGCCACTTGGAATGGGACCAATTGGGGAACCTTGGGAGAGGGAACCAGTGGATTTGTCCAGGCGATTGAAGTGACTTCGGAATATATCTATGCCGGAGGAACCTTTGGATCGGCTGGTGGAAATACCGTAAACAATCTGGCACGTTGGAATCGGAATTCAAACCAATGGCAGTTGCTTGGGGATGGAGTAAATGGTAGCGTCAATTCCTTGGAACATGACGGTACATATTTATATGTAGGAGGAAGCTTTGAGACTGCCGGACAGGATAGCAGTACCGACTATATTGTAAACAATAGTGCGCGTTGGAGTAGTGGTGGTGGCTGGCAGGCTTTAGGTCCCGCTAGAGCGGTAGGAACCGATAACATTGTAAGGGCCCTAGCACTTTCCGATGATAATAGACTTTACACCGGAGGTACTTTCGATAATGCGGCCAATGTTACGGCAGATAACCTTGCTGTTTGGGCACTTTCATTCGATTGTGGAGATGAACGATTGATTACCGAGTACCGTATTAACGGAGAATGGTCCAGTGGTGATACCGAAATAACCTTACCGGAGGGGACCGATTTAATATTAAGCTTATTACCGAATACAGTAACCTTTTCTATTACATTGCCTAATGGCAATATCACGGAAGGTGATTATGGTTTAGGGGAAATAACCAAAGAGGATGAAGGGACGTATGTTTTTGTCACTGAAGGCCAGTGTCAAATTTCGCTAATACTTACAGTGGAAACGGAGGACGAACCTTGTACTTCGGAAAGTGTGGTTCCAGAGTTTCGCATAGGTAACAATGGTTGGATTAGCGGTGAAGAAAGTACCACAGTGGATGAAGGAACACCATTGGCGCTAAGAGTTGCCCCCGGTAATTTGGATTTTACGGTTACATTGCCAAATGGTACCGAACAAGAAGTATCAGGATTGTTGGATTTGGGTGCCGTTACACCCGGTCAACAAGGTACCTATCTATTCACGATAGCCGAAGGATGTTCGGCCAGTTTCGAAATAAGTGTCATTGCCAATACGCCAAACTGCCCAGAGGGAAGTATTGTTCCCGAATATACCGTAAATGGGGAAACGGGTAGTGGCCAAACCGAAATCACGGTCGATCAGGGTGCAGAAGTGCTGCTAGGTACCGTGGATAATCAAGATGGTCTGTTAATACGATTACCAAATGGTACAACCGTAAGTGGAAGCTATCAAACGACAAATATAACTTCCGAACAGGAAGGAACGTATACTTTTATCTCTCAAGATAGCTGTGAGGCCACATTAACCATAAACGTAGAAGAAACGGGCACTGGGGATTCTTGTAACATTGTTCCGGAATACCGATTGAACCGAGTGTGGTATAGCGGCGAAAGTAATATTACCGTAGATCAGGGTACCGATATTATACTAAGTATTTTACCTAATGATGTTCCGTTGACCATTACCTTGCCTAATGGAACGGTTGTAAATGACAACTATAGCTTGGGACTGGTAACGCCGGAGGACAATGGAACCTATCTGTTTACCGCTTCCGATGGATGTACGGCCGAGTTGAACTTGATCGTAGAGACTTTGGATTGTGGGGGGGTATTGATTCCTGAATATCGTATCAACGGCAATTGGCTGAGCGGTGATAATGTGGTGACCGTTAACGAATCAGCCGAGGTGATATTGAGCATGCTTCCCAATGGCGTCGGACTAAACATTACCAGACCTAACGGACAAGTAGTTGGGGATAACTATAGAATTACCAATTTCACATCCGCCGACAGCGGTACGTATGTGTTGACCTCTGAAGAAGGATGTACGGAAACCTTGGAACTTCGCGCTATTGACGGCTGTGAAGAGGCCATTACACCGGAATATCGTATCAACGGACAATGGAGTAGCGGTCAGGAAAACCTGAGCATCGTCGTCGGCACGAATTTGATGTTGAGTATGTTGCCCAATGACATTGGATTAACGATTACAAAACCTGACGGAACCGTTGTGGGGGACAACTATAGTATCGGTCAAGCTTCGCTTTCCGATAGCGGGCGCTATACCTTACGTTCGGAAAACGGTTGTACAAGGACATTCAATCTTTCCGTAGACGAAATACCAAATTGCGATGCAAATGCTTTGGTTGCGGAATATAGAGTGGCCGGAGTATGGCGAAGCGGACAGAATGCGCTTACGGTCGACCGGGGTGAAGAGGTGGTGCTTAGTGCATTGCCCAACGATAAACGTGTAACGATTACATTGCCGAACGGCGAGGTAGTGGGAGACAACTATTCCTTAGGAAATGTTGGTGCCCAGGATGCCGGTTTCTACGTTATAGAATCGGCAGAAGGCTGCCGATCGGTATTGCAGTTATATGTTTCCGATTCCGCCTCGAACAGGAATGATACCTTTGATGAGTTTGGTAGGGAATTTGAAAATTCCGCAAGGGAGAATACATCGGTTTCCGTTTATCCGAACCCGACCAGTACAATGGTGACCGTTGACCTATACGGGCTGGCCGGAAAAGAAGTAGAAGTGGTCGTTACCAACATGCAACAACAGCAGCTTTTATACCGTGCCTTAAAACAAGATCATTCACCCACGCTCGATTTAAGCTTAGAGACCCTGACTACGGGAACCTACTTTGTCTCTGTTTGGTCGAATGGAGCGGTAATCACCAAAAAGGTGGTGAAAAGATAGTTAGCACAGTTTTAGACTAAGAATTTAGGAAACCCTTTCGAACGATTTTCGGAAGGGTTTTCTTTTTTATTGCAATTGGCACAACAATTGTCCTTTGTGGGCGAGGGTGTGCCGTTTGTAGTAATGAACACTAGTGCTAGCGGAGGCTTACACCAATTAATACAAAAAGATTATAAACTGATACTGTCTTTAGCTGACAGATTGACCGAAAAATTGTTATGGGAGATTCTAAATTTTCAAATTTTGACAATATGTCGTTGGATACCTTTGATGAAGATGCCGAACTTATTCCGTTGCTTACGGCGGAAGATGAAGAACAAATGAACAACGAAAGTTTGCCGGAAACTTTGCCTATACTGCCGTTGCGCAATACAGTACTTTTTCCTGGAGTGGTAATACCGATTACCGCTGGGCGGGATAAGTCCATCAACCTTATAAAAGACGCGAACAATGGTTCCAAGGTAATAGGGGTAGTTTCCCAAAAGGATGCCGATACCGAAAACCCGGATATCAAGGACATCAATACCCTGGGCACCGTAGCCAAGATTCTAAGGGTACTGCAGATGCCCGATGGCAATACCACTGTTATAATACAGGGAAAAAAGCGGTTTGAAATTGCCGAGGTATTGACGCGGAAACCCTATATGACCGCCACCGTGATGGATACCAAAGAGGACCGACCAGCGGAGGACGATAAGGAGTTTTTGGCCATCATTGAAACGATAAAGGAACTGTCGTTAAAAATTATCAAAAACAATCCCAACATACCCAGTGAAGCTTCTTTTGCCATAAAAAACATTCAGAGCAACTCTTTTCTGATCAACTTTATCTCCTCTAACCTTAACTTGGGGGTGGCGGAAAAACAGGGCTTGTTGGAAATTGGAAGTTTGCAGGAACGGGCATTGTCCACCTTGCGCTATATGAACGTGGAACTTCAAAAGTTGGAGCTAAAGAACGATATCCAATCCAAGGTTCGCAATGATATGGACCAGCAACAGCGCGAGTATTTTTTGCACCAGCAGATGAAGACCATACAGGAAGAGCTGGGTGGGGTTTCGTACGACGAAGAAATCGAGGAAATGCGCAAGCGGGCCAAGGACAAAAAATGGGACGACAAGGTATCCGAACATTTTGATAAGGAGCTTTCGAAAATGCAGCGCATGAATCCTCAGGTGGCCGAGTATTCCATACAGCGAAATTACTTGGACCTGTTTTTGGATTTGCCTTGGAACGAGTTTTCCAAGGACAAGTTTGATCTCAAGAGAGCCCAAAAAATACTGGACAGGGACCATTACGGACTGGAAGATGTAAAGAAAAGAATCATCGAATACTTGGCCGTTCTGAAATTAAGAAACGACATGAAATCGCCTATTCTTTGTTTGTACGGACCTCCGGGAGTGGGAAAGACCTCTTTGGGCAAGTCGGTCGCCGAGGCCTTGGGAAGGGAATATGTACGGATGAGTTTGGGAGGCCTAAGGGACGAGGCCGAGATACGGGGCCATCGCAAAACCTATATTGGTGCCATGCCCGGGCGAATCGTGCAAAGTCTTAAAAAGGCAGGAACGTCCAATCCGGTGTTTATCTTGGATGAGATCGATAAGCTGTCCAATAGCCATCAGGGCGATCCATCATCCGCTATGTTGGAAGTGCTCGATCCCGAGCAGAACGCAGCGTTTCACGACAATTTTCTGGAAATGGGATACGACCTATCCAAGGTAATGTTCATCGCTACGGCCAACAGCTTGGCTTCTATACAGCCCGCATTACGGGATCGAATGGAAATCATCAATGTTACCGGGTATACCATTGAGGAAAAAGTGGAAATCGCCAAGCGGCACCTGCTTCCCAAACAATTGGAAGAGCACGGCCTTAATACGAAGCACTTGAAGATAGGAAAACCCCAACTGGAAAAAATAGTTGAGGGCTATACTAGGGAGTCGGGGGTACGGACCTTGGAAAAACAAATCGCCAAAATGGTCCGGTATGCGGCAAAATCAATTGCCATAGAAGAGGAGTACGAGGTAAAGGTGTCCAGCGCGCTGGTAGAAAAAGTTTTGGGACCTGCCCGGTTGGAACGCGATAAATATGAGAACAACGAGGTGGCAGGTGTCGTTACCGGCTTGGCATGGACCAGTGTAGGGGGCGATATTCTATTTATAGAGTCCATCCTGTCCAAAGGCAAGGGCGCGTTGAACATTACGGGAAATTTGGGAAAGGTGATGAAAGAGTCGGCCACGATCGCTTTGGAATACATCAAGTCCAATGCGGAGCGGTTCGGTATCGATGCGACCATTTTTGAAAAATACAATGTACACATTCACGTACCGGAGGGGGCCACACCCAAGGATGGACCAAGTGCGGGTATTACCATGCTTACGTCATTGGTTTCCCTATTTACCCAAAAGAAAGTGAAAAAGAGCCTTGCCATGACAGGAGAAATCACTTTGCGGGGCAAGGTGCTGCCGGTAGGAGGTATCAAAGAAAAAATACTGGCGGCCAAAAGGGCACGGATCAAAGAGTTGATCCTTTGTAAGGATAACGAACGTGACATTTTGGAGATCAAGCCCACATATTTAAAAGGGCTCCAGTTTCATTATGTATCCGAAATGCACGAAGTAATCGATATCGCCGTAACCAAACAAAAAGTAAAAAACGCAAAAAAGTTGTAAGGTGTTAATGTCCGGTTGCAATAGTATATGGGAAACCGGGTGAAATGGAACAATTCCTGTATTTTCTACTTATTTTTGAAATATGGCAAAGATAACCATAGCGATCGACGGGTTTTCCTCTACGGGTAAAAGTACCTTGGCGAAACAATTGGCCAAGTCGTTGGGGTATCTGTATGTCGATACCGGGGCCATGTACCGTGCCGTTACCCTTTATGCCATGCGGGAGGGACTGTTGACGGACCCTCGGGAGTTGGTAGCGTCATTGCCCAATATTGCGTTGCGGTTTGTGCTCAACCAACGTTCAAAAGATGCCGAAATGTATCTCAATAACGAAAATGTGGAAAAAGAGATACGGACTTTAGAGGTTTCCAGGCATGTGAGCGATATTTCCAAAATTGCAGAGGTACGCCATAAATTGGTGGACATACAGCGGCAAATGGGAAAAGAAAAAGGTGTGGTGATGGATGGTAGGGATATCGGTACCGTAGTTTTTCCCGATGCCGAACTTAAAATATTTATGAACGCTTCTTCCGACGCACGGGCTGCAAGAAGGTATAAGGAACTGTTGGACAAAGGCGAGGACGTATCCTATGCCGATGTGCTTGCCAATGTTCAAAAGCGGGACCATATCGATTCGAATCGGGAGGTTTCCCCTTTGCGCAAGGCCGAGGACGCCGTAGAGTTCGATAATACGGACATGGGTCTGGAAGAACAGTTTGAACGCATCTACAACTTTGCACAACGAATCATTGCCAAAACTGTGGCACAATGAAGTAGTTTAAACGTTTCTTTTGGACAAACAAAACAAATGAAAGGCACCCAAATGAAAGGGTAAATGCTGATTAACAGCATTCATTTTATCATGATGATCATTTTGATGTCGAACTCACATTAAAAAATGGTTTAGAAAGTCACAAAAGCCGTCAGTTTCGGTTTAAACCAAAAGCTCAAAACCACGGTAATAAAAAAGACGTGCAAAGCACGTCTTTTTTGTTTATCATGTCATCGGCCTTAGCCGATATCTCAAACGATTACGGATTTGGAATCACGAGCACTTGATCGGGCTGTATAACATCCGGATTGCTCAAAATATTGGTGTTCGCCGAAAAAATCTGTTGGTACTTCATGGCGTCACCGTAGTAGTGTTTTGCAATTTTACTTAATGATTCACCACTTTTAACCGTATGTCTGTGGTATACCGAGCTATCGGAAACGGAGATGTTGGCCTTGATATCCGAAGGGCTTTCACCACCCAGCTCTTTGATCTTGTCCCATAACAAATCCTTTTCATAAGGTGTATTTGCCTCTCCCTTGATTTTCAGCACACCACCGTCTTCGGTAATGTCACCGTTCTTTATCCCAAGTTGTTCTCCAAGATTCAAAACGCCTTGGTACTTTGCTTTAACGCTCATAGTTGTCTATTTTTATTTGGTTAATATTTCGCAATTAAAGGTACTAAATATTGCCATATTTCAACCTGAAATGGCTAAAATACTACAAAAGATAAAAGCTTCGGCCCGGTATGTTGGTATATCGACCAAAAAACCGTACTTTTGCACTCCTTTTTTACGGATAATCAAGAGAAAAAGGAAAGGATATTGAAATAAATATAACAGCTTTCGAAAGTACCGTTTTACCCTTGTAACATTTCGAAATACAAATTATTAATCAGCAAATGGCTGAAGAAAACACCACCGCCCAAGTAGAGGAAACTACGCCGGCACAAGAAGAAAAAGCAGTAGCGGCTCCGGTTCAGGACCCAAAGGAATTTCTGGAAAACTTTGATTGGGAAAAATACGAGCAGGGAATCGAGCGCGTAGACGATACCAAACTTCAGGAGTTCGAAAAACTGGTAGCAGAAAATTTTGTCGACACCGCCGATGAGGAGGTAGTAACGGGTACCGTAGTATACCTTACCGACAGAGAAGCGATCATTGACATTAACGCGAAATCCGAAGGGGTCATTTCTTTGAACGAGTTTCGATACAACCCAGGACTAAGTGTAGGGGACAAGGTTGAAGTTTTGATCGACATCAGAGAAGATAAAAGTGGTCAATTGGTATTATCGCACCGTAAGGCGCGTACCATTATGGCCTGGGAACGTGTGAACAAGGCACATGACAACGAAGAGGTAGTCAGTGGTTTTGTGAAGTGCAGGACCAAAGGGGGAATGATTGTCGATGTTTTTGGTATCGAGGCGTTCCTACCGGGATCACAGATCGACGTGAAACCGATCCGGGATTACGATCAGTACGTGAACAAAACAATGGAATTCAAAGTGGTCAAGATCAACCACGAATTCAAGAACGTTGTTGTGTCGCATAAAGCGTTGATCGAAGCGGATATCGAAGAGCAGAAAAAAGAGATTATCAGCCAGTTGGAAAAAGGCCAGGTATTGGAAGGTGTTGTAAAGAACATTACTTCTTACGGAGTCTTTATCGATTTGGGTGGTGTAGACGGATTGATCCACATTACCGACCTTTCCTGGAGCAGGATCAATCACCCGAACGAGGTGGTCGACCTGGATCAGAAATTGAACGTAGTAATTTTGGATTTCGACGAAAACAAATCCAGAATCCAATTAGGATTGAAGCAATTGGAGAAACATCCATGGGATGCCTTGAGCGATGAAATCAAAATTGGCGACAAGGTAAAAGGTAAGGTCGTGGTCATTGCGGATTACGGTGCATTTATCGAAGTTGTAGAAGGCGTTGAAGGATTGGTGCACGTATCCGAAATGTCATGGTCTACGCATTTACGTTCCGCGCAGGACTTTGTTAAGGTCGGTGACGAAATCGAAGCGGTCGTATTGACCCTTGATCGCGAAGACCGAAAAATGTCCTTGGGCGTAAAACAACTAAGTCCAGATCCATGGACCGATATTACTTCTAAGTATCCTGTAGGTTCCAAACATACCGGTATTGTTAGAAACTTTACCAACTTCGGTGTTTTTGTGGAGTTGGAAGAAGGTATCGATGGGTTGATTTACATCTCCGACCTTTCATGGACGAAGAAAATCAAGCATCCATCCGAGTTCGTAACCGTAGGCGACAAGCTAGAGGTGGAAGTATTGGAATTGGATGTTGATGGCCGTAAGTTAAGTCTTGGTCATAAGCAAACTACCGAGAATCCTTGGGACAAGTACGAAGCGGAATTTGCTTTGGATACGGTTCACAAAGCTGCGATTACCGAAATCGTGGACAAAGGAGCTACGATCGATTTCAACGAGGATATTACGGCTTTTGTACCGCAACGTCATTTGGAGAAAGAAGATGGTAAAAAGCTTGGTAAGGGCGAAGAAGCAGAGTTTAAGATCATCGAGTTCAATAAAGACTTTAAGAGAGTGGTTGCCAGTCACACCGCGATCTTTAGGGAAGAAGAAGCTCGTAACGTAAAAGCTGCCGTCAAGAGAGCCAAAGCCAGTAGCGACGAAGCGAAACCGACACTCGGTGACGCCAACGAACAACTGCAGGCCTTAAAGGATAAAATGGAAGGCAAAAAGTAAGCCCGAAATACTATTCATATCAAAAAAGTTCCCAGCCTTAGGTTGGGAACTTTTTTTATGGAGTATGTTCAGTGCTCTCAAAAGATATATGGGCTCGAAAGTGGTAGTTTCCGAATTTCGGTACTACGGGGATTTTTTTCAGTTGGTGAGTCAGTGTTAGTAGTTAGTAGTCGGTACATAGTATTTAGTAAAAAGTGGTTAGTGAAAAGTGCGTGTGAGTTTGAATTTGAACTTGGCACTTGAACTTGAATTTGTCGTTTATCCTTTTTCTTTCAGCGTAGTGGTCTTTATTCAATGAACAATGATATCAATTAGCAATAAACAATGCGTGATCGGTAAAAAGTGGTTAGTAAAAAGTAATTGGCAAAAAGCGGTTAACGGCAATTTTGGTTTTGAATTTGACATTTGACATTTGACATTTGAGTGGTCACAGCAATAGTTCAACCTATGCACTTTAGTGTATTTCGCTTTAGCTTCTAAAAAAACCTACTTTTGCCATTATGTCGGAACAAAGGGTAAATGGACATACGGTCTCTCGTCTTTCGGTGCATATAGTCTGGAGTACGAAATACCGATATTCTGTCCTTGTGGGAGATGTGCAAAAGCGTTGCCGTGCGGTCCTGATAGAGATCTGTGACGCGGAAGGGGCCGACATTTTGAAAGGTGTGGTAAGTAAGGACCATGTCCACATGCATTTGGAGTATCGCCCGTCCCAGGATATCAGTACGCTTGTCAAGAAGCTAAAGGGTCGAAGTTCCAGGAAACTTCAAATGGAATTCCCGATACTGAAGAAGAAATATTGGGGCCGGCATTTCTGGGCTATAGGATTCGGCTGTTGGAGCACGGGCAATATAACGGATAAAATGGTGGACGAGTATTTGGAGCATCATCGTAAGTCCGGCAACGATACCGATGCTTTCATACTGGAGTAGTCTTCCGAACAGCTAACTTTAGTTGGATTTAAAAACCTATGGTACTTTAGTCCATAGTGGTTTAGTTTGAACTTGAACTTGAGCTTGAATTTGAATTTGACACTTGAACTTGAACTTGAGCTTGAATTTGAACTTGAGCTTGAATTTGAACTTGAACTTGACCCCGCCTTCCCTCCCGCTAAGCCGGAATCTATCGGTATCAAGGGATAATTGTACAGAAATCCCTATTTTTGTTTTTTAAATTCAGGCATCGTTCAATTCATGGGTCAAAAAGTATTGCTTTCCTCAAAAGAGATAAACATTATACTTCACCGTTTGGCCTGTCAGCTACTCGAAAACCATCTCGATTTTAAGAATACCGTATTGGTGGGCATGCAGCCCCGGGGTACTTTTGTGGCGCAACGGCTCAACAAAATTTTAAGGGAATCCTACGGTGTACGTGAGATTGAAATCGGTTTTCTGGACATTACCTTTTATCGGGACGATTTTAGACGGGGAGACAAGACCTTGGCAGCGAACCAAACGAAGATCGATTTTTTGGTAGAGGATAAAAAAGTGGTGTTGATCGACGATGTATTGTACACTGGAAGAAGCATCCGGGCGGCACTTACGGCCATACAGTCCTTTGGAAGACCGTCGGAAATTGAGCTGTTGGTGCTGATCGATCGTAGGTTCAGCAGGCACTTGCCCATACAGCCGAACTATCGGGGCCGGCAGGTGGACGCCATTAACGACGAAAAGGTGAAGGTCATGTGGGAAGAAAACGATGGCGAGGATGCCATACATTTGATCGATAGATAATAGAACCATTCAGCTCCTACGGGAACGGAATAGCAACTAGAATACAAAAGCGGACGAAAAAAATGAGTGAACTGAGTGTAAAACACTTGTTAGGGATAAAATATCTGAACGAAGCGGATATTCAGCTCATTTTTGAAACTGCCGATAATTTTAAGGAAGTGATCAATAGGGCGATCAAAAAAGTCCCTTCCCTACGTGATATTACCATTGCCAATATCTTTTTTGAGAACAGTACCCGTACCAAACTATCCTTTGAACTGGCACAGAAACGGCTTTCCGCGGATGTGATCAATTTTTCTGCAGCGCAGTCCTCGGTCAAAAAGGGGGAAACCTTGATCGATACGGTGAACAATATTTTGTCCATGAAAGTGGATATGGTGGTCATGCGGCATCCCAACCCGGGAGCGGGAATATTTCTGTCCAAACACGTTAATGCGGCAATCGTGAACGCTGGAGACGGAGCACACGAGCATCCTACCCAAGCGTTGTTGGATTCGTATTCGATTCGCGAGCGTCTTGGCGATGTAGCGGGGAAAAAGGTGGTGATCGTGGGCGATATCCTGCATTCGCGGGTGGCGCTCTCCAATATTTTTGCCCTAAAATTACAAGGTGCCGAAGTGAAGGTCTGTGGTCCAAAAACATTATTGCCCAAGCATATCGAGAGTCTTGGGGTAACGGTGGAGACCAATTTGAGAAAAGCATTGAACTGGTGCGATGTAGCGAACATGTTGCGCATACAGAACGAACGTTTGGACATCAGTTATTTTCCTACGACACGGGAGTATACCCAGCAGTTTGGGGTCAATAGGGCGGTATTGGATAGTTTGGACAAGGAAATCGTTATCATGCATCCCGGACCGATCAACCGGGGCGTTGAAATTACCAGTGAGGTAGCGGATTCCGACCAGTCCATTATCTTGGACCAAGTAGAAAACGGTGTCGCGGTTCGTATGGCGGTGATGTACCTGCTCGCCTCTAAAATAAAATAATATGATTTTTGATAAAAATGGCAACACCACTGTTGTCTCACAGGAAAATATAGCGATTCCCGCCTTTTTGGAAAATTTGAACGCCGCTTACCCAAAGCTGGAAAGCGATAATATTATCGTCAATCTTTTTTCATTTTCAAAATTGGGAACCGGGGACGTATTGGAATTTCTTGACATCGCGCGTACGCACACGGCAAATGGAAAATCATTTGTTTTGGTAACCGATAAGGTGGGGTATGAGGATGTTCCCGATGCGATTACCGTGGTACCCACCATCCAAGAGGCCAAGGACATTATTGAGATGGAAGAGATCGAAAGGGATTTAGGCATTTGATGTTCCCTTGGGTATAGCGATCGTAAATTAAAAGCGGTCCCCTAAAATTTTTGGCAGCACCATATTCCGGTATCCATCATCGCGTAGGAATACTATCGTCAGGCGAACCGATTCGGGTTCATAGGGACCGTGGCCTGACCAAATCCCAACACTAACAAGACCAAACGAATGAAGTTACACATTATGGGTTGCTATGCGGCCACTCCCCGAACGATGACCAACCCTTCTTCACAGGTATTGGAAATACGCAACCAATTGTTTTTGATCGATTGTGGTGAAGGCACACAGGTACAGCTCCGTAAAAATAAAGTGAAGTTTTCCAGGATCGACCATATTTTTATCTCCCATCTGCATGGGGATCACTTTTTTGGTCTTCCCGGACTTATTTCCACCTTTAGGCTGTTGGGCCGAAAAAAGGAGTTGCATGTTTATGGGCCAAAGGGAATACAGGAGGCCATTACATTACTCTTAAAATTGGGCGACTCTTGGACGAATTACCATCTGATCTTTCATGAACTTACCAATACGGTTCCGGAAACGATTTTTGAGAACGAAAAGGTTTCGGTGGAGACCATACCCCTGAACCATAGGATATATACGAACGGATTTCTTTTTAGGGAAAAACCGGCTGAACGGAAGCTGAACATCGATGCCGCGCAGCGTTATGGGGTGGATAAGGCCTACTTTCGCAATTTAAAAAACGGGAAGGATGTTGTTTTGGATGACGGAACGCTCGTCCCCAATAAAGCGCTTACCTTTGACCCACCAAAACCGATGGCGTACGCGTATTGTAGCGACACTGCCTACAAACCCGAATTGGTACCACAGCTCAAAGGTGTGGATGTGCTATACCACGAAGCCACTTTTTTGGAATCGGAGGCGCACCTGTCCGACAAAACAAAACACGCCACGGCAATGCAAGCGGCAGCGATAGCAAAAGATGCCGGGGCGGGTACCTTGGTCCTAGGGCACTATTCCACACGGTACAAGTCCATTGCCCCTTTTAAAACGGAAGCGGAAACCGTGTTTCCCAATGTGGTACTCGGCGATGATGGTAAACTTTTCGATTTTCCTGAAGGTTCTTAACGGTCGGGAATTAGTGGTCAAGAATACCATAATCCATGCGGTCGTGTTGTAATTTATTAAATTGTCGACCCTACCGATGTGGGCCATTCCAAATGGTCCTGGACAGGTGCTATGGTTCCCACCTAATTTTAACCCGGTTTCTGCATTAGAACTTCGTCCGGAGGGCAGAAAATGCAATAAAATCGGAAAGCATAGTAAAACGCTTCGTTTTGAAGCAGTTTCGGGCCGTAGTAGAATTTCTCATACCTAAAACAGCTTTAATTTTTTATTAGCACAAACTATGATACAGGTTCCTTATTTTTGATGAACTTTGAAAGTTAAGTTACTAATGGTCGGTCGGGCGAAACTAGATTTTTCGCCATCGAATCACCAACTGTTAGTCATGTTAAATATTGAATTGGAAACGATGCAAAAGGATTTAGGCGCATACAGAAAATCATATGAAAAGGAGGCCTTAACGGAACATACGGCTCCCGAGGATCCTATGGTCTTGTTTCAAGAATGGTTCCGACAAACGGAAGAGGCCAAAGGCGTGGAAGAGCCGAACGCCATGACGTTGAGCACCTTGGGAAGCGACGGTTTTCCAAAGAGTAGGATCGTCCTATTAAAAGCGTTTTCCGACGAAGGATTTGTTTTTTATACCAATTACTCCAGTGAAAAAGGCATGGCCATTGCCAACGAACCAAAAGTATGTCTTTCCTTCTTTTGGCCGAATTTGGAACGCCAGGTCATTATTAAGGGAACGGCGGAGAAGGTTGCGGACACACAGTCCGACAGTTATTTTAAATCACGACCCAAAGGAAGCCAATTGGGTGCACTCGTATCCGATCAGAGTACGGTCATTCCGTCTCGGGAATACCTTGAAAACGAATTGGAAGCCTTGGAAAAGACCCATTTGGACGGCCCTGTGGAAAGACCTGATTTCTGGGGAGGGTACGTGGTAAAGCCCGTTTCCATGGAGTTCTGGCAGGGAAGACCCAACAGGTTACACGATCGGTTACGGTTCCGAACGGGAGCGCTTGGTAAATGGCAACGCGAGCGACTGGCTCCGTAGCCTTTAGCGGTATCACATAAATTACGGCAGGTCATATCCGCTTATAGCCATTGTACGTCGACCGTGCCGATGAGGTTCAAAATAGTTAAAGGAAGGTAGTCTATGAAACAGCTGATTTTGGTACGCCATGGAAAATCCTCTTGGGAGTACGGCGTGAGCGATAGGGATCGCCCGCTATCCGAAAGGGGAATCAACGATGCGTTATTGGTGTCCCAACATTTCGCCAACAAGGGCGAACCAATGGATGGCATATGTTCCAGTCCGGCCAACCGCGCCTTGCACACCTGTATGGTCTTTATGCGACAGCTGTCGTACGATTTTCGATTGTTGACCATTTCGGAACAGCTTTACGACTTTTCCGGCGAGTCCGTTCTACAACAACTGCGACAACTACCGGAGTCTCAAAAGACGGTACTCTTTTTTGGCCATAACCATGCCTTTACCCATATTGCGAACGCCTTGGGGAGTACCTATATCGACAATGTGCCGACCAGTGGTCTGGTGCAACTGAAATTTGATATCGACAGTTGGTCCGCTGTCGAAAAGGGAACTACGGTTCAAACAATTTTTCCAAAGCATATTCGATAATGATCAAAACAAAAAACCAATACATCAATCGCGAGATCAGCTGGCTTCGTTTTAACGAAAGGGTTTTGCAGGAAAGTGCCGATAAAAATGTACCCCTGATCGAAAGACTTCGTTTTTTAGGGATTTTTTCAAACAATCTCGACGAATTTTTTAAAGTACGCTATGCTACCGTAAAACGAATAGTCGAAGCCGGAAAAAGTGGGAAAAGTGCCCTGGGGGGCGAAACGGCCAAAGATCTTTTGGCGGAAATTACCCAAACCTGTATCGGGCAACAGACCAAGAGTCTTAAAATATTAGGGGATATCGAAAAGGAATTGGAGGCCCAAGATATTTTCATCCTGCGGGAAACGGAACTTTCGCAGCCGCAGGCCACTTTTGTAAAGGACTACTTTATACAAAATGTAAGTCCACAGTTAATGACCATCATCTTGAACGATTTGGCCGAGTTCCCGATCCTCAAGGATACGGCGGCCTATTTGGCAATTAAAATGCTGCTGCGTACCGGAAAGGAAGCCGTAGAAAAAAAGTACGCCCTCATAGAAATTCCAAAAGGGATCGATCGTTTTGTGGTGCTCCCCAAAGAGGGTGATAAAAACTACATTATCATCTTGGACGATTTGATCCGCTATTGTTTGGACAGCATTTTCACTATGTTCGACTATACATCCATATCGGCCCATATGATCAAAATTACGAGGGATGCGGAACTCGATATGGACAACGACTTGAGCAAGAGCTTTATCGAGAAGATTTCGGCAAGTGTCGCCGATCGTAAAATAGGCGATCCGGTGCGTTTTGTTTACGATAAGGGCATCGAAAAGGACACCCTTTCCTTTTTAAAGGAAAAGATGAACATAGAGGATACCGATAGTGTGATTCCCGGTGGGCGTTACCACAATCGACGTGACTATATGGGATTTCCAAGTTTGGGAAGGACCGACCTGTTATACCAGAAAATTACGGCCCTTCCTGTAAAAGGGTTGTCGCTAGAGGGGAGTATTTTTGAGCAGATCGCGAAAAAGGATTACCTACAGTACACTCCGTACCATACTTTCTCCTACATCATTAAATTTTTAAGGGAGGCGGCCATAGATCCTACGGTAAAAAATATCAAGATTACGGTGTACCGTTTGGCGAACAACTCCCAAGTAGCGGCATCGTTGATCAACGCGGTAAAAAACGGCAAACAGGTGACCGTCCAAATAGAATTACAGGCACGTTTTGACGAGGAGGCCAACATACAATACGCCGAACAGTTGCAGGACGAAGGGGTAAAACTGATCTTTGGTGTTCCCGGACTGAAAGTACACAGTAAAATATGCGTCATCGAAAGGGAAGAGGGCAATGCCCTAAAACGATATGGCTTTATCAGTACCGGTAATTTTAACGAGTCTACTGCAAGAATTTATACCGATTATACCCTTTTTACGGCACATGATGCCATTTTAAAAGAACTGAACAAGGTGTTCGACTTTTTCGAAACGACTTATAAGATCCACAAATACAAACATTTGGTGGTCTCGCCCCATTATACCCAACGGGTTTTTGAAAAGCTGATCGATAACGAAATCTCCAATGCCATTGTAGGTAAGGAAGCGTATATAAAAATAAAAATGAACAGTTTTACCTCCTACAAGATGATCGATAAGCTGTATGAGGCCAGTAGGGCAGGGGTAAAGGTGAAGTTGATCGTTAGGGGTATCTGTTGTTTGGTACCCGGAGTAAAGGGCATGAGCGACAATATAGAGGCCATTAGCGTAGTGGACAAGTTTTTGGAACACTCCCGTCTGTTCATCTTTGGCAATGGTGGCAACCCAAAAATCTATATCTCCTCCGCCGATTGGATGACCAGGAACATCGACTACAGGGTAGAGGTGGGCTGCCCGATATATGATGAGGATGTAAAACGGGAACTGCTCGATACTTTCGATATCTCATGGAACGATAATGTGAAAGCTCGAATATTCAATGAGGCCCAGGACAACGCATACAAAAAGAATGGCGGTAAAAAGCTTCGTTCCCAATTCATAAAATATGAATACTACCGGGATCAGCTGAAATCCTGATGCTTGAATTTGTAAAGGCAGCGTATTTGGTGCGGAGGAGTACGCTTATCCGTGAATGGTCTCTTTTTTGCCCAAGTCTTTCATGATATCCGCTTCGTAGCGTAGCAAATCGTCCCATTTTTGGTCGACCGTTTCGCGGTCGCCATACTGTCTTGCAAATTTTAGGAACATGGTATAATGTCCTGCCTCGCTGACCATAAGTTTATGATAGAATTCGGCGAGGTCCTTATCGGCCAATTGTTCCGATAGCAGGCGAAACCGTTCACAGCTGCGCGCTTCTATCATGGCTGCATATAAAAGCCGGTGCACCAATTGATCGGTACGGCTCCCCCCTTTTGGGAAAAACTTCATAAGCGCGATAACGTACTCATCCTTTCTATAACGGCCCAAAACGGTACCCCGGGCCAAAATACGGTCGTGCACCATTTTAAAATGGCCCATCTCTTCCCTTGAAAGTGCTACCATTTCCGTTACCAGTTCAGGGTATTCGGGAAAATTGACAATGAGTGAAATTGCCGTACTGGCCGCTTTTTGTTCGCAATAGGCGTGGTCCGTTAAAATCTCGTCGATGTTTTTTTCCACTAAATCTACCCATCTGGGGTCGGTCGGTAATTTTAAGCCTAGCATTGGATTTCTTTTTTTGTAAAATTAGGAAGAATATGGGAAAGTTACCGCTTGAAAATATGGCATTCCAAGCCTAAAATCGCTTATTTATAAGTAGCTTTGCAGCAGTTGAGCAAACGGGTAAAAAACGTAAGGTACCGTATAACGTATGCAATTCACCGACATTTCCCAAAATCTTTCTACCCTGTTGACGCGTAGCTTGAAGCCCGATACGTTCGAATGGCTTCAACAACGCATAGCATCGGTAGTGGACCATGCCGCTACAAAGGATCTTTATTTAGGGTACAGCCTTGTGGCAAGCAAGGTAGTTTCCGATAAGGAGGCGGAAATCGATTTTCCGCGAAACCCATTAGGTACCTATTTGAAAGCACAGGGGGCAACACCTTTACAACTGGCACGAATGTATCTTTTGATTGGTGTTTTGGAAGGGAACACTCCTTTTTTTGCCCCTAAAATAGCGCAGATCATTCAGGTGGCCGATACGGGGGAACTCATCACATTTTTAAAGTTCTTGATATTGTTGCCCGAACCGGAAACCTACAGGTCTGCTGCGGTTGAAGCGTTACGGACCAATATTGCACCGGTTTTTGATGCTATTAGCGCTCACAATCCCTATCCTTCCCAATATTTTAACGACCAGGAATGGAATCAAATGTATTTGAAGGCGGCGTTTATGGAACGGGACCTTTCGGTCATATCGGACGTTAAGGAACGGGCAAATGGTGAACTGGCGCGTATTATTTCCGATTATGCGCACGAGCGTTGGGCGGCATCACGAAAAGTCGATCCATTGTTTTGGAAACCGGTCGGTAACTTTCTGGACGACCGCTTGCTGGAAGATATGAAAAGACTGCTCAACAGCCCCGATACCAAGGAACAATTGGCGGGAGCGCTCTGTTGTATGGAATCTTCGGAAAAAGCCGCTGCAATATTGTTACAACAATACCCTAAAATACAACAGCAAGTAGCAAACGATGCTGTTAGCTGGGATACACTAAACGTTTACGAATGAATACGAACTTACGATTTATAGATCCGCACGTACACATGACGTCGCGCACGACCGACGACTATGAGGCCATGGCCAGGGCCGGAGTGGTCGCAATTATTGAACCTTCGTTCTGGTTGGGCCAACCGAGAACACAGGTAGGCTCTTTTCAGGATTATTTCAGCAGTTTGGTCGGTTGGGAACCGTTTAGGGCCAGTCAGTTTGGTATCAAACATTATTGCACGATCGGGCTAAACTCAAAAGAGGCGAACAATGAGGCCTTGGCGGAACAAGTGATCGAGTTACTACCGTTATATGTACACAAGGAAAATGTAGTGGCCATCGGGGAAATCGGATATGACGATCAGACCCCGGCGGAGGATAAGTATTTTCGAATGCAGCTGGAGTTGGCCAAGGAACTGAACATGGTAGTACAAGTACATACGCCGCACCGCGATAAGAAGGCCGGTACCATACGGAGTATGGAAGTATGTTTGGAACATGGCATCGACCCGGGAATGGTGGTCATCGATCATAATAATGAAGAAACCGTACAGGCCGTATTGGATCGCGGGTTTATCGCCGCCTTTACGATTTATCCCAAAACTAAAATGGGCAACGAACGCATGGTAGAAGTAGTGCGAACCTATGGAAGCGATAACATTATTGTGGATAGTTCCGCCGATTGGGGCGTAAGCGATCCGCTGGCAGTGCCAAAAACGGCCGGACTCATGCTCCAAAAAGGAATTTCCAAGGAAGATGTGGTCAAGACCTGCTACCAAAACGCTTTGGATATTTTTGGTAAAAACGGAAAAATGAAAGCATCCGATTGGTTGCGTCCCGAAGGTGTGGACCAAACGCAGCTGTTCAATGACAATAGCGTACTGCGGGGGCAAAAACCCAAAACAGGTTCCGACAAGATCGTTTAAATGAATGCAGTCCTAAAAGGATATTTTCGCTTGGCGCGACCGGCAAACCTGCCTACGGCCGCGGCCGATATTTTTGCGGGAATGGCGTTGGCCGGAATGTTTTCAGCAGATACGTTACCCTCCCATTTGCTGTTTCCCGGAAGTTGCCTGGTGCTGGCTTCCATACTTTTATATGCTGGCGGTGTAGTCCTCAACGACGTTTTCGACCATCGGTTGGACGCTGTGGAGCGGCCCGAAAGACCGATACCCAGTGGATTGGTTTCGCTGCGTTCGGCAAGTAGCTTTGGGGCCATATTGCTCATTTTAGGAATCGGCTGTGCATTTTTGGTACATAGTATCAGTGGCTTTATCGCTTTAGCGCTGGCATTTTCCATAGTGCTATATGACGGGGTGGCAAAAAAGCACGCTTTTTTAGGCCCTTTGAATATGGGCTTTTGCAGAAGCCTAAATCTGGTGTTGGGAATGTCCCTATTGGGAAACATCCCCGATTTGTATTGGTTGGCGGGTATTCCCCTGATCTACATCTTTGCCATTACCCTCATCAGTAGGGGCGAAGTACATGGGAACAATAAAAAGCATTTACTATGGGCCGCAACGTTATATGGGATCGTTGTTTTGGGCGTTGTGGGAGGTATATTTTTGGTCTCGGGAAAAGTGTATCCAGTGGTCCTGTTTTTGGTTATGCTTGCCGTGTTGGTCTATAGGCCTTTGGTTGCGGCCTATCGGGAAAATACGCCCACAAACATAAAAAAAGCGGTCATTTCGGGCGTATTATCGTTAATTGTACTCGATGCCGCTTTTGCCGTGGGGTTTGCCCCTTGGTGGTATGGATTGCTTATTTTACTTTTATGGCCCCTGTCCGTAGGCTTGTCTAAACTTTTTGCGGTCACTTAAGTTTGCAGTATGCAGTTGAAACCAATAGCACAGTCGTTTGCCGTAGAATACCGATATACGCTGTACTTCACCGAACAGTTGTTTTCCAAGGACAACCCGTTGTTCCATGAAGTGCTGGCCCGTTATAAAAAAGACACCCAAAACCGCTTGTTGTTCGTTATCGACGAAGCGGTGGTGGCACGCCATCCGGACCTTATCGTTTCTATTCGGGAGTATTGCAGTTTTTTTGAAAAGACACTGTTGCTTACCGAGGTGCTGACCTTACCGGGAGGGGAGACGAGTAAAAATGACACCGCCCATCTCAATGCAGTGCTAACGGCCATCAACGATGCCCATATCGACCGCCATTCCTTTGTGGTCTGTATCGGTGGCGGGGCATTGGTGGATATGGTGGGGTATGCCGCTACCATTGCCCATAGGGGAGTGAAGTGCATACGCATACCGACCACGGTACTCGCACAAAACGACGCGGCCGTAGGGGTGAAGAACGGCATCAACAGTTTTCAAAAAAAGAATTTTTTGGGCACGTTCGCCCTGCCGTACGCCATTATAAACGACAGTCATTTTTTGACGACCTTGGAACAACGCGATTGGATCGCCGGTGTTTCGGAGGCGGTGAAGGTAGCCTTGATCAAAGACCGTAGTTTTTTTGAGTTCATCGAAGAGAAGGCCGATGCCTTACGGGAACGCAATATGGAAACCATGCAGTTGCTGATCCATAGATGTGCCGAAATGCACATGCAGCATATTGCACAAGGAGGAGATCCTTTTGAGAGCGGTTCGTCCCGGCCATTGGATTTTGGGCATTGGGCCGCACACAAAATGGAGCAAATGACCCAATACCGGTTACGGCATGGGGAAGCAGTGGCAAAGGGCATCGCTTTGGACGTTACCTATGCCCATTTGACCGGTTTATTGACCGAACCGCTGTTACAGCGCATACTCGGCGTGTTGGAGCGCATCGGTTTCGATTTGACTATCCCCGTTTCGGATGCTGCGGAAATACAAACCTTGTTAAAGGGCATTCAGGAGTTTCGGGAGCATTTGGGCGGTACACTTTGTATCACTTTGATTACAGGGATAGGAATAAAACACGATGTCGATCGTATCGATATGGCCCAAATGGAACGGGCGGTCACCTTTTTGAACAGCAGGTACCCATGAAAATAAACGATACCTTTCACGTCAGTTACTGCACCAATATCCACCCGGGTACCGATTGGGAAACTACCTTCAACAGTTTAAAGGAGTTTGCCCCAAAAATAAAGGAACAGGTATCGCCAGACCATCCTTTTGGGTTGGGATTGCGGTTATCGAACAAAGCAAGCGAGGAACTTACCGAAACCCGAATGGCACAGTTTAAAAAATGGCTGGATGCCAATGGGCTGTACGTATTTACCATGAACGGGTTTCCATATGGTAATTTTCATGGAGAACGGGTAAAGGATACCGTACACGCCCCGGATTGGACAACGCCGGAGCGCCTTGCCTATACAAAACGGCTTTTTGAACAGCTTTCGGTATTGCTTCCTAGCGGAATGTCCGGAGGTATTTCTACCTCCCCGATAAGCTACAAGCACTGGTTTTCAACTACCGAAGCTACCGAAAGGGCATTTGAGAGCGGGGCCGGGCATCTGGCGCAAATTGTACTGCAACTGCTGGACATTGAAACGCAAAAACAACAGTACCTGCATTTGGATATCGAACCGGAACCCGATGGCCTCTTGGAGAACAGTGGGGAAGTGGTGCATTTTTATAATACCTATCTTTTACCGATCGCCGCTGAGGTACTCAAAACCGAACGGGGCATTCCCGAGGATGCCGCGCATAAACTGATCAAAAGATACATCACGCTCTGTTATGATATCTGTCATTTTTCCTTGGCTTTTGAAGAACCGGAGTACACCTTTCAAAAGATGAAAGATCAAGGCATCGCCATTGGTAAAATTCAGGTGAGTGCCGCATTAAAGATCTTGTACGACGCACAAAACGAGGACGCCATTTGGGAGGGGTTGGCGCGATTTGATGAACCCACCTATCTGCATCAGGTGACCGAAAAAGTAGGGGATACGGTAACGACCTATAACGACCTGCCGATGGTACTTCAAGAAAAAAAGGCTTTTACCGAATTGCGGGCCCATTTTCATGTGCCTATTTTTTTGGAACGTTTTGATGCATTGCATTCCACTCAAGATCATATTTTAAAAGTACTTGCGTATGTAAGGGAGCATCCCGTTTCCGAACATTTGGAGGTTGAGACCTATACCTGGGAGGTACTACCGAAAGCATTAAAACGGGAACTATCGGCATCCATAGTACGAGAAATCGATTGGTTAAAAGAAAGACTATAGCACGCCATGAAAAAAACGGTCGTAATCAATGTGGTCGGGTTGACGAAACGGTTAATAGGGGAACATACCCGGCATATCGCCGCCTTTTTGAAAAAGGGTACCGCTGCCTACATTAAACCCGTGTTTCCAGCCGTCACTTGTTCGGCACAAGCAACCTACCTGACGGGCAAGTACCCGACAGAGCATGGTATTGTCGGCAATGGCTGGTATTTTAAGGACGAGTGCGAAGTCAAGTTTTGGCGGCAGTCGAACAAATTGATCCAGCGCGAAAAAATCTGGGAAAAAATGAAGCGTGTCGACCCCGATTTTACCTGTGCCAACCTGTTTTGGTGGTATAACATGTATGCCACCACGGACTATAATGTAACCCCACGCCCCAACTATTTGGCCGATGGGCGGAAAATTCCGGATGTGTATTCCCATCCCGCCGAGTTACGGGATACCCTTCAAAAAGAACTGGGAACCTTTCCCCTTTTTAATTTCTGGGGCCCCAAGACCAGTATCCGTAGTAGTCAGTGGATCGCGGATGCGACCATACGAACGGACGAATTGCACGACCCTACCCTTACCCTGGTCTATTTGCCGCACCTGGACTATAACCTGCAGCGGCACGGGTTGGATTTTAGCATCATTTCAAAAGATTTACGGGAAATAGATGCTGTTGTACAACAGCTTATCGAACATTACCGGAAAAAGGACGCCAACATCGTTTTATTGAGCGAATACGGAATCGTAAATGTGGACACCCCCATTCATTTGAATCGCGCTTTAAGAAAAGAAGGGTTGTTGGGCATCCGACGGGAGCGGGGTTTGGAGCTTTTGGATGCCGGTGCCAGCAAAGCGTTTGCTGTGGCGGACCATCAAATTGCCCATATTTATATAAACGATGTTTCGGTAAAGGAACAGGTAAAGCAGTTGCTTAAAAATGTAGCGGGGGTAGCGTCCGTTTGGGACGATGCCGAACTACGGGAAGCTGGGCTGTTGCACGACCGTTGTGGGGATCTGATGGTATTGGCCAAGGAGAACGCTTGGTTTACCTATTATTTTTGGCTCGATGACGCAAAGGCCCCGGATTATGCCCGTATGGTCGACATTCATAAAAAACCGGGTTATGATCCCCTAGAAATGATGACAGATCCTTCCGATCCTTTGGTGATGCCAAAGGTGATTGGGAAGCTCATTCGTAAAAAAATGGGTTTTAGAACGGTTATGGATATCATTCCTTTGGATGCTACATTGATCAAAGGGTCCCATGGAACGGAGCCAAAGGACAAGGCGGACTACCCCATACTCATTTCCGATGGTAATCTTGGGAATACCGGCGATACTATAGCGCCCACGGAAGTATTTCGTATTTTAGAACAACAATTAACCGAAACCGCTACTACATGAAAATCTTGTTCAAGGCAATCGGCTTTATTTTTGCGCTGTTATTTTTTGTTGCCGCGGGACTGCAATTTAACGATCCCGATTCCCTCATTTGGATCATTATATGGGCATTGGCGGGGATGCTCGCATTGGGTTTTGCCGTAGACAAGGTGCCGTCAGCGCTTTTGTGGATTACGGGAGTAGTGGCTTTGGGCGGTTTTTTATATTGCTATCCCGAGCAGTTCGAGGGATTCGAGATCGGGGAAGGAAACATCAAAAATGTAGAGGAGGGCAGGGAAGCCTTTGGATTGTTGATTATCGCACTAATACTGTTGTTGTTTGCCGCCCGCAAACAATTTTCAAAATCATAGGTCCAGATCGAACTCTTGTCGCAATAGGTCTATAGCGGGGTTTTTGGCCCGAAGCTTTTCATATTTTTCTTCCGGCGTAAACGCAAATTTCTTGGCTGTTTCCTCGTTTACCGTAATCTTTAGGGTGATAAAGTGGTTGTTGAGTTTGCTGCGCAAGTACACCATAAGGTCATATTGCTCCCGCTCCACTTCCTTTTTCATGGTTCCGTTGGGCAATTCGATCCAAAGCGTGTGGTTCTCCAACAGTTTGGGAACATCGGTAGCCAGGTTCGATGCTAGAATTTTTTGCCCTTTTTTGTCTATCTGCTGCACAAATTCGTTCCAGTGGCCGCGCATCGTTTCCTCTGTAAACGGGTCTTTTGGCAGGTCTTTTTCATCTACTACCTGTTCCTTTTTTGTACGCTCATGCTCTTTTTTGGCCTTTAAGCTGGAAAGGGAAAGCCCGGAAACCCTTTTTGGAGCTATGGGAATAGCATCTTTTTTTTCCGTGGGTAGTACGTCTACTTCGGCCGTAGCGGCACTGTTTGTTTTTGCTGGATTTGTTGTGTTCTCGGCTACGGGAACAGGGGCTTCCATGGTGGGCGCCGTATCAAGTTGTACGTTACCGTTTTCTTCCAGTGTTGCCGGCGCGATCTCGTCGGTCGGTACGGGCTGGTTATCCGTTTCGTTCCAAGTCGGGGTTTCCTCTTGAAGCGATGGTGAGGCTAAAGCTATGGTGGGTGTTATAGGGGCGACCGTTTGGGGCGTTATTTCGGCACTGACCGGTTGTACCGGTTCGGAAACGGTTTCTGGAGCGGGAATCGTATCCGGTTTGGGCGCTGTTAAGGGAGCGGCAACGTTCTCCGCGCTAGCTGTTGCCATCTCGGTTTCAGGTGCGGGCAACTGTTCTTGGTGAACATTTTCCGAGCCGGTATCGGGTTGCGGTACTTGGGAGATTTCGGTAGCGACTGCCGTTTTAGGGCTTCTGTCCTTGAAAAAAGAGGCCGGAGCGATAAAATCGACCGTTTTATTGGCCAGGGCTATCGACTCAGGATTTTTTTTTTCTCCGTTATAGGTAATGGAGGCCAACTTCATCAAGGTCAGTTCTACCAGCAACCGTTGATTTTTACTGGATTTGTACTGCAGGTCGCAGGTATTCGCCAAATCCAGCGCTTTTAATAAAAAGGATTGATTGACCTGGCCGGCCTGTTGCATGTACTTTTGCTGCGCCACGTCGCCTACTTCCAAAAGGGAAATGGTGCCCGGGTGTTGGCAGACCATAAGGTCTCGAAAGTGCGAGGCCAGTCCACTAATAAAATGGTGCCCATCAAACCCAAGCGAAAGCGTTTTGTTGAACAATAAAAGCACTGAAGGGATATCGTTTTGCAACAAAAAGTCCGTAGCCGAAAAATAGGTGTCGTAATCCAGTACGTTCAAATTTTCGGTCACCGCTTTTCGGGTGAGTTGTTTGCCCGAAAAACTGACCACTCGATCAAAAATAGAAAGTGCGTCCCGCATGGCACCGTCCGCTTTTTGGGCAATAATATGGAGCGCGTCCTCTTCGGCGGTTATTCCTTGGTTCTCGGCAATATACTTTAGATAATTGGCCGCATCCTTTACCGTAATTCTCTTAAAATCGAAAATTTGACATCGGGATAGGATGGTAGGGATAATTTTGTGTTTTTCGGTCGTCGCCAATATGAACACCGCATGTTTGGGGGGCTCTTCCAAGGTCTTTAGAAAGGCGTTGAACGCCGATTGGGAGAGCATGTGTACTTCATCGATAATGTACACCTTGTATTTGCCCACTTGGGGCGGAATGCGTACCTGATCGATCAGACTGCGGATATCGTCCACCGAGTTATTGGATGCGGCATCGAGTTCGAACACATTAAAGGCAAAATCCTCATCGGGCCTTTCGGTACCGTCCGAATTGATTTTTTTGGCCAAAATACGGGCACAGGTCGTTTTACCGACACCCCGGGGACCGCAAAAGAGCAATGCCTGTGCCAAATGATTATTGTCAATGGCATTGGTCAGGGTATTGGTAATGGATTGTTGCCCAACAACATCTTTAAACGTTTGGGGCCGATACTTGCGGGCTGATACGATAAATGGTTCCAAAAAGGGACGGTATTTAGTTCTTGAAAACGAGTGTAACAAAGATAAAAATTGCCCTTTATTAAACGGAAAAACCGAAATGAAGTTACCCCTATTTATCAACAAGGGGCGAATCGTTTTGGTATCGATGGGGCGTTAAGGTATCTTTTTGTACAGTGGTTTCCCTCAACAGCGCTAAAATCGTGCGTGACACCAAATGGGGTGTTCCCAACGGTATATAATGACCACTTTTATCGGTCCAGATCATTCGTCGTATTGTAGCCAATAGCGGTACCATACTTTACGGTTATCGACCAAGCTATTTGAATGGTTATTAGAGCGGTCACCTTTCAATTGACTGCGCCATACATGATGCTGTTGCTTCTTCCAAAATGTCCGTGAGGGAATTTAAGCTGGTTTTTGGACAATCTATTTCAGGGTTAAACTATACCATTTTAACTTTGAAATAGCACTAACAAATCGTTTCTTTTTCAGCTGTTCTTCGTTAAAAAATATAACCGTAGCTAAGGCTATGCTTAGATCCCCTGTCAAGCCGGGGACAGGCTTTTTGCCTCGAACAACTAAAAAATAATTCAATTTCTATACGCGCGATTTCAAAGTTAAAATGGTATTAGTATAACGAACACCGCTCCTTCATCCATGTTTCGGTACAAATATCAAATGCAACTCGGTTGTATCATTTTTTCTTTTTGCGTAATTTGTATGCTTATACTATCCGTTTGTTATAAACTCATTTAGACTTTTTGAATTTAAAACATGATAAAAGGTTTTAATACAGTCGAAAGCTTTCCGAGTTTTATGGCCGAGTTCAAATTGAAAGGCCCAAATAAGTTCGTTATAAACACTATAAAATTTTACATGAATCGTATCCTTTTTTTAAGAAATATATTTGGTTTAGGCCTTTTTTCAATCTTCGGTTGTAAAATGGAGAAAACTAAAACCGATACTGACACGGTTTTGGACGGGTCTAGTTTGACGCCCGCCGCAGTTGCTGCAAAGTCCTTGAGAAATGAACTCATCGCCGCTTGGAAAAGATCGGAATTGATGACGATGACCAATGTAAAACAAATGCCTCTTGATTTTTTCACCTTTAAATATACCGATGAGGCCATGACATTCTCCGAGCAATGGCGCCACTGCGTTGTCTATACCTGTGGTCAGCTTGCGGGCCGGGCCGGAGTTATAAACCCCTATGAAAATGTAAAGCTCCCGGTACAAATGCCCAAAGCCGATGTTATTACGGAACTGAACAATATGTACGCCTTTGTTCGAAAATCGATTGCCGAGTTATCCGATGAGAAACTCCTCTCTGATTGTGAGTTTGCCGGCGAAACTATTCCTGTTTGGCGTCTTTTTTACGCTATGGAAAACCACATTATTCACCATCGAGGGCAATGTATTGTTTATTTACGGTTGAACGGGATAGTTCCTAAAGGCTTTTATGGGTGGTGATCCTGAAAATAAACGGTACGTTCAATTGCCATAAATGGCGTTCAAAAATAGGGTCGCCGCAATACCAAAACCGGCACCGGAAATAAACACCTTCCATTTTAAATGCGTTCCCTTGATGAACTTGGTGTACCCCCATAACGCCAACATAAATAGCAGTACAATAAAAAGCTGGCCGGCTTCAATACCGATGTTAAAAGCAAAGAGCGGCATCAGAATACTGTCTTGGAACAACATAAATTTAAAATTACTGGCAAAGGCCAACCCATGGATAAGCCCGAATACAAGGGCAATGGCATATTTTATTTTGGTATCGGAAAACTTTCCAAATCCATCGTACTCCACCACATTGGCCAAAGCGGTCAGCATGATGGTAAAGGGAATAAGCATGTCGATAAGCTGCGCATTGGCGGGGATCATATCCAAGGTACTCAATATAAGGGTACCGCTATGTCCAATTGTGAAGGCGGTAATGATCACTAATATTTGCTTCCATTGTGCCAATGTAAAGGCTGCACATAGCGTCATTACAAATAAAAGGTGGTCGTAGGCTTTCACATCTACAATATGTTCCCAGCCGCTGGCAAAGAAAGAACTAAAGTTGCTCATAAGGTCGGTATTAAAATTGGATGGGTAGGGTGTAATCATCTTCTTTGGCCTCAAAGTAGCTTTCAGAAATTAAGGGGGGTATGCGTATGGTGGTCATATTGGTTTGGAGAAATTCGAATTCCTCAAAGAAAAGTCTATTCTCCATACAGAAAACATCTCCTTTTTTTAAAGGCTTTACCTCCGCCGAAAATTTTAGGGACAGTACGTTTTGCTTTTCCATGACCTCGGACGAAATATAGTGAAGGGTAAGGTTAAGATCATTGACCATAAGCGTCACATAGCGTCGAAAATAGGCTTCAATGATTTTTTGGTCGTTTTTTGAAAGATCGGCAACATCGATCTCTCCTTTGAATTTTTTCCGAACACTATTTTCGAAATCATCGATAAAAACACGACACTCCATTTGCAAGCTCCTTGTTTTGGTATCATACTCAATTAACGAAGAAGTTAATTTAATGGGGTGTGGGGCTATAAAGGCAGTGGTAAAAGTTAAGGCAAGGACGACTAATAAAATGTTATGGTGTTTTGTTCTCATTTGTAACAGCTTTATATAAATAGAAAATAGGGAAAGAAAATTTCCATTAGGTTGAATGGACCTAAAGAGACTTTAGGTCGTAGCAAGGATGGAATATGTATAAACACCAACGATGCGTCATCCTCGACCGGTAGTACCCCATGGGAATCGGGCGGGCCGGCAAAAGATAGGGCACATGTTATGCGTTTAAGAAGATTAGGGAGTCGGAGGAGGTTTGTTGTGAAGCTGTTCCGGGAGCGTAATACAGTAGTGATGTGAAGCCCCTGCAAAATGCAATGTGAAGGTCTGTACAATAATATCGGCCCTGGTATGTGATTCCTCAAAACCGCCATCCAAGGTAGTCTGTACGGTATCGGTACTTACCACCATAGCGCATAGTTCACAGTGTGTTTGCCCGTCGTGTTCGGCAAAATGTGAGTACGCATGTACCTTGACTATTCCAAGAATCAGGAAAGTCAAAAGGAAAAATATTGAAATGGTATTGTTACCTTTCTTCTGTAACATGATATGAAGATACTAAAAACGGTAATGGAATAATAGTGCCAATACAGTCAAACTAAGGTTTGCCTATACAAAGTTACAAACAATGGTATCCTACGAATGCTTTAGCTATACCCTTGCTGACTGTTCGACAATAGGAAACTATGGGCTCTAGAAAAGAACGACCGTGTTTACTACTAATGTTGCGTCTGGAATAGAGGGTTTTTACCCGATCTTACCGCTTGTCATCACTGTGGAAGGTGAAATTTTCAACCCGGTTTATCCGTTAAAACTTCGTGATGAGGGTCGAAGACGCAAAAAAGATAGCGAAGCGTTCTTTTTTGCTACAGTTTTGAGCGGTAATAAATTTTTAATCCATAAACGGGTTAGAGTGGCATTTTTGGCCATACAAATTCCATTGTAGCTTTTTACAAGTGGTGTGCCCAAATTGATTTCAGGAAGCCCTGGCAAAGTTATGGGCATAGCACTTTAACTTTGGAAGGATACTACATAAAACTATCGGCAGAAGCATTTCTAAAAAGACATATTCATATTGAAAAGACAACTAGAGAAATTAAATCAAATCCCCGGAAGCCATACCTGTCTTGTAGACAATAGCTTTTATAACATTCTTTTCTGTTTTAAAAGTTAAGCGGGTATAGTTTCAATAATACCTTCCCATTAAGGGGTGGTCTACAATTGCTTTTTTTAGTTCAAAAGGGGTAATAGTTCCCATTTTTCGGTATACGATCGTACCTCCCGGTTCCACTAAAGCGGTATAGGGCAAAGCACCGTCCCATTCGGGATCAACGGCCTCGATCATGGCGTATTTGTCGGCTCCCGAAAAAATGTAATTGGTTACGGCGGCATGTTCTTTTTGCAAGAATTTTAGCGCCCGTTTTTCTGATTTTAAGTTATCCGCACTTATCGACACAAACTCGAAATCACGGTCTTCGTACATTCTATGAATTTCTACAAAATCCGGAAATTCCTGTACGCAAGGGCCACACCAGGTAGCCCATAGGTTGATCAGTCGAAGTTTATCCGAGTCGTTTGCAAAAAGTGCTTTGATTCCGTTTTCATCAACGGGTGCCAGGGTTACTTCTTTTGCTGCCCATTCTTTGTTTATTTTTTTACGGTATTCATTTTTCCATGCCCATTTTACAGAACACCCAAAGGTTTTTGTTACCGCATCGGCCACAGCTACGTTCTTTAAAGTATTGTCAATGGCATTGCGAAGGTCCTCGGCATTTGCAGTTCCCGGTTTCTCCGAGGTATCCAATCGGCCGGTATAGGTAAGCTCCCGCTTTTTATTGAAAACAAAGGTATGCGGAGTGGCGATAGGCCCATATTTTAAGGAAACCCCATGGGTGTCACCATCATATAAATACGGGAAATTATAGCCTTTGTCATTGGCCCGAACGATCATATCTTCAAAGGAATCCCCTAAATCACTATAGCTTAATTCTTTAAGAAGTAGTGCATTGACAGCGTTTGGGGAAATGGCGATAAGCTGCACTCCTTTGTCTTTGTAATCGGTGGTCAATTGTATAATACGGTCTTCATATGCCTGTGCCGTTGGGCAATGATTACAGGTGAAGACAACGACCAAAACTTCCGCGGTATCATAATCGTTTAGGGAGTGGAATTTACCGTCTACGCCCGGCAACCTAAAATCGGGTGCTTTTTCACCTATTTTGAGCGTCGACACTTCCTGTGCCGGTACTTCTTGGGGATCGGCAACAAAAAAAGCAGTTTCCTCCTCCGTCTCGTTTGCTGTTTGTTCCGTTGAGGGTTCCTGAATTTTCTTCTCTTGTTTACAAGAGGAAAGTACCGATAGGGCTATGAGGCCTACCAAAATAAATCGTTTCATACGAATTCCTTTTCAATGAAGTGGTTTAAAGTTACAAAAACGAGCAAGCTTAAAGAAATCGAGATGTTTTTTGAGATATAACAAAGTTCTAAAATGACCCTGCGTTCCGGCAAAAAACAAAGATTATGGTATGTCATTTCAATAGCTTCCCAAAACCTTCCTAAAAGTGCCGTTTCGTTATTGGTGCATATCGTTATCGACCATTTAAAATGGTATTAGATACGATTCATAATTGGCGGGTTTGCTACCGAGCCGGTGTTTTACTTTTTGCACTTTGGTAGTAAACGGTATTAAATTACCTGAACTACAAAAGGTAAATATGCTGCCGAAATATGTTCCTTACTGGGTTTGATGTACCTTTGGCGTAGCAGGCCACCTTATCGCTCCGGCCGTTCGGCCGGGGAGGAAAGTCCGGACACCATAGTGCAGCATAGCGGGTAACGCCCGTCGTTCCGAACAGCGTTCGGAAAAGGACCAGTGCAACAGAAAGCAAGTACAGTTCGGCTGTAGTGAAACCAGGTAAACTCTATGCGGTGAAACGTCATGTAAATCGGTGTTTGAGGGCGGCACGTCCGAATCGAAGGGTAGGCGGTTAGAGCCTTTGGGCAATCAAAGGTCGAGATAAATGATAAGGGGCGACCGTATATCGGTCGCAACAGAATCCGGCTTATGGCCTGCTTTTTTTATTATACGATGGTTTTGTTTCCTTTTGGCCGTCCCATAGCGGGAAGACAGTTGTTATATTCCTATGGGGCTCCTGAAAACCGGGTTCTGTGATTATGAACAGGTTAAGGGCTATAGGTCAAATAAGGGTGTTTACGGCAAAAGAAATGTAGTCAATAGCGGTATTCAATTGGCATGTTAAACGGACCAACAGATTAATCAAATTGCTATTCCTTTAACTTTTTTATCAATTCATCAACTCTTGTTATTCTTGGGCTAATTTTATTTCTTACTATTCTTTTGCTTTTACAATATGAATAGATTAGGATTCCTACCAAAGCAAAAAATGATATGACTCCTACGTATCGGGCTAAAGGTTTATCCCAAATACCGGTAAAAAAGAAAATGTAAATCGGTAAAATAGTCAAAACACGCCAGTTCAACGAAGTTTCAAAAAATCCCTTTTGAGCAAGAAGATAGGTTTTGGTTTTTTCTAGATATTGTAGGTAATTCTCTTCTAGGTCACTCGGTTTGAATTTTTTCAAACTTTTCCCTCTAGTTCCTATGTATATTGCCCAAACCATTATCAGTGCCGACGAAATTTTCATGGAAGTATAGGGCACCCAAATAATACAAGGAATAAACCCCAAAACGGTTACCCATCCGGAAATAACATTTACACGTTCCATATTCTTCCACCAAATTTGGAAACGTTCTAAACTTGAACCTAACTCTAACATCAATTTAGACTTCTCAAATTTTACTCTTTCTTGATTACTAGACGATTGCCATATTCTAATTAGTTCATCTTCTATCATAATCTTCTATTTATACAGTTCAACAATTTTGACTTGATTCGCTTGATTTTTACAGCTATGTGGTTTTCAGATAATCCTAGAATACTTGAAATTTCTTTGTAAGCTATGCCCTCTAGGTAAAGTGCAACTATCGCCTTATCTGCTTCATTCAGTTCTTTTACACATTTTCTCAGACTATCCAGTTTTTCCACTTCTGATTTGTTATTTTCTTCTGTACCAAAATTTGCAATAGTGATACTATCTAATCTTATGAACCGATTTTGATTCTTAGTATGCTTAGATTTAAAACGTAGGCAAACATTTAAGGCGATTCTAAACATCCAAGTTGCAATTGCCGAATTACCTTTAAATGTGCCCATCGACCCCCACACATGAACCAGTACCTCTTGAAAAAGATCTTTGGCATCTTCATCATCCTTAGTATAAATCGTACATATTCTAAATAGCTTCTCCTGGTTCTGTTCTAAAGCATTAATGAATATGGTTTCTTGCTCTTCTTTCATTTATAAATCTTCTCTCTACTAGTTTAGTTACCAAATTCTTTTAAATATGACACTTTGGCACTGAAAACTTTTAATAAGGCAATCAAAGGAATTTCTAGTGGACCGGAATTATCTGGTTTTCAAAAATGTACATTACTCAAATCCAGCTGTTGCGTAAATTGACCGTACCAAGATGGAAAATAATGAAAGCGCAATTTTCCGTGCTTATAGTTGCGTGTCGCTATGGAAGATAACAAAGCTTAATACTTAATGCGACTTACAGGTTTGCGCCAAGGTGTATATTTATGATGTTGTAAAATTTTTAGGGTTTAGTTTTCGAATAAAAAAAGAAAGACCAAAACGAACATACAGGCCCCGCTTTCCGAACATTTTTGTTCGGATGACAGGTACCACTAGATATTACATGAAGTACACCACGAGCACTATACCCATAACGAATTGCGCCTATTTCCAACATGGAAAATCGTTAATAATTATTACTATCTTCATAACCTACTGGAGCGATTTTAGGGGACATTTCCGCAACTGGACATAGCCGAACCGCTAGCGGTATATGGCCATGCACACTGAATATTGAACAGGAATAAAAATTATCAGAAGGGATATATCAACACTTTAGCTGAATTTGGAAAGTCTAATGGCTCAAAACCAATTTGCCTGAATAAGGGCCGTTTATGGTACACCTATCGTTGGCAGTTGTTCTAAAAAACCTCAAAAGTATTCAAAATACACAACCATTTATTTATGATGAAAATTACATTAGTACTGCTCTTACTGTTTCAATTTCAATCTGTTTTAGGGCAAAAAAAATTGGAACAGATTATTAGTGACACGCCATTTTATGAAAGCTATTATTCACCTTTTAGTTATTACGATGGTGCTGAAAAAAAACAAGGGTTTTCAATACAACACGAAACACAAATTTTAAAAAGATTAAAACTGGAACCCTTGGAGCATAGCGAATATTACATTACTGGTAAGTATGCGATAAACAACCTGATGGTTCTTTTCTTTTCAAAATATTGGATTTCCGAGAATATTCATTTTGCCATACTTTTAGATAAATCGTTGAATGTAATAGATAGGCTGGATGAAACGGCTTATTACAACGAAGAAGGTTTTTATGAAGTAAACTCGTGGATAAACTATAATATTATGACTTTGAATATTCATAATATATACAACGACCCTGAGCGTACCGTAAAACAATATTCAATTACTGATACCGGTTTTAAACCTATCAAAAATCAAGTTATCATAAAAGCGCCATCGGGAATTAGAGTTCGAAACAAACCGACTACAACCAGTGAGGTTGTTGCTTCCGCACCCAATTCAACAGTTTTCAATTACCTATCCAACGATTCCAAAATAGATTCCACATCAGTATTGGACAACGGAATATATTTAAAGGATTATTGGATAAAAATAGCGAAGAAAGACTCTTTGCAGCAATTAGGTTATGTTTTTGGCGCTTTTGCAAAAAGACATACCGAGATAATCACTAACGACTATAAAGTGATTCTTGATCAAATTTCAAAAGAAGATTTTGATAGGGAAGAAAACAAAAAAGATAGTTACCCGTCCGTAGAAAAAATCACGGATATCAAAAAAATAGAGGGTGTTTTAAAAAATCAATTAGTAGGCCAATTTGATGAAGACGGTTATTATACGGTAACAAAAATATTGACGGATAACCACAAGGAAGTTCGTTCAGATCTAAACGAATGTGGAATTACCGAATACTTTCCAAAATACCATTATTTGTTATTGGAATGTGGCCATTCCTCAGATTATTTAATTAACTTAAAAAATGGCAAAGATGATATTAACCGAATAGGAAATCCAAACTATTACCGATCATCTCCGGAAAACACTTTTCGTATAAATGGGTACTACAGTGGGCAATCAAATGTTCATTTTTTGGAAAAAATGAATAAAAACCTTGCACCAGAATATTTGTTGAATTTTTCAAGTCTTATCCCGATGGATTATATGGAAAAATATTCTTGGAAAGACGATAATACCATGCTGTTAAAAATTGAAAAAGGGTATTATAAAATACAATTACAAAAACTTTAAGTGATGATGTTCTCTCGTACCTTAGGTTCTTTTAAAATCCTAGACCTAAAAGTTCGTGGAGTTGTTCATGGCCAATTTTGGCTTTTAGGTAGTTTGCTAGGGGAACCAAAAATTAATGGAAAACCTAAAACGGGATTTTTTAAAAAATTGTTAGCAGTAAATAAAGACACTGCGATACTAGTTAAAATACATTAAAACGCATTTTAAATTAACCGTTGTACTTCGTTTAGAAACCATGAATCAAATACTTTGCTTATCATTTTTTTTAGCAACTATAATGTTCTGTACACAGGTGCAAGGTCAAACTCATACAAATGACGAGTTGAATTGTGCTTATCCTGTTATGGATAAACAAATGAATGTAAAGCTATGCTTGCCACATGATAATTTTACGGTTGAAAAGAGTACGAACTACTTTACTGTTGTTCCGAAAAATAGGGATTCAACGGCGCTAATGGATGTCTTCTTTATGGTGAAAGTTGATGACTTCAAAGAAAAGTTAGATGCCAATTGGTATCGGGATGAACAGCTAAAACGATATCGGTCAAACGCAAAAATGGAAATCCGTACGCTCAAAAAAGGAAATCAAGTAATCGATGGTAAAGAATTTGCCGATGTGGAAATGGTGATAACCATAGCGGACAAAAAGATGTATTCTCGAACGTTATTCTACTTTGAGGGTACCATCGGTTATTTGCTAGATGCCGTTGGAAGTTATGCCGATATGAATGAAATAAGCAAATCGGAAATTTTATCTTTATTTCAAACGTTTAAAATTGTTGGCGTTCCCAACTGATACCATTTCAAAGTTAAAATGGTATAATAACCACAATACAATAATGGTAACCGTTGCACAAGCCCAAATGCGGAACGAAAATAGAACGATTTGAACCTTTTTAAGGGAAGTATCCCATAATGCGTGTAAGCTTAAATCCGAAGATCAAACCGCTGCGCTATCATTTTCGAAAAAACTGAATACGCTTCCACCATACTTTCGCTGTTCCTGAAACCCGGTTTGGTCCGATAGGTCGGTCTTGTCCGAATGTTCGATGATCAGGACGCCACCTTCGTTCAATAGCTTCCGCTCCAATACCATTTTGGGAATATCGGTAAATACCTGTAGCTCCAGATCATACGGGGGATCAGCAAAAATAACATCCGCTTTCATAGGCGTTTTCTGCAAAAAACCCAAGGCATCACCTTTTATAGCGGTAATGGGAAAGCCCAACATTTCGGCAGTTTTGGCGATAAATGCGGTACAACCCGCATGGGCATCTACGGTAGTAATACGAACGGCGCCCCTTGAGGCAAACTCGTAGGCAATGTTGCCCGTACCGGAAAAAAGGTCGATGACCGATAGTTCATCAAAATAAACGCGGTTGTTCAAAATATTGAACAGCGCTTCTTTGGCCCGGTCGGCCGTTGGCCGTACCGGTAATTTTTTTGGAGCGGTAATACGCCTCCCTTTATGGCTTCCGGATATAATTCGCATTTAGAGGGCGTTTAATAAGGTGAGATCCATGGTTTCCGTTGCCGTTGCCCCGCCGGCGAAAGAAGTTGTCGCGGGAACAAAAATGGAAAGCTTGGAAATATATTCGTAACATTTGGCATACAGCGCGTCCTTTTCCCTAATATCCCCTAAAAGGTATACCAGGGTCTGCTCGGTATCGAGTTCCAATTGTTCCATGGTAAAGAGCAAGTGGTACAAAAAGTCGTCGGCCGTGTCAAAAGAGGTGCTGTTGAAAAGCAACAACTTCTTTTGGGAAATTATGGTAATATCCAATTCCTTTTGATAGGCATTGGCGTATACCACAGGGCGCTTCGCCCCTTTGTGCTCGTTCAATAAGGTTTGAACCAATACCGTGGCATGGTGTTTAAAGGTAAACTCCCCGAAAAGCTCGTAAAGGTAGTTGTTGATGTTTACGAAAGGCACATAGGTGTTTACGATGTCGTATCCCTCAAGTTCATCGTGGGTTATATGATCGTTCGCTAAAATTTTGGCATTGAACTGCAAGTAGTTGGGCAGTTCGTTTTCTTTGAAGAGGGCTTTGGGGACCAAGCCGAACAGGGTATTGCGATGTACGGCAACGACCTCTGCAAAAGCCGTTTTTGTAATTCCCTCGGCTTCCATGAGGTTTTTTAATTCCTTTAATACCTGAAAGGGATCTAAGGTTTCGACAAAGGTCCGGTGCTCCGAAGAAATAATTTCCGTATGCAACGTATCGAGAATACAAAAAGAAAGTCCATTCAAACCGATTTGAATGGACAGTCTTAAAAAATCCTTCGACGAATCGATGTGCTGTTTATTGGTCGATTTTTTTGTCATAGATCGGAGGCCAGTTTCCACTGGTACTTACTTCTTCCAGAGAACCTACTACAATTGCCGGTCCGTTAACTTCTTCAACGCTTGATTCCGTCATTTCCTTGGCCAATAGGTCTTTGGGTTGATCAAAGAGGATGGTCTTTTTGTCGACCTTGGCTTCGAACACCGGAGCTTTATAGCCTCCTTTATCGATGATATCCGCCTTCATGGTCACTTTTTCACCATTTGCCGCACCCGGAATTTCCATCATTGCCTTAAAACGATCATCTTTTTTGAATAACGAGTCCCGAACCGATACCGTCCCTAAGGTGTCGATGAGCACGGTGTCTTTCTGTTGGTCGATTTTATACACTTCATCAAAATACATAAAAGAAGAATCCCGCTGCTGGGTGATGGTGTATTGTCCGGATTCCACAAACTTGACCAGTTTGTTAAAGTCCGGCGCATATTTTCCGTTTACTGTTTTGTACGCTTCCTGGGAAACCCTAATGTCCTTTAATTTGGAGATTACCTTTGCATAACGTTCTTCTTTGACCCTATTAAATTCGATCGGGCCGGTAACGGATTTGTAAATAAGATACCCAAAAACGATACAAGCTATCCAAAGTACAATCTGTATTATGGTCTTCATTTCCTTAAGTGTTAGTTAACTATAACGGTTCACACAAATCTACAATTTTTTTGCAAACTGCCTAATTTTTTACCATCGGATTTCGCCATGCCCGACCACTGGCGAAAAATGACCGCAAACGGTCGTTGTTGCCTTATTCGCATCGGTCGGACAGTCGAACCTACCGTGTGGTTCCAGTAGGTTACAAACGCTTCGGGGACGACCCACCGGTAAAGAAAATCCTGAGTATCTTTACCGTTCTATGGAACCGATGACAGCCGCCGCTTTTTACAAATTGATAAAGGAAAAGTTTCCGCACCAGCCTACCGTCAATCAAGATATTGCCTTACAGCAATTGGCCGATTTTGTGTTGTCAAAGGAAAAAGACCGGCTCTTTTTATTAAAAGGATATGCAGGCACCGGTAAAACGACCTTGATCGGTACCTTGGTGAACAACCTTTGGCATTGCAAGCTAAAATCGGTGATGATGGCCCCGACCGGGAGGGCGGCAAAAGTAATGTCGGGCTATTCCAAAACGGAGGCCTTTACCATCCACAGAAAAATCTATTTCCCCAAAAAGCAAGCGGGTGGTGTCGTACAGTTCGTGCTGGCGCCCAACAAGCACCGAAATACCGTTTTTATCGTTGATGAGGCCTCTATGATCCCCGATACCCCTACCAACTCCAAATTGTTGGAAAACGGTTCGTTGTTGGACGATTTGATACAGTTCGTGTACTCCGGGCATCAGTGCAAACTCATGCTGGTCGGCGATACCGCACAATTGCCTCCGGTACATTTGGATCTGAGTCCGGCCTTGGACGGGAACAAATTATCGCTCAATTACCTGAAAGAGGTAAGCAAGTTGGAGTTGGACGAAGTGGTGCGGCAATCCGAAGATTCCGGTATTCTAATGAACGCCACCAATCTGCGTGAACAGTTGCAACAGGAATTTTTTGATCATTTTCAATTCGATATCACTCCTTATCGGGATATTGTCCGCCTCATCGACGGACACGAAATTCTAGAAGCCATAGAACAGGCCTATGCCGACCACGGAAAGGAGGAAACCAGCTTTATCGTCCGATCCAACAAAAGGGCCAATTTGTATAACGAGAACATCCGCTCCCGTATCCTCTACTTGGAAAATGAACTTGCCGTAGGCGATTATATGATGGTGGTAAAAAACAATTATTTTTGGCTATCGCCCAATACCGAAGCAGGTTTTATTGCCAATGGCGATATTATAGAGGTATTGGAAATATTTACGATACAGGAGCTGTATGGGTTTAAATTTGCCGAGGTGCGGGTGAAAATGGTCGACTATCCCAACCAAAAACCCTTTGAGACCGTACTGTTGTTGGACACCATAACGGCCGAATCGCCATCACTTCCCTACGAGGAGTCCAACCGGCTTTATCAGGCGGTAATGGAAGACTATGCCGATGAAACCTCTAAGTACAAAAAGTTTTTGGCGGTAAAGAGCAACAAGTTTTTTAACGCCCTACAAGTAAAGTTTTCATATGCCATTACCTGCCACAAATCGCAAGGGGGACAATGGGAAACGGTTTTCGTGGAGCAGCCTTATCTTCCGAACGGGGTAGGCAAGGAATATTTGAGGTGGTTGTACACTGCGATTACGCGTGCGAAGAAAAGGCTCTATCTTATCGGTTTTAAAAGCGATTTTTTTGTTGATTCGGAATAGATTAAATTCGTTTTGGCAAAGAAGCCATCCAAAATGCTACGTGGGTCCGCGTCTCCTATGATGGGGTATTTCGGTTTTATTCCGTAAAGACGTAATAGGGTTACATCATATTCCCTATGTCTTTCCCAATCAAAAAAAGCGCGCACCCTGGGCCTATTGGATTTTTTATACCATTTTCAAAGTTAAAATGGTATCATATAAACACGACCATTAGCTTTTCTAAACCATGACAGCAGATACCGTTATTAGTATTTTTTTAGGTATAGGCTTGGCCGCTTCGGTGGGTTTTAGGGTGTTTTTGCCCTTATTCGCCTTGAGCTTGGCCGCTTATTTTAACGTATGGGACCTCAATGAAAGTTGGGAATGGATCGGTAGTTTGCCGGCCGTTATCACTTTGGGTGTGGCCATGTTCGTTGAAATTTTCGGATATTTTATTCCTTGGGTTGATAATCTGCTGGACAGTATTGCGGTGCCGTTGGCCGCGATAGCCGGTACCGCCGTAATGGTTTCCACTGTGGCAGATCTTGACCCGGTGGTTACCTGGGCATTGGCCATAATTGCCGGGGGGGGAACGGCCACGGCCATAAAGGGCGCCGGTGCCACGGGAAGGTTGGCATCTACCGCTTCTACGGGCGGATTGGCGAACCCCATTGTTTCTACAGTGGAAACGGGTACGGCCGTGGTAGTGTCCACCGCTTCCATTTTTGCACCCATCGTTGCCGCGGTATTGGTCATTATCATCTTGAGCATTATTTTTAGCATTTATAGAAAACTGAGACCCAGAAAAAAGAGTTCGGAACCAAACAACTGATACCTTGAAAACAATAGCAATGATACCCGCCCGTTATGCGGCGTCCAGGTTTCCGGCAAAACTGATGCAGGACCTGCACGGAAAACCGGTTATACTGCGCACCTACGAAGCCGCATTACAAACCGGGCTTTTTGATGCCGTATATGTGGTGACCGATAGTAAGCCCATTTTTGAAGTGATCCAAAATGCCGGGGGCAAGGCCATAATGAGCCTTAAGGAACACGACTGTGGTAGCGACCGTATTGCGGAAGCCGTAAGTGGTATGGATGTTGATATTATAGTGAACGTACAGGGCGACGAGCCCTTTACCGATAAGGAAAGTCTAAAAGGGGTACTCGAGGTTTTTGAAGAGGACGTTCAAAAGGAAATCGATTTGGCCTCCCTCATGGTGAAGATTACGGATGAGGAGGAGATCAATAACCCGAATACGGTGAAGGTAATTGTCGACCAACGGAATTTTGCCCTTTATTTTTCAAGATCGCCAATACCGTATCCAAGGGAAAAAAATACCTTGGCCACCTATTACAAACACAAGGGCATTTACGCTTTTCGAAAGAGGGCGTTGATGGATTTCCAGCGGCTTCCGATGCTGCCTCTGGAGGCCACGGAAAAAATAGAGGCCATCCGCTATTTGGAGTATGGAAAAAAGATAAAAATGGTGGAAACCCACGTCACCGGAATAGAAATTGATACCCCGGAAGACCTGATCAAGGCAAAAGAAGCATGGAAATAGATGTAAAAGGCATAAATGTGATCGGCTTTGATGCCGATGATACCCTTTGGGTGAATGAAACCTATTTTAGGGAGGCAGAAGCCGCCTTTGCCGGGATGCTGGAACAGTACGAGACCAAAAACACCATCGATCAAGAGCTTTTTAAAATGGAGATGCGAAATTTGGAACTGTACGGATATGGCGTCAAAGGCTTTGTGCTTTCCATGGTAGAATCGGCACTCCAATTGTCTAACAATACGGTTTCGCAGGAAACCCTGTTGCAAATTTTGGACCTTGGTAAAGAAATGATCTCAAAACCGGTAGAATTGTTGAACGGTGTAGAAACGGTTTTGGAGGAACTGTCCAAAAAATATCGATTGATAGTGCTGACCAAAGGAGATCTATTGGATCAGGAACGTAAATTGGAACGCTCGGGCCTCTCCAAGTATTTTCATCATGTAGAGGTATTGAGCGATAAAAAAGAAGAAAATTACCTTCGGTTGTTGGAACATCTTAAAATTGACGTTGCCGAGTTTTTAATGATCGGGAATTCCCTGAAATCGGATGTGTTGCCTATCATCAATATCGGTGCCCGGGCCATACATGTTCCCTTCCATACCACTTGGCAGCATGAAGAAGTTGCGGTAGATGAAACGGTACGGCAGTACCCGACACTTACTGCGATCGATAAACTTTTAGCGTACGTCTAAATTATTGTATGAAATTAAATAAAGAGTTCGATATTAAAAACACAGCTTCAACTTCGGCACCGTCCTTTCGAAATTTTCCGATGGTGCCCAGGGTCGTTTATGGGCGTGGCAGTTTTTCGGAACTGGGCGCGGTATTGATGCCCCATCGCAAAAATTCCGATGCCCCCTGTATTTTTTTGGTGGATGACGTATTCGAAGGAACATCCTTGGTCGATAGGATCCCGTTGATATTTAATGACCAGATTATTTTTATTTCCGCGGAGGAGGAACCTAAAACAGATCAGGTAGATGCCTTGGTATCCAAAATAAAAAACGACTTTTCCGAACGGCCTTCCGCAATCATCGGTATCGGAGGGGGCACCTTGCTCGATTTGGCAAAGGCAGTGGCCATACTTTTGTCCAATTCCGGGAATGCGGCCAATTACCAGGGCTGGGACCTTGTACGCAAGGCGGCGGTGTACCATGTAGGCATACCCACCATAAGTGGTACGGGAGCGGAAGTGAGCCGTACGACTGTACTGTTGGGGCCCGAAAAAAAGTTGGGCATCAATTCGGACTTTACCATTTTTGATCAGGTACTGCTAGATCCGGATTTGACCGAGGGCGTTACCAAGGAACAATGGTTTTACACCGGTATGGATTGTTTTATCCACTGCGTGGAATCATTGAACGGCACGTATTTGAACGCCTTTAGCCAGAGTTATGGCGAAAAGGCCATGGACCTTTGTACGGAAGTTTTTTTAGGGGACCTTTCCCCATCGGACGCCCGCGAGAAGTTGATGATGGCCTCTTGGCATGGTGGTATGAGCATTGCCTATTCCCAGGTAGGGGTGGCGCACGCCATGAGCTACGGCCTATCGTTTCTATTAGGGGTAAAGCACGGTATCGGAAACTGTTTGGTGTTTCAGCATTTGAACGACTACTATCCCGAGGGGGTAGCCCTTTTTAAACAAATGATGGCAAAACATCATATCGCTTTGCCCAAAGGCGTGTGTGCCGGACTTTCCGATGAAGCATTTGACACAATGGTGGGGGTATCCTTGAAAATGGAGCCGCTATGGGAAAATGCCCTGGGAAAGGATTGGCGTTCCAAAATGACACCGGCTCGGTTACGGACACTTTACGAAAAAATTTAACAGACCCGACCATACCTTTTTGCCATCACCCACGTTTTGCTTTTGTTCGCGCTTAGGTAAAGCGCTAAAACGACCCTAAAAAACCCTCAAATTCCGATTCCCTTATGTTACATGCCCTTGCGAAGTTTATTTATTTCAAGCTTTTGGGTTGGCAGTTCAAAGGTGACTTTCCACGTCATCTAAAAAAATGCGTGATCATTGTTGTGCCGCACACGAGTTGGGTCGACTTTTTGATGGGCGTTCTGATACGAAAGGTATGGAACGAACCCATTAACTATGTCGGTAAAAAAAGCCTGTTTAAACGGCCCTATGGATGGTTTTTTAGGTGGATGGGCGGCGCGCCCGTCGACCGAACGAAAAACAGGGATACCGTAAGCGCTACAGCGGCAATTTTTAAGTCTAGGGAAATGTTCCGGCTTACCTTGGCCCCCGAAGGTACCCGCAAAAAGGTCACCAAATGGAAAAGTGGGTTTTACTATATTGCCAAAGCCGCGGAAGTTCCCGTTATCCTGGTCGCTTTTGATTTTGGAAAGAAAGAGGTAAAGGTATCGGAACCCTACCTGACCACCGATGACAAAGAGGCCGATTTCAAAAAATACAAAGCGTTCTTTAAAGGGGTTAAAGGGTATGTGCCCGAATACAGTTATTGACCAATTATAGTGATTCCGGACCACTTTTTTTAAATAGTATGGAAACGGTGACGAGCACTATAGTTGTTCCGACCAACTGCGCATTCCTAAATCATATGATGGGCAAAAAAATAAAAGGGGTGTACGGTAAAACCGTATACCCCTTTTTTATTTCTGTTTTTAAACCCGGATTATGCATTAGAACTTCGTAATGAAGCTTTTAGCTGCGATAAAATATGACATTTTATGAATGTAAGCATAGCACCGCTACGGTTACATTTAAAAATGTAGCGCAGCACCATATTTTGAAGTAGCTGGAAGCTGTAATAGATTTTCTAATGCATAAAGCGGGTTAAAGCATACACGCCGTTCGATATGGCCAAAGTCGTTATTGCTTCACCATTTTAATGGTCTCGTTATGCCATTCCGAAGACAGGTTCACCATATAAACTCCCGGGGGTAACGTTGCGATGTCCGATGAGATATCCAGTTGTTTGTTTCCCTTGGAAATCTGGCTTGTCGTTTGAACCACTTGTTTGCCCTGTAGGTCATAAATGGCAACGGAAACCGCTCCCGATCGTGGCTGCTCCCAACGGAGCATTGCGGTATGGGTAACGGCATTTGGGTATAGTAGCAGTTGGTTCGTGTTTGCCGTCAAAGAGGCACCAAAGTTGGTCGTAACATCTAGGTTCCCGGCCACGGACCAGTTTCCCGCTTCGTCCCGTACCATACTCTTTATTTTTCCAGTGGTAGTACGAAGATCTTTATTGCTCTCGATCCCGGCGGAAACAACGGCGCTGCTTCCAGCCCTATAGTGGTATACCTTAAGATCATCGAAGGTGATGGCCGTTTTGTTGGTCCGGAGCGAAATAGCGCCGCCGGTGCGTATAGGGCTGGTATCGGTCCAACTCAAGAGCAAGGTGTTGTTTTTCCAAACCCGCACCACGCCATAGGCCGGACTATAGGTAACCCGGTATTTCGCCCAATCGTTGTCGAGCGAAACGTCCGAAATGGCCCTAAAATTAAGCACATCGTTATCGGTTTCGTAAATTCTAACTTTGTTGTCCTCCCCGCTGAACCATATCAAATACGAATCCCCCCGTTGCGGCAGCGTTCTATCGGAGGCCATAATATGGATCCCAAATTTGCGCGGACCAGTGGTCGATGTCACTTTTGCCGAAAACTCATAGAGATAGGGCAGGTCGGAATCTTGGATCAAATAGGAACTCCATAGGGTATTGTCCGAAACGATATCCGATTGTTTGAGCCTTTGGTCGGTAATGCTCCAATTCCCGGCCCCAATATCGTAAACCCCGTTGTCCTGATTGAAATTTTCATTAAAAAAGCCATTATTTCTGTTGGCCAAAAAGCCCGAACCGTACTGTTCCAACACCTGATAGAACCTTCGGGTGACCCCCACGTTGTCATTGTCCGAAAAAGTTACCGTAAAATCTCCCGTCTGTACCGTTTCGGCAGGGGCATCGATAGCTGTCGTTGGAGGAACGGTATCCGCGGTAGGGGACGGGGCGACCGAACAACCATTGGAAACCAACGTACCGACATCGCTCCGTAATCCGGGTAAAATACCGTATCCCCCGTTGCCGGGACAAACGGAACAGCCTGCATCCCTGTGACCGGCAATATGGGTCAGCGACCTGTTTACCGAATAATGGAAAGAGGCCCCTTCGGGATTAATATTGTCTTTGTCCGCTTTCCAGGCCAATAGGTTTTTCAATGCCTGTTGCGTGGCGTTCGTGGGGGTAACGCTGGAATAGTCGCCCATCATACACACGCCCATGGTATTTCGGTTGGTGCCACAAAAATGTGCGCCGATGGCATTATCGCCCCCTGCACGTCCCTCATAAATGACGCCATTGGGGTCCACCAAAAAATTATAACCGATATCGGACCAGCCGTTTCCGTTGATATGAAAGTTTTGTACGGCCCTCACGCGGGCGGCCCAGTCGCTACTGGAGTTGGATCCGAATTCGTGATGTACGATAAGGTGGGAAACGGTGGAGCTTGCGGCCGGGTTTCTAAAAGTGGCTCCCCATTGGCTCCTGCTTACCACGCTCGGTTTTGAGCAACCCGCTTCTACCGCGTTTTTAGCGGATGCCTTCAACTGTTTTTTAATTTTTCGAGGGGTATCGCCAGGGCTGTAATGAAAGATTTCCGCACTTTGGATACGGGTAGCGGAACTTCCTTTTGCCAATTTGAGCTTGTATTGGATATAATGTACTTTGGCATCCAAAAATACCATTTTTGATACAATGCGGTCACCGCTTTGTTCCTGATGTCCATCAAAAACGGCTTGCTTCCAGCCGGACCAGGATTTGCCATTTTTTGAGGTACGATAGTGTAGCGTCGTTGTGGTATGGTCGAGATGTTGACCGCTCCAAACGGAATAGGTGGAAAGGAAGGGTTTTGGTTTTTTTAATGGAATTTTAAACGGTTTCAATACCAGTTCCGGTTGGTACAACTCGGTACCATTGCTGGTAATACCTTCTTTTTCCAAAGAAAAGGCCGTGCGCTTTTCCAATTGTGAATCGTTGCGGAACGAAATGGTTTTGGTAGCCGTAGCTTCTCCTTTAAAAATGGGTTGCTGTCCATATGATTTGAACAATAGCAACAACAAACATAGTAACGATAGGGGCGTTCTTTTTTTCATGTTATCGATTTTTTAGATTTTCCTACAAATATTGAAAAAAACCGATGCAAAAAGAAACGCCGATCGCAAATAACAGATTAGGCCAAGATGTTATCGTAATTTACCTATAAAATGGGATATAGCATACCGAAGTTGCTTTTTCATTTACCGCCGCCGTAAGTGTTTTATACCATTTTTGCTTTTTAATGGGTAATTCAACATCGCAAATGATATAAGGGCGTTTAAAGGAAGATTACGATTTGACGTGCGTAGGGTAGGAGTACCTACAAGGAACTCGGAACGTATTAAATTTTCACCTTTTTAATACTTCGCTTACGCGCCGTACTGTCCTTTTTACGGGTGTTTCCCGGAAATATCAGATCGGTGCTGGAATAAGAGGTGCCAAAAGTGGCATTTGCGGCGTATACCTGTTTTATGGCATCTACAAGTTGATGTGGTTGCAGTTCCTTAAGTGGATGAACGTAAATGGACCAAATAATTTCGTCGCTAAGTGCGTATTTCACATCCAAAGCGGAATGAAAATTGGCCACCATGGCGTTGAGCAGCTGCTCTTCTTCCAACTGGTCCCGTTCGATAATGGGAGAGATAATGCGCATTCTGTTGGCATTCTCGTCATAGATACATATCAAAAAAGTCTCTTGGTACACAAAGCGAATGGAATTCCCTTGCACGTCTACGGTATCCGACACTTTTTCAATAATTTGTTGAAGTTTGTCCGCGGTCATGTCCTGGGCCGTTCCGGATACGGAGTTAACAAAGAACAACGAACAACAGAACCACCGCGCAAATGCTTTCATAGGATACCTTTTAGAATGAGTCGTAATACCCTCTAAAAATTACAACAATTTTAGATAGGTTTTAAGGTAAGCTAGGCAGGGGACCAACTTATACCATTTTAACTTTGAAATAGCACTAATAAATGGTTTCTTTTTCAGTTATTCTTGGTTAAAAAGCCTGCCTCCAGCTTGACTGGGGATCTAACCGTAGCTACGGCTATGCTTCCGTTTTTCGCCTTGAATGCCTAAAAAAAAATTCAATTTCTATACGTACCATTTCAAAGTTAAAATGGTATTAGAGGGGAATTGGGAACGATGCCGAATTACTCCTGCATGGTATGATATACGTTTTGCACATCATCGTCCTCCTCTATTTTTTGCAATAGTTTTTCCACATCGGCCACCTGTTCCTCGTCCAGTTTTTTGGTGACTTGCGGAATGCGTTCAAAACCGGAAGACAGGATTTCGATATTGCGGTTTTCGAGTTCTTTTTGGATGGCACCGAAACTTTCAAACGGGGCGTAGATCAAAATACCATCATCGTCCACAAATACTTCCTCTGCGCCATAATCGATCATTTCCAACTCCAACTCCTCCGGATCGACATCTTCGGCGGGAATACGAAAGTTACAGGTATGATCGAACATGAACTCTACGGAACCGGAAGTGCCCAGGCTGCCGTTACACTTTTTAAAATAGCTACGGACGTTGGCTACGGTACGGGTATTATTGTCGGTAGCGGTTTCGATCAAAATAGCGATACCATGGGGGGCATAACCTTCAAAAAGCACTTCTTTATAATCGCCTAAATTCTTGTCCGAGGCCCTTTTAATGGCCCGTTCAATATTGTCTTTCGGCATGTTCACCGACTTGGCGTTTTGAATTACCGCACGCAATCGGGAATTGGAATCGGGATCGGGACCGCCTTCTTTTACGGCTATAACGATATCCTTTCCTATTCGTGTAAAGGCCTTTGACATGGCCGACCACCGTTTCATTTTTCGTGCTTTCCTGAATTCAAAAGCTCTTCCCATAGTATTCGAAAACTTTAGTTCGTGTAATTAGAAAAGTAAAAGTAAGAAAATTTAAAGCCACGGCAAGTCACCTTGCCGGATGATGGAAATAATGAACTTGTCTTGCGTTTTTTCGTTCGTTCGAGAAACTACGGTTTTGTGCCCAGATGAAGACTTTTTTAAGCTGCATAGCCAGGCTACGAAACACAAAAAAGCCTTCATATGAGTATAAAAGATACTTCAGAAAGGAATTATAAAAACGTAAGGCGCGTTCAATATGTGCTTGCCCTTAGCCTTCGCCGAATACGATTTTTTCGATAACGGCCGCCAGCTTAAAATCTTTCTCGGTTATGCCTCCCACATCATGGGTGTTCAACCGTATGTTCAGGGTATTGTACACATTGCTCCAGTCGGGGTGGTGCCCCTGTAATTCGCATTCAAAGGCGATACGGGTCATTGTGGCGAACGCTTCCTTGAAATTTCCGAATTGCAATGCGGTTTCCAATGCTCCGTCCGTATATTCCCAACTGTCCATAGTGGCCAATTTTTCCTTGATCTGTGCTTCGCTAAGTTTTTCCATAATGCTATTTCAACGTTAAAAATGGTATTATTTTATGATGTGGTGATCGATGATTTCCTGATAGGCGACCCTCAGATTTTTGGGAAGCGTGTTCACCTTTGGCAATACCGCCAAATAACGTTCTTCGTTGGTGGTGTAAACCCGTTTGAAAATGGGATTAAAGTTTCCGATACGGTCCATTACTTCCTTTACAAAGTCCTCGTGGTGTACCAGGTCATAGCTTCCCAAATGAAAAATTCCCGTTTTATTGCGGTTGATCAGGTAATGTATCTGTTGTGTAAGTTTATCATCACTGGTAACGTTGATCACCAAATTCGGAAATACCTCAATGGGTAGATTGTTCAGGGTATTTTCCTTCATTTCCCTGATTCGGGGCGATTGGTTCCCAAAAACCATCGGTACCCTTAGGATGGCCATTTTTTTCTTGGGCAACCGAAGCAACATGTTCTCGATCTTGATCTTGAGCCTCCCATAGATGCTATCGGAGAGGGTTTTATCGTATTCGTAGGAGGGATATTTGCTATACGCATCAAAAACGTTCGCTGAGGATATGAAATAGATACGGCAGTCGTTTTTACTGACATACTCGACCAGATGCCGATGGGCCGCTACCTGACTGGCAAAATTACCCCGAAGCGCCGAAATGATCAGCTGTGGTCGTACGTTTTCCAAAAAATCAAAAACGTCGTCTTCTTGAAGGTCATAGCGGAAGAACTGCTGGTTCCCTTCAAAGCGTTTTCGAGCACTGTAATAAGTACCATAGGTGTCAAAATACGACCGGAGTTCACGGTATATGGCATTTCCGATAAAACCACTACCGCCTAAAATCAATATTTTTTTTCCTCCCGCTTCCACCGAACTGCCTTTTTATGATTTCCTAAGCCTTGTAAAACGGCAATTTTACAACGGTTGCCGGGACGGCTTTTTTTCGGATTTGAATGTGAATGTTGGTTCCCGTTTTGGAAAAAATGGTGGGTACATATCCCAGCCCGATGCCTTTTCCCAAAGAGGGCGACATGGTACCCGAGGTTACCGTTCCTATTTGTTTTCCTTGGCCATCAACAATATCATAACCCTGTCGGGGTATGCCCCTCTCGTTCAGTTCAAAGGCGATAAGCTTGCGTTCTGGGCCATGGGTTTTTTCCTTTTCCAAAGCTTCGCTGTTCACAAAGGTCTTGGAAAATTTGGTAATCCACCCCAGTCCGGCTTCAATGGGGGAAGTTTGTTCGTCAATATCGTTACCGTAAAGACAATACCCCATTTCCAAACGTAAGGTGTCCCGAGCGGCCAGTCCGATCGGCTTAATACCGTAATCGGCTCCGGCTTCGAACACCTTGTCCCAAATTTGCTGAACCTCCTCGTTCTTACAGTAAATCTCGAAACCGCCCGATCCGGTATATCCGGTAGCCGAAATGATGACATGGTCGATGCCCGCGAAATCGGACACTTCAAAATGATAAAATTTTATGGCCGAAAGGTCCACAGCGCTAAGGGATTGCATGGCGGCTACCGCCTTTGGTCCCTGAATGGCCAATAAGGAGTAGCCATCGGAAATATTGCGCATGTCGGCATTATATTCCGAATTGTAGGACAGGATGTGGTTCCAATCCTTTTCGATATTAGAGGCATTCACCACCAGCAAATATTGGTCGTCCTTTATTTTATAGATGATCAGGTCGTCTACGATACCGCCGGTTTCATTGGGTAGGCAGCTGTACTGGGCCTTACCTATGGTAAGCTTGGAAGCGTCGTTGGAGCTTACTTTTTGGATCAGGTCCAAGGCATGCGGTCCCGAAATCAAAAATTCGCCCATATGGGACACATCGAATACCCCTACGCCCTTGCGAACGGTTTCGTGTTCGATGTTGACCCCTTCATAAGAAACGGGCATACGATACCCGGCAAAAGGAACAATTTTGGCGCCTAAAGCCTCATGGGTAGTAGTCAATGCGGTATCTTTCATGATTTTGCTTTACGGTAACAAAGCTATTGAAAATATGGTGGACCAAAGTAGCGGCTTTACATGTTTTTAAAAAAAGAAACCGCAACACCTTGCTTTTGAACATTTCCCCGAATGGTATGCTTACAAAACGGCCCTTGGTAGGGCCATTGGTAAAGCGTTTTGGCCCCATACTATAGTAAGCAATGGTCGTTTTGGAACGGATCAAAACATACCGCTCCAGTGGCAACGCTAACCTCTTTTTTGTAGGAATTTTAATATTTTTTTAAATTTTTCAGGGATTATTTGTACTATTGTAACTGGTCATCCAATTTGGTTAACCAATCTGGTGATCCAATTTTTAAAAAGGTGAGAACACCTAATTATGAATATTAAACCCTAAATTTTTATGAAGTATTTTTATGAACCACTTAAGTTTAGCGCATCCAGAATAGCCCTTGTTGGCCTATTGATGCTTAGTTTTTTCAACTGTTCCAGAGACAGTTTATCCGAAGAGGAAGCCGTACTGACGACCGTAAGGGCGATTTCCCTTTCTCCAACGAATGCTTTTACCGTTCAAGCGGAAGCGTACGATCGTATGAGCGGTGTTCGAACCGAAACCACCAGTGACAACGGTGGTGGAGAAAATGTAGGATGGATCGATACCGGTGATTATTTGGAGTATGACGTGAACGTGCCGGCCGCAGGGAGTTACAAATTTGAATTTAGAGTGGCATCCTCAAACAATCCCACCGCCTTCGATTTCTACCAAGGAAACACGAAATTGGCCAGTGTTGCCAAGCCGGCTACGAATGGTTGGCAGAACTGGATTACCACTACAAAAACAAGGGAGCTTTCCGCTGGTAACGGTACATTGAAAATTTTGGCGACCGGTGGTGGATGGAATATCAATTGGATTCGAATTACACCGGTATCCCTTGATAACTCCAACAATACGGCCACCAATTTGGCCTTGAACAAAACTGCCGAACAATCGTCCGAGGATTATGGCGGTGGTGCCGAGCGGGCCGTAGATGGCAATACATCGGGAGTATGGGGCAACAACAGCGTTACCCATACCAAAAATTCAAACCGTCCATGGTGGCAGGTACGATTGGGACAGGACTATAACATCGGACAGATAAAGATTTGGAACCGCACCGATTGTTGTACGGGCCGTTTGAGCGATTTTGATGTTTTTGTTTACAACAATGCGGGAACACAGGTATTCAAAACCACGATCAAAGATGCGCCAAACCCTTCGGTAACAGTTAATACCGGCGGTGTTTCCGGGTCGAGGATACGGATCAAGCTTAAGGGCACCGATGCATTGTCCTTGGCGGAAGTACAGGTATTTGGTGATGCCGCGGAGCCTACCGGTACTGCCAATATTCCTGCGGACCTCATGGAGAACTGTAAGCAATGGAAAATAACCTATCCTACGGGCGATGAGGATAAAACACTTTGCGACGAAAACAATAACGAGTTTTTCTATGTGAACGAGAGCAGGAACGGAATCGTTTTCAGGGTCCCGATCCGCGACAACAATGGTTTCACCCTAAACTCGCCCAATGTGCGGAGCGAATTGCGGGAACGAAAATTGGATGGTTCGAGCGATGTGTTCTGGACTACCGATAACACGCATGTGCTGTACGTAAAACAGGCCATAACCCACCTTCCGATCCGAAAGGACGAACTGGTGGCCACCCAAATACACGGTAAAAAATCGGAAGGTATCGATGATGCCATGGTCGTCCGGTTGGAAGGAAGCAAAATGTTCCTCAGCTTCAATGGAGGGAAGTTAAGAAGCAATGTGACCATTAAGAACAACTACCAATTGGGTACGGTGCACGAAGTTATTTTTGTGGTCAATAATGGAAAGCACTACTGTTATTATGGTGAGGATGGCAATTTAAAAAGCGCCTATGCCAATGGTAATGCTGCCCAATACCTAGTTAAAGATGGCAGTAGGGATTACGTTTTTGATCGGTCCTATGGGGATGCCTATTTTAAGGTGGGCAACTATACGCAAAGCAACCCTTCCACCGAAGGATCGGCAACCAACGATCCCGATAATTATGGAGAGGTCGTGGTCTACGACTTTTACGCCGAGCACAGTCCAAAACTCTGAACAGGGTTACGGCCCTAGCGGCATCGTATTGAAAGAAAGGCCCGTGATGGAAATATCACGGGCCTTTTTTACGTATCTTTTTTTGAGTGTTACCACTTACTTCGAAGTAAGGAAAACGGTTATTCCAGCAAATGGGCCTTTAGTTCGTCATAGGAAACGATAGGCTTTGCGTGTTTTTCCTTACCCAATACCTTTTGAATTTGGGGAGGGATATCGGGCGAAATGCCCAAGGCGTCCTCGACCACATCAAGAAATTTAACGGGATGTGCGGTCTCTAGAAAAATACCGTAGGTATTCGGATGCTCCGATACGTACTTTTTAAGCCCCAAGTATCCCACGGCTCCATGCGGGTCGGCAATGTATTCGCCATTTTTATAGATGCTTTTCATAGCTTCCCTGGTCTGGTCGTCGGTAAATGAATAGGAGGACAGCATCTGTTCCAAAAGGCCATGGTCGTTTTGAAAGAGGTGGCGTATGCGAACAAAGTTGCTGGGGTCGCCGACATCCATGGCATTGCTGATGGTTGCCGTCGATGGTTTTGGCTCGTACGCACCGGTTTTCATAAATTTCGGAACCGTATCGTTGGCATTGGTGGCCGCAACAAAGTGTTTTACCGGCATGCCCAATTTGTACGCGACCATTCCCGCACAAATGTTTCCAAAATTCCCGCTGGGCACCGAGAACACGATTTCTTTCCCTTCCTTTTTGGCCTGCTTATAGGCAAATAAGAAGTAGAACAATTGTGGCAACCATCGGGCGACGTTGATCGAGTTGGCCGAGGTCAGTTTCATATGTTCCAAAAGCGCTTCATCCAAGAAAGCGGTCTTTACCATTTTTTGACAGTCGTCAAAAGTACCCGCTACTTTTAGGGCCGTAATGTTTTGCCCCAAGGTGGTCAATTGCCTTTCTTGGATATCGCTTACCTTACCGTCGGGGTATAGAATGACCACCTGCACCCCTTCAACGCCCAAAAATCCATTTGCAACGGCTCCCCCCGTATCCCCAGAGGTAGCAACGAGTACTGTTACCTCGTTCCGGGTGTTTTTTGAAAAATACCCCAGACATTGTGCCATAAAGCGGGCACCTACGTCCTTAAAGGCCATGGTAGGCCCATGAAAAAGCTCAAGGGTTCCCGTGCTGTCGTCGATAGGTACTACCGGAAAGTCAAAGTCGAGTACCTGCGAAAGTATTTCCTTTAACGCGCTATCGGTAAGGTCTTCTTTTACGAACTGATGTATGGCCCGAAAGGCAATTTCATGGTTTGAAAGCGTTTCGATGGTATCAAAAAACGTAGCGGGCAAAGGGTCGATTTCCGAAGGAAAATACAGCCCCCGGTCCGGAGCGATCCCATTGATCACCGCGGCTTTAAAAGAGACCTTAGGTGCGTTTCCGTTTAGACTATAATAGTTCATTGGTCACAATTGTTAGTTAAAAAGGATGCACTTGAGTGCAAGACTTTCCTCCGAGTATTCGGGGCTACAAATCTTGAACAAATTGGCAGTCCCACTTGACAGTCAATGCTTTTTATAGAGCACAAAACAACCTACTGCCAAGTTTTTACGGATTACTTTGATGCTATGTTGAAAAAGAATTTCATTCTTTTCCTATAAACCTATTCATTGTTAAATGCATAGTGGTTTGGTCAATCCAATAATTTTATCCCCTCATGATTGATCTTGGAAACGTGTACATCGTAATCGACCCCAATATCGCGATAGGTCTTTTTCATTTGTTCCCCAACGTTTTGGGCGATTTCCAATCCCTTACTCAAGGCAAAAATGGAGGGCCCCGAACCCGAAATACCACTTCCCAAAGCGCCTGCTTTAAGTGCTCCCGATTTGATGTCGGCAAAACCCGGAATTAGGATGGAGCGTATCGGTTCTACGATATGGTCCTCCAGGGAACGCCCTAAAAGGGCATAATCGTCGGTAAACAATGCGGCAACCAGTCCCCCCACATTGCCCCATTGCCGAATGCCGTCCTGTAAGGTAATATTGGTCTTAAGGATTTTTCGGGAGTCGGCCGTTCGGACTTCGATCTGCGGATGGATTACGGTTGCATACAATTTCGAAGGGGCCGGTATGGGTACAATATCCAAAGGTTCATAACTGCGTACTAGCGTAAATCCGCCGTACAGTGCCGGTGCCACATTATCGGCATGGGCGACACCGCTGGCCAACCGTTCCCCTTCCATGGCGAAGGCTACCAATTGTAAGGCATCGAAGGGCTTGCCGAGCAATTCGTTCATTGCCCAAACGGCACCTGCCGAGCTTGCGGCACTACTGCCGATACCACTTCCGGCCTTGATTTTTTTATATATTTCAATTTCAAAACCACCGGTATAATCGGTCTGTTCCAAAAGAGCCATACCCGCTACACCGGCTACGTTTTTATGGGTTTCCATCGGTAGGTCCTGTCCTTCCAGTTTGGTAATGACGATTCCTTTTTCCCTGCTTTTCCGTACGACCATTTCATCGCCTACAGCATCCAAGGCCAGTCCCAACACATCAAAACCACAGGAAATATTGGCAATGGTCGCCGGACAAAAAACGCGGATCTCGTTCATGATGCTATCGTTTTATATGCTTGTTCAATCCTTTCCATTGCCTTGTTAAAAGTTACCGATACGGATAATGTCCGCAAAAATTCCGGATGCGGTAACATCGGCCCCGGCCCCGGCTCCTTTGATGATCATGGGTTGATCGGGATAGCGCTCCGTAAAGAACAGTACAATATTATCACTGCCCTCCAAATTATAAAAATCGTGGTCTTTCGGAATATGCTGTAGGCCTACGCTGGCCTTTCCGTTTTCAAATTGGGCCACGTATTTTAATTTGCTATCCGCGGCGATCGCCTCTGCATACATTTTTTGAAAACTGGCCTCGTGCTTTATTAAGGATGCAAAGAAATCGGTATTGTTATCGGTGTCCAGACTTTCTTGTGGCAAAAACGATTTGTTTTCGATATCCTCGATTTCCAAACGGTGTCCACTCTCCCGGGCCAAAATCAATATTTTTCGCATCACATCGATACCGCTCAGATCTATTTTTGGGTCGGGTTCTGTAAACCCCTCTTCTTGTGCCTGTTTTACGATATCGTGGAAGGTGCTGTTTTGGTCGAAGTTATTGAACACAAAATTCAGGCTTCCAGAGAGTACGGCCTGAATTTTTAAAATAACATCGCCCGATGCGATTAGGTGTTTTAAGGTATCGATGATCGGAAGTCCGGCGCCTACATTGGTCTCGAACAAAAACGGTGCATTGTATTGGCGTGCCAAAAACTTCAAGTTTTCATACGCATCGTATTCCGATGAACAAGCTATTTTGTTACAGGTGACCACCGAAATGCTCTTGCTTAAATAGTTGGCATAATTGGCCGCTACGGCTGCACTTGCCGTATTGTCGACAAAAATGCTGTTGCGGTAATTGAGCCGGGTGATGTTCCCTAAAAACTGCTCACTATCGGTTTTTTCCCCTTTGGCAAGGACATCGGCCCAATTTTCGAGATCGATTCCCTGTTCGTCAAAAGCCATGGTTCGCGAATTGGAGATACCGATGACCCGAAGGTTCAATTTTAACTGTGTCCGTAAATACGCCTTTTGCTGTTGGATCTGTTTCAAAAATTTAGCGCCTACATTACCGACGCCCATAACGAACAGGTTCAATTGCTTTATATTTTCCTCAAAAAACACTTCATGCAAGACGTTCAACGCCTTTTTAACATCGGCTTCCGAAATTACCGCGGAGATATTGCGTTCCGAAGCCCCTTGTGCAATGACACGAATGTTGACATTGTTCCTGCCCAATGTGCTGAACATTTTTCCGCTGAGGCCCTGATGTTGTTTCATGTTATCACCGACCAGGGCGATAACGGCCAGTTCTTTTTCCGCGATGACCGGTTTGATCTTTTGTCGCTCGATTTCATAGGCAAAGGCACCGTTTACCGAAGCAACCGCACGATCGACGTCCAAGGCCGATATGCCCACGCAAATGGAGTGTTCGGATGAGGCCTGTGTAATGAGTACTACACTGATGTCCTCTTGGGAGAGTACTTCAAAAAACCGTTTGGACGTTCCCGGAATACCGACCATTCCAGGGCCTTCCAAGGATAAGAGTGCGATACCGCCGATGTGACTTATACCGCGAACGGTCTTCCCTTTTTCGTTCTTGCTCTTGGTGATCAGCGTACCTTCCGCATCGGGATCGAACGTATTTTTTATAACAATGGAAATTCCTTTGGACAGTACGGGCTGTATGGTCGGTGCATAAAGCACTTTTGCCCCAAAATGGGAAAGTTCCATAGCCTCTTCATAGGAAATATGGGGTATGGCCTTAGCCTGTTTTACCACCTTCGGGTTGGCGGTATACATGCCGCTTACATCGGTCCAGATCAGCAATGCTTCGGCATTTACGGCGGCGGCGATAATAGCTGCCGAGTAATCCGAACCACCGCGTCCCAAGGTAGTGGCGTCGCCATCGTGCGAGGAGGCGATAAAGCCGCCCATGACCACGATATCGGGCTGGGAGCCATTAAAAAAAGCTGTGCATCGTTGGTCGGTTTCCCTAAAGTCTACCGATGCTTTTCCGTAAACGGTATCCGTTTTTATAAGACTTCTACTATCCTGGTATACCGCTTTAAGATTTTCCGCAATGAAGTATTCGCTAATGATGTAGGACGATAGCAGCTCACCGTAACTTACAATTTTATCGGATAGCTTGGGGGTGATTTCCCCAATCAGGAAGGCACCTTCCAACAGTGTTTCCAATACGTTCAATTCACTTTTCACCCTACTTAGAACGGCACTTTGTATTGCAATCGGAAGCAGCTCCTTAATGGTTTCCAGATGGCGCTGCTCTATTTTTTGAAGCAATTCGATATAGGACTTGTCCTGTTCCGCCGCTGCGGCCGCCGTTCTTAACAACAGATCGGTGACGCCCCCTAAAGCGGATACGACCACAATTTTTTTGGATGCCGTATTGGTGGAGACGATCTGTTTGACAAGGGATATATTTGTTGCATTGGCAACCGAAGTGCCACCGAATTTTAAAACTTGCATAGGGAAAATAGATTAGGAATACTGGACTGAACAGGCGATAATTCGCAAAAACGGAAGTAATTATAGATAGCTTACCCCAAAGGGGTAGTAAGGGTGATGATAGCCGTTACAAAAAGGTTGATTGAAAAGCTAAAATTTTTTGGAATTGTCATTTCTATTGCCTTATCGCTAAAGTTCAAAAGTAGTACATTTGAGGCCTTGCACAAACGTTTGTAGGTATTTTTATAAAATCCGCGAATATTGTTAGGATATTTTAAAAATGTCGTAATAATTTCGGTACCATAGGGGTTACGGTAAAGAAAAGGGAAAAGCATTCTGTGAGCGCAAGGGATGCCAAAGCAAATTATAGCGATGAAACTATTTTCAAAGGAACAGATTTACGAAGCCGATCGTATTACCGAAAAAAAGCAGGAGATCCAAAGTGCGGAACTAATGGAGCGTGCGGCCGTCCAAATTTTCAATTGGATGCACCTGCGCATGCAAGGGGCCCCTGTAAAGATCCACTTGTTTTGTGGCATCGGAAATAACGGGGGCGACGGCATTGCGTTGGCACGCCATTTACAGGAACATGGGTATCATATTGCGGTATATGTAGTGAACTACAGCAAAACGCGTTCAAAGGACTTTCTGGTAAATCTGGAGCGATTAAAATCGCGAAAGGTCTGGCCCGAGTTTTTGGATTCGGATGCGTCATTTCCAGAAATCGGAAAAGACGATATTATTGTCGATGCCATTTTTGGTATCGGGTTGAACCGTGCCCCGGCAAAATGGGTGGTACGGCTTATGGGTCATTTGCACGCTTCGGAAGCTTTTATTTTATCGGTAGACCTTCCTTCGGGACTCTATACCGATCGCAAGGTCGAAAACGATGCTGCGGTAATACGTTCGAACTACGTGTTGAGCTTTCAGGCACCGAAGCTCGTTTTCTTTCTTCCGAAAACGGGAGGGTATTTGGAGCAATGGGAGGTTTTGGATATCGGGCTCGATCCGAAATATCTTGCGGAGACGGATACCGCGTTTCGAATTATCGGAAAAAATGAAGTATTGCCCATGTATATCCCCAGAAAAAAGTATTCCCACAAGGGAAACTATGGGCATGCCCTGATCATTGGTGGCAGTGTCGGAAAAATAGGGGCGGTACACCTAGCGGCCAAAAGTTGTTTGCGCGTGGGTAGTGGTCTGGTAACGGCCTTGGTACCCGAATGTGGTGCACTCCCCTTGCAAACGAACTTACCGGAGGCCATGGTGGCGACAGCAAACGGAACGACACATATAAACGATTTCACGGCTCCCATAACGGCGAATGCCTTTGCTATCGGCATGGGTCTCGGTACCGAGGCGAAAACGAAAAAGGCCTTTTCCGATTTTCTAAAAAAGACCGACGCCCCTTTGGTGTTGGATGCGGATGCCTTAAACCTATTGGCCCAAAACAAGGACTTGCAAAAACAACTGCCGAAACGCACGGTGCTTACCCCTCACGAAAAAGAATTGGAGCGGTTGATCGGAAGTTGGGAAAATGATTTTGAAAAATTGGAGAAGGCCATGGCGTTCGCCGCCCGGCTCGATTGTATTTTGGTGATCAAGGGCGCACATACCATTACGATCGATGGTGATAAAGGCTATGTGAACACAACGGGAAACCCTGGGATGGCCACCGCGGGAAGCGGCGATGTATTGGCAGGGATGATCGCCGGTTTAATGGCCCAAGGGTACGCTCCCTTGAACGCTGCCATTTTTGGGGTCTATCTTCACGGAAGGGCAGGGGATATCGCAATTGAGGACAAAGGCTATCAGGCCTTGATCGCTTCCGATATTACCGATGCGATCGGTGCCGCTTACATGGATCTCTTTAAAGTGCCCGAGCCGTCAAAGGAAGCGGAAACGAATGAGGCTTAGTATACCGCCGTATCAGCAGGCCGGACGTCGTGGTTGGTTTGTATGATAGAGGACAAACTACTTCCCCTTCACCATACGTTTTACCCATGCCAAGGCATTTTCATAGTCGATGAAAAATTTCATGGGTTTTTTGTAGAACAATTTCTCGATCTTAAAATTGTGCATATCCATTTCCTTGCGGGATATACCGGTGTAGGAATTTAAACTTCTTCAAAATTTATTATATTTAATATCATTGTTGCCTTAAAATTACCCGAGTAAAAAGCCGTCATTTTTTGCTTGGACGAAAAAGAAAAATAAAGCCTAGCAGTAGCTAAGGTTGTTTTTTATTTGGAAGTATAAACCGAAAAGGGCAATTTTTAAAGGGTAATTTTAAGGCGGAAATGGTATAATCGAATCCTAGGCCGAAATATTGTTTTATGGATCAGAAATCCTTGAAAGACTTGCAATCCGACGATAGATTGAAGCTGAAAGTGCTTTACAATAAATATCGTAAGGAATTTTTGGGTTTTGGAAAACGGTATCATTTGGACGATGACACCTTGGCCGATGTGTATCAAGAATCTTTTTTGGCGCTAAGGCAACGTGCGGTAGAAGGAAAATTGAACAAGGTCAACAGTTCGATGAAGACTTATCTTTTTGGTATAGGAAAGTTTAAAATATACGATACCCTTAAAGCAAGGAAAATAAATACGCGTTACCAAAACGCGCTTCATGGTATGGTAGAAGAAATACCTGAAATCGAGACCGATGCTGCTCCAATTCTGTCGGAAAAACAATTGCTGCTACGTACCCAACTGAAGGCCCTAGGGGAAAAGTGTAGACAGGTGTTAACGATGTTCTATTATAGGGGACTAAACATAAAAGAGATTGCCGAGCAAGGTGGGTATGCCAATGAAAATGTGGTAAAGGCGCAAAAATCACGTTGTTTAAAAACGCTTAAACAACTGTGTAACGTATAGTATTATGGATAAAGAAACGCTTTTGGTAAAATACTTACAGGACAAGCTAGCACCTGCGGAGTTGTCGGTGTTTAAGGAAATGTTGGACACCGATGCCGAATTTAAGAAGGAGGTCGAATTTCAAACCGATGTAAAACGGGCGATAGTAGCCAACGAGGATGACGATTTCATGGAGATGCTTTCCGAATTTGAAGCGGAAGCTCGGGCAAAAGAACGGGTTAAACCGATACCTAAAACTCAAAAGAACAGTAGGCTTCCAATACAATGGCTTGTAGCCGCTTCCTTGTTGGTGTTGCTGGGGTTAAGCTATTGGTTTTTTCAGGATAATACTGCCGATACCACCGATTTGTTTGCCCAAAACTTTGTTCCCTACCGTAACGTAACACATCCCGTAACGAGAGGGGATGCCATGGTCGATTCCAAAACGCAGGCGTTTTCGGCTTATGGGAAGGGAGACTTTAATAAGGCCATTTCTCTTTTTACACAATTATATGCATCCGATAAAGAGCCGTATTATCTTTTTTATAAAGCTAATGCCCTTATCCAAATTAATAAAGCAAGTGAAGCTGTTCCCTTGTTAAAAGAACACTTGAAAACGAAAGATGCATTGAGCGATAAATCAAATTGGTATTTGGCTATGGCCTACCTACAGTTAAAAGATGCGGATAAGGCAAAAGCAGCACTTCAAAGGGTAGTGGAAACTAAAGCATACAAAGCGGAGGATGCTAAGCGGCTGCTTGATGCGCTTTAACTTTTTTGTATCCGAATCCTAAGATTCCCACCCCGATCAGTCCGATTCCAAAATATATCCATGGAGAAGTTGGTTTCTCCGATATGGGTGAGTTATTTCCCAAGACTACAAAACCGGCCCAATAGTAGGGGTGTTTTAGCTCTTCTTCCTCGGTACTCTCGAGATATTCGAGTTTTGCTTTTTGAAGGGCTTTTGATTTTGAATGGCCATTACTCAGATGTTCGTAGTAGTAGCCCATGAGTTCGCTAGTGGCCTGGTCGTCGTTTTTCCAAAGGGAAGTCGTTAAACTATTGACTCCCGCATACTGAAAACCACGCGCGAGACTTAGCATTCCTTCGCCTTTTAGAAGTTTTCCGACTCCGGTTTCGCAGGCACTGAGGGTTACCATTATAGCATCTAATCTGATGTTATAAAGGTCCTTAATGTACAAACGGTTTTCTGCTTTTTGACCAGTACTAAAAGCCAAATATGAAAAGTCCGGTGCGTTGTCATCCACTATGGCATGTGTGGCAAAGTGAAAAATGGAAAAATCGTCTTTGATGTTTAAGAAGTTCGTTAGGGATGCCTCGTTCCCTAAGACTGTTTTGCCCGCAAACGACTCCGTTATCGATTTTACTTCCTTTTGGGCAAAAGGCAATTGGTTGAAACCTGTGTTGGGAGCGAAAGTAGGGGCAATCGCCAAAAGTCCTTTTTTAACCTCATATCTTTTGGATTTACTTGAACATAAAATGGTTGCCGAACCGGCATAGGCGATATCAACTTTGTGCAAGAGGTACTTGTTTGGTCCCGCTCCATCGGTCAAGGTTCCAAAAGGAATGTAATGCAGCAAGCCATCGGCGATAATTGTAATTTGTCCCGTTTTGGTCTTATCTATCCAAGGCGCTACTAACTCGGCATATAATCGGTTTCCAATTAGGTGTATTTCATGTTCATTTGCAGATGTGGGTTTTGAGAGCAATTTGTAAAATGCTTTTATATTTTCCCTGGTTTTGGTTGAAAATGGAAGTTTTAAAAAATGCGTTTGGGATTTGTCAACCAAAATTACGTAAAGCGTATTCTCTGTTTGGTGAAAAGAGATTACCGATTCATTGGTACTCAAGTATGACTGCAGTTCTCCGATATTTATCGTTTTAGTGTCGTACTTTAAATGATAATAGGCCGGGAATTTTTCTTTCAGCCCTTTTAAAAATTCATGATACTTGTTTTTTATGTTGAAAAGGGAATCATCAAGTATAGCGCTTGAAGCTTTTTGCGATGTGGCCTGTTTTTTTTCGATATTGGTGATATAGGCCCTGTAGTGAAGTTCCTTTTCCAATGTGGCGTTCGGGATTGCTCCAAAAGCGTTTGCTTCAGCATTTTTAACTGATTCCAATAAGAGAATACCCTTACTTTTTTCCATATATAGAAAAGCATTTTCCAAATATTTCTGCTCCTTGGTACTCTTGTAGGCCTTGTAGGCGGCATCTATCATTTCATGAAAAGTGGGATAGGTCTGTGCCAACAAAAACTGTTTGTCTATTTTACTTTCAAATTCTGGTCGAATCGCATCCAAGGTTGCAATGATGGTTTGAGCGGTTTTATCATTGGCCTGCAGTTTCTTCTGTGCTTGTTCCCGTTCGGTAATCGCGTTTATTGCTTCTATTTTTTTTCTTAAGATCGTGAGCAGCTGTATTTTTGAAAAGACGTCGGTGGGCGTAGGATTTTCATCCCATTTCTTGGATTTAAACCCATTTGATGCGGCTATCAAAGCGTTTTGGTAGTGGTCCAGCGCTATGGGGACGTTTTTTTGTGAACGTGCTAAATCACCTAATTTTAAATAGATATCGGCAATGTCCTTGTGCCTGTCTTTTTGATGAATGGCAATCGTTGTTTTTAAGATTTGATCTAATAATACCTTAGATTTTGAAAACTGTTTTTTTTCGATGAAAATTTCTGACCGATTGAGATCGGCCCTTTTTTGGAATGGAAATTTAATTCCGGTAAGATTTTTAATCTTATCTAAAACCAATAGTGCCCGATTATGGTTTCCTTTTTTAAGGTACAATTCTGATAAGTTCAAATAAGAAACTATCAAAGAATTTCTACCCCCAGCAGTTGCTTTCGTTTCGTAATAGACGACACAATCTTCCAGAATATTTTGGGCCTTTTCATATTGTTCCTGCTTGATCAGCAAATCGGCCAAGACCATCATGGATTTTACCTTAAAGGTTGCAATTTCTACGTTTTTTTGTTCTCTTTTCTGGCAGAGTCTAATCTGTTTTTCGAAGAAGATTTTGGCCCTTTCGTACTGTCCTTTGTTTTTGTTGATCAATCCCAAAAAATCAAGACTGCTTAAAAAAGCGCTTATTTGATCATCACTTAAATCATCTTCTGGAATAGAGCTAAGCTGTTTAAAGATTTTCTCGAAGTATAATTTTGCCTTACCGTACTGCTTAAGATCAAAGTAATAGTTGCCATAAAAAAGAATAACACTGTTTTGATAATATTCCAAATCGCTCATAGAGGACGAGGCGTTACTGACTTCCGTTTCAAAGAGCTTCAGTTGCTTGGAATACTCCGACCAATCAAAATAATACGTTGTGGTATACACCAAATAATCATATAAAGAAAGAGTAATATCTTTTCGGTCCTGTTTTTTGGATAGCGTTATTGCCCTGTCAAAATAGTAATAAGCGCTATCCTTGTTGGTAAAGACAAAGCCTTCGGCCTTATCGGAAAGTTGGCTGAGCGTATCGTCACCTTTGTTTTGCGAAAACAATGGGCTCAAAAAAAGGAACGCCAATAATGTGATTGGAAACGTTCTCACTTTTTAAGGTTAAATTTTTTGGACGGGAATAAACCAAGTTTTCTTATCATAATGTTCAATTCCTCTGATTCATCACCTTTTATCAGTTCCATTTTAAAATTCCCTGTTTCGGGAAAGGCAATCCGGTAGGCACCATCTTTCTTTTCAAATGGAAGTATAGTAGTTTGCCCTTCGCTGTCTGTAAGTTGGATTTTCTCAAAAGGGATTGGATAAATAAGATTGATTACTTTTCCTAAACCTCTGCAGGTCGACGAACCACAACCACCGATGATGGGACGCTTTTGGTATAAACTTTTACAATAGACTTCCTTTATCCTTTCAATATTTAAATTATTGTAGGTTGTCTTTGGGTTACAACTAGCCGTGTATGTATCCGTACAAGGTTTGCACTCTTGAATAGCGTCTATCTGAATGGCAAAAGGTTCCACCGAAGCTTCATCAGTACTATCTTGACGGTCCATTTTTTGAAATTCCTCGTAAATACGTACTTGTTCCTGTGCCAGGGTAAAATCTACTGTTGGTACACAACTACAGACTAAAAAGGTCAAATATAGAAGGGCCGACAATTTAATCGTTTTCATAATTTTTTTAGTTTTGGTTATTTTTCAATATGTCTTGATATCTTTTAGATAGGTTAACACGACTATGGTTCTCACTTTTCTAAAAATAGGTATTTTCTTGATTCGTCATATGATATCGTTTTGATATAGGCTATTATTTACGTTTTCATTGTTAACCTTATTATCGTCAGGGTTGACCAAGGGGTAATCTAAAACCTTTTAAAATGAGAACAACAACAAAATTTCCTAGACTACACGTCACGAAAAGATTTTTTTTACCAATAATCGTAGCAATTCTGACCATCGGTTGTGATTACCTGGACGATGTAACGGGCAATCCCGATGGAGAACCCGCTGATTGTACTATTGTTTGCGATGGGGAACGACCCGATTTTGAAATTATTAACGGGGCTATACTATGTAAAGATTCCATTCATTCAAATTATCAGATTGGTTGGCGCTACACGGTTCGCAATACCGGATACATGGGTGATGCGAGAAGTATTCAGGCTTGGTTGAGCGATGATTTACTGATAGATGCCAACGATACCCCGGCGGGAGGTGTTGCCCTAGGTATTCTTGAGCCTTGCAACGAATTCACCGGTGATTTTGGTGCTGGAGACCCGAGCGATCCGATTTTGATCGATAAAAAGTACTTGTTGCTCCAGGTCGATCATCGACAAGAAACGGATGAATGTGATGAATCGAACAACGTTTTTGCCATATCGATTCCCGAAAACTACGAAAACGCCTCTTGTTGTGAAGGAGGTTTACCGGATTTTACAATTACTAAAGGGCAGTTGCTGTGTCCCGATTCGGTTTCGACGAACTATCAGATAGCTTGGCGGGCCGAGATTAAAAATTTGGGTACTGCGAACGGTACCGGCAATGTTCAGGGCTGGTTAAGCGAAGATGATTTGGTCGATGCTAGCGATGCGGCCGCGGGCGGAATTGTTTTTGGGAACCTTACCGCGGGCCAAACTACAACGGAAACCTTTGGTGCTACACTAAATGGTGGTACGGTACCCGAAAGATATTCCTTTTTATTGTTACAGGCCGATTGGCAGGATGCCGTTGAAGAATGCGATGAAACGAACAATGTACGCGCCATACCGATTCCGAAGGGATATCCGGATACCCTTTGTTGTGATTTGCCGGATTTCCCTGCCAAAATCGTAACCGAAGCGGCAAGTTTTACCGGCCGTGGCGGACATACTTCATTCACTTTCAATGATCGGTTATGGATTATTGGAGGCCAAAAAAACACAGGGCTTTTAAACGATGTTTGGTCCAGTTTAGACGGCGTTAATTGGGAAGAAATGACGAGCAGTGCCCCATTTTCGAAACGTTCATTGCATACGGCCACGGTGTACGATAATAAAATATGGGTCATTGGGGGTGCAGATGATTCCGATGGGCTTGCCGATGTCTGGTATAGTGCCAACGGTTACGAGTGGAACTTGGCCACTTCTAATGCCGCCTTTGGTCCTAGAAGCAACCATGTTACCATGGTTTTTGATCGTAAATTGTGGGTGATTGCCGGAAATGATGGCGAATTACGTTTAAATGATGTTTGGTATTCTAGTGATGGATCCCATTGGACAATGGCCACCGAGAATGCCTTTAACCAAGCGAAGAGTCACCATCGGTCCCTCGCTTTCCAAAATAAGATGTGGGTCATCGGTGGTCTTGATGATAGCGAGGTATATAGTAGTTCAGATGGGTTCCATTGGTATCTTGAGAATTCAAAGGCCCCATTTGGTAATCGTTATGGCCAACAGGAAATTGTTTTTAAAAACAAAATGTGGCTTGTTGGTGGCGGAAAGCGTTCGGGAGCTTCGGAAAAAGATGCTTGGTACAGTACCAACGGAAAAACATGGAAAAAGGCAACTGAAAATACAGGGATAACGCCGATTAGTGGGCATTCCATCGGTACTCTAGAAAATAAACTGTATATCATTGGAGGTTGGACGGACGATTCCGATGATACGAACACTGTTTGGGCAATAGAATGAGTTTACGTTGAATACTACGGAAAAAGGCCTTTTTCCAGAGAAAGTACTTTTTTTAACAGATGGTGTTAACCCTTTGAAAGGTGATGGGGACAAAGGGAAAAATAATAACTATTAAAACTTTTGATTATGAAAAATGTATTTAAAAAAGCAAGGTTCCTACTATCTATCTTTATGGTATTGTTCTTGGCCGCATGTACCGGTGAAGATGGTGAAGATGGCGCTATGGGGGCAACAGGGGCACAAGGAGAGCGAGGTCTCGATGGGCAAGATGGTACCGATGGGGAAGATGGGAATGCCAATGTAAGCACCTATACCTTCGACGCTTCAATATTCACAGGAAGCAATTTTGCGATTCCCTTAGAGCAATTGACCGAAGCGGTCTTGAAAAACAATGCAGTGCTGACATATATCAAAAGAGGCGACTTTTACTACCCGATTCCAGGAGTAAGCATTAATGTTTTGTTTGAGGTAGAGTTTGGCGTAGGTGAGCTTAATGTCTACGCCTATGATCGTGCTTCTAGTTCTCTTTTCAACGTAATCGCGGGAACTTTTTCCGAGGTGAAAGTGGTTTTGATAGCGTCTTCTTCCGAACAAACGGGTAAAACTGGGGGTGCTGCCGTTCTTTCACGAATGAAGTCCCAAGGAATCGATATCAATGACTTTGAACAAGTAGCGGAGTATTTTGGACTTAGGGATTGAGTTTACCGTTGGTAGATGTAATGTCAACAAATGGAGCGGGAGAATTTTCTCCCGCTTTTCAATTTTGAACTATGGTTTTGTACCTTCTCTATTTTTAGTTACAAAATAGTATCCATACGAAACAATTCTTCTTACTTGCCCTTCACCCTACGTTTTACCCATGCCAAGGCATTTTCATAGTCGATGAAAAATTTCATGGGTTTTTTATAGAACAATTTCTCGATCTTAAAATTGTGCATATCCATTTCCTTGCGGGATACGATGGCAAAGGCCTTTAAATTCTTTAACTCCCGCAAATAACCGTATATGGTCGGATCAATGGCCGAAGAATTTTTCCGGAGGCTGATAAAACCGAAGTCTTTATTGCGATAGTGTATTTCCGATATGCCAATAATCTGATATGCCCGTTCCAAGGTCAGCGTAGAGCCTTCGTCAAAAATGGATACCATGTAATTTTCATATACTTGAATTTTCCCTATTTCCAATTGATATTCCCTAACGGTAATCTTCTTATTGGATTTTCCCACTTTCATGCTATGTTATTTATAATGTCTCGAGACGAAAGTAGCGGTATGCTCGTTGTTAGGGTAAAAAAATAGATTAAAAGCGTAAATATCGTTTATACTGCTACCCCTTGATGGAACTTACATGGTGGTTTTGGATAGTGCGGACATCACCGCATAAAAAAAGGCCGTTTAAAACGGCCTTTTTAAACTATTTTCTTACCAAATGTCAGGCTTTCGGAGACTTTTCCGCTTTCTTGATCTTTATGGTAAGTTCCTCTTTTTTGGTATCGAGATCCATATGGATGCTATCGCCTTCTTCCAGTTTGGAATTTACGATTTCCTCGGCCAGGGCATCCTCGATGTACTTTTGGATCGCCCGCTTTAACGGACGCGCACCATATTGCTTATCAAACCCTTTTTCGGCGATGTAATCCTTGGCGGTATCCGTTAGGGTAAGGGTGTAGCCGATATCCTTGATCCTATCGAACAATTTACTGAGTTCGATATCGATAATCTTGTGGATGTCCTCTTTTTCAAGGGCGTTGAACACTACCACATCATCGATCCGGTTCAAAAACTCCGGGGCAAACGCTTTTTTTAATGCATTCTCGATCACACTCTTTTGATTGGCATCTGCCTGTGAAAGTTTTGCGGAAGTGCCAAAACCGACACCCGCACCAAAATCTTTCACTTGTCGTGCCCCAATATTGGAGGTCATGATGATAATGCTGTTCCTAAAATCGATTTTGCGTCCCAAACTGTCGGTAAGGTAGCCATCGTCAAGTACTTGGAGCAGCATGTTGAACACATCGGGATGGGCTTTTTCTACCTCGTCCAGTAAAATAACGGAATACGGTTTGCGCCGTACCTTTTCGGTAAGCTGCCCACCTTCTTCGTATCCTACATATCCTGGAGGTGCCCCTACCAAACGGGAGATAGCAAATTTTTCCATGTATTCGCTCATGTCGATACGGATGAGCGCATCTTCCGAATCGAAAAGTTCTTTGGCCAATATTTTGGCCAATTGTGTTTTACCGACACCGGTCTGACCTAAAAATATAAAGGAACCGATGGGTTTGTTCGGATCTTTCAATCCGGCTCGGTTTCGCTGTATGGCTTTCGCTACTTTTGCGACTGCCTCATCCTGTCCGATGACGTTGCCCTTTATCAATTCGGGCAATTCCGCTAACTTATTGCTTTCCGTTTGGGCAATACGGTTTACCGGAATACCGCTCATCATGGAAACGACATCTGCCACATTGTCCTCCGAAACGGTCTCTTTGTGCAATTTGCTTTCTTCCTCCCATTTTTCTTGGGCGATGGCGAGTTCTTTTTCCAACCGCTTTTCGTCATCACGAAGTTTTGCGGCCTCCTCGTATTTCTGTTTTTTGACCACGCTGTTCTTTAATTCCCGAACATCTTCCAACTGTTTTTCGAGTTCAAGAATTTGCTTGGGCACGTCCATATTGACGATATGCACCCGAGATCCGGCCTCGTCCAGGGCATCGATGGCCTTGTCCGGTAAAAACCGATCGGTCATATAACGGTTTGTCAGTTTTACGCAGGCAACAATGGCCTCGTCCGTATAGCTGACGTTATGGTGGTCCTCATATTTTCCTTTGATGTTCTGAAGGATTTCAATAGTTTGCTCTACGCTCGTAGGTTCTACGATCACTTTTTGGAAACGACGTTCCAATGCACCGTCCTTTTCAATATACTGGCGGTACTCGTCCAAGGTAGTCGCTCCGATACATTGTATCTCGCCCCTTGCCAAGGCAGGTTTGAACATGTTGGAAGCATCAAGGCTTCCGGTAGCACCACCTGCACCGACTATCGTGTGTATTTCGTCAATGAACAGGATAACGTCGTCGTTCTTTTCCAGTTCGTTCATTACGGCCTTCATCCGTTCTTCGAACTGACCGCGATATTTTGTACCGGCGACCAAAGAGGCCAGATCTAAGGTTACTACCCTTTTGTTATAAAGTATCCGCGAAACTTTTTTATTGATGATTCTGAGGGCAAGCCCTTCCGCAATGGCACTTTTACCGACACCGGGTTCTCCTATCAGCAACGGATTGTTCTTTTTTCGTCGGCTCAAGATCTGCGATACGCGCTCGATCTCCTTTTCGCGACCTACTACGGGATCCAAACGGTTTTCTTCGGCCATTCGGGTAAGGTCCCTGCCGAAGTTGTCCAATACGGGTGTTTTGGACTTTTTGTTTCCCTTTTGGTTGCCACCAGATCCAAAACCGCCATCCTTTCCTTCGCCAACATCTTCAGGTTCGTTCGGGAAGGATTCCGATGTTGGTCCATCTACGATTTCATCGTCACTGGTGATCATGAACTTAAACTGTTCCTTTACCCCATCATAATCCACCTTTAGTTTGTGGAGCAATTTTGTGGTAGGGTCGTTTTCGTTCCTCAGGATGCACAATAACAAATGTGCCGTATTGATGGAGGAACTTTGGAATAGTTTGGCCTCTAAAAAAGTGGTCTTCAGGGCCCGTTCCGCCTGCCGGGTCAAATGCAGGTTCTTTTTATCTTTTTGAATGCTGTTCGAGCTTGGGTTTGAAGGACTCAATATTTCCACTTTTCTCCGCAAGTGGTCCAAATCGACATCCATGGCGTCCAAAATACTGATCGCCTTACCGTTTCCATCGCGCAAAAGTCCTAGCATCAAGTGTTCCGTGCCAATAAAGTCATGACCTAGGCGGAGCGCCTCTTCCTTACTATATGCAATTACGTCTTTTACTCGGGGTGAAAAATTATCGTCCATAAACTATACTTGTTATGTATAAAATTAGTAAAACTACTTCAATCTATGGCAAATACTGTACCCATATTCGATAAAGTAGTGGGAAATGACGAAAAAAGCGCCGCTTTCTCAAATATTTAACAGCTTGAAGAGGCCGTTCGGACCCGTGTTGTGGTGTTGATAAATTATTGAATAAAACAATTTGGAAATGCTTTGAAAGGTATGATTTTGCTTATATTGGCATGCTTTTTAACACTTATAAACACTAAGATTTTCAAATGGCTGAAGGAGAAAAACTGATTCCTATCAATATTGAAGATGAGATGAAATCGGCCTACATTGATTATTCAATGTCGGTCATTGTGTCACGTGCGCTACCAGATGTGCGTGACGGTCTAAAACCGGTTCACAGAAGGGTGCTCTATGGCATGCACGAACTGGGTGTCCGGTCCAACAGTTCACACAAGAAATCTGCCCGTATCGTGGGAGAGGTCCTTGGTAAGTATCACCCGCACGGGGATACCTCCGTATATGATACCATGGTGCGTATGGCCCAAGAATGGAGTTTGCGCTACATGCTGGTCGACGGACAGGGAAACTTTGGTTCGGTAGATGGCGATAGTCCTGCCGCAATGCGGTATACCGAGGCTAGAATGCGAAAGATTGCGGATGACATGTTGGCGGATATCGATAAGGACACGGTAGACCATCAATTAAATTTTGACGACTCGTTGGAAGAGCCCACGGTACTTCCGACCAGGGTGCCCAACCTTTTGGTGAACGGTGCATCGGGTATCGCCGTAGGTATGGCGACCAATATGCCTCCCCATAATTTATCGGAGGTGGTAGACGGTACGGTTGCCTACATCGACAACAACGATATCGAGATAGATGAACTGATCACCCATATAAAAGCGCCCGATTTTCCTACGGGAGGTATTATTTATGGTTATGAAGGCGTAAAAGAGGCTTTTCATACCGGTCGTGGCCGTGTGGTCATGCGGGGCAAGGCGATCATAGAAGAGGTTCAGGGAAGGGAATGTATTATCGTTACCGAAATTCCATACCAGGTGAACAAGGCCGACATGATCAAGAAAACGGCCGATCTGATCAACGATAAAAAGATCGAGGGTATTTCAAGCATACGGGACGAATCGGACCGGAAGGGAATGCGTATCGTTTATATTTTAAAGCGCGATAGCATCCCCAATATTGTGCTGAACATGCTGTACAAGTATACGGCGCTGCAATCGTCTTTCAGTGTCAACAACATTGCCCTAGTGAAAGGTAGGCCCCAACTCCTTAACGTGAAGGAGATGATCCATCACTTTGTGGAACACCGGCATGAGGTGGTGGTCAGGCGTACCAAATACGAATTGAAAAAAGCGGAAGATCGCGCCCATATTTTAGAGGGCTTGATCATCGCCTCCGACAATATTGACGAAGTGATCGCCATCATTAGGGCCTCCTCAAATGCGGAAGAGGCGCGGGAGAAGTTGATGGAGCGCTTTAAGCTATCCGAAATTCAGGCGAAAGCCATTGTAGAAATGCGTTTGCGGCAGCTTACCGGTCTGGAGCAGGATAAGCTAAGGGCCGAGTACGATGAAATTATAAAGACCATTGCGGACCTGAAGGACATTCTTGACAAAAAGGAACGACGCATGGAAATCATAAAAAATGAACTTGCTGAGGTCAAAGAAAAGTATGGTGACGAAAGACGGTCCGAAATCAACTTTGCGGGTGGCGACTTGAGTATTGAGGACATGATCCCCAATGAGCAAGTGGTCATTACCATTTCGCACGCCGGTTATATCAAACGGACCCCACTCACCGAATACAAGACCCAAAATAGGGGAGGGGTCGGACAAAAAGCGTCCAGCACCCGAAACGAAGATTTTCTCGAACACCTTTTCGTGGGAACCAACCACCAATACATGCTCTTTTTTACCCAGAAAGGGAAATGTTTTTGGATGCGGGTCTATGAAATTCCGGAAGGAAGCAGAACTTCCAAAGGAAGGGCGATACAAAACCTGATCAACATTGAACAGGACGATACGGTAAAAGCGTTCATTTGTACCCAAGACCTTAAGGACGAGGAATACGTAAATAGCCATTTTGTGATTATGGCGACCCGAAAAGGGGTGGTGAAGAAAACCTCTTTGGAGCAATACTCGCGTCCACGTCAAAATGGGATCAATGCCATTGGCGTGCGGGACGGGGACGAGCTCCTTGAGGCAAAATTGACCACTGGTACCAGTCAGATTTTCTTAGGATTGAAATCCGGAAAGGCAATCCGGTTCGAGGAAGGTAAGACACGCCCGATGGGCCGTAACGCATCCGGGGTACGCGGTATTACCCTGGCCAACGAGCAGGACGAAGTGATCGGAATGGTTTCGGTACACAATTTTGAGGACGATATTTTGGTCGTGTCCGAAAATGGATACGGAAAGCGTTCGAGCCTAGACGATTACCGTATTACCAATAGGGGCGGTAAAGGTGTAAAAACCATATCGGTAACCGATAAGACGGGAGGTTTGGTAGCCATTAAAAACGTATCGGACTCCGATGATCTGATGATCATCAATAAATCGGGCATCGCCATTCGAATGAGCGTTGAAGATCTTCGCGTTATGGGCAGGGCCACGCAAGGGGTACGGCTGATTAACATTAAAGGGGACGATTCCATTGCGGCGGTCGCCAAAGTAATGAAAGATGAGGATACTTTGGAAGAGGTTGACTTAAACGACATCGAAGTAAAAACTGAAGATGGCACGGCTCTTGATAATGAGGGTACGGAAGAAACAAAAGAATAATAATCAATAACACTAATTTATAATAACAGGAAAAATGAGAACTAGAATTTTAATGCTTGTTACGATGTGCTTTACCTTGGCGGGTTTTGCTCAAAAAAATGAGATAAAGGCAGCGGATAAAGCCCTTAAAGGTGGAGATGCCGCCGCGGCCAAAACTGCCTTGGAAGGGGCCGCAGGTGCTATTTCCGGTGCCGATGCCAAGCTACAGGCCCAATACTATTACCTTAAGGGCAAGGCATATGCCGATTTGGCAAAGAAAGGGGAAGCGAACGCCTATCAGGAATCCGTAGCTGCCTTTCAAAGCCTTTTGGAGGTAGAGGAAAAAAGCGGAAAGAAGAAGTATACCGATGAGGTTACCCAATCCATGCAGGCCATGACCGCCGATTTGGTCAACGCAGCGGTGGAGGATAACGCGAAGAAAAATTTTGATGCGGCCGCGGAAAAATTATATCTCAGTTATAAAATAAGTCCTAAAGATACCTCTTATCTGTATTTTGCCGCCAATAGTGCGGTACAGGGCGGAAATTATGAAAGCTCCCTAAAGTACTACAACGAGTTGATCGAGGTAGGATACGATGGTAGCGGAACGGTCTATAAAGCGACCAATGTTGCTTCCGGAGAAGTAGAGGAGATGGACAAAACACAGCGAGAGCTGATGATCAAGGCCGGAACCCACAGCGATCCCATAGATGAGACCGTACCTTCCAAAAAGTCGGAAATTATCAAGAACGTTGCGCTGATCTACACCCAGTTGGGACAGAACGATAAGGCTATCGAAGCATTTAAGACCGCCCGGGCGGACAATCCGGACGATGTGAATTTGGTGTTGAGCGAAGCCAACCTATACTATACCATGGGCGATAAGGAAAAGTTCAAGGAATTGATGGCCGAAGCCGCTACTATGGCACCGGACAATGCCGACCTTCACTACAATATTGGGGTAATCGCCATGGAGCAAGGTGAATTGGAAGAGGCCAGAACGGCCTACCTTAAGGCCTTGGAAATCGATCCGAACTATACCAATGCGCAGCTGAACCTTTCCACAACCTATGTGAACGAGGGGAACGGTCTGATTGACGAAATGAATACCTTGGGGAACTCCAGAGCGGATATTGCCCGTTATGACGAGTTAAAAGTTAAAAAGGACGAACTGTTCCAAGAAGGTGCCAAAATCCTAGAGGATGCCCTTAAGGCGAGTCCCGAGAATACCAGTATTCTTACGCAGTTGAAGAATATTTATGGCGCCATGGGCGACAATGACAATTTTATGAGAATCAAAAAGTTGTTAGGGGAATAAAACTATTCCCTTTTCAGCTAAAAAACCCTATGGTCATGTACCATAGGGTTTTTTTGTGCCCAAAGGTTTTCGTGTTTCATATTACCCATACCGTTCCAATGGGAAACGTTGGTTAGCTAAAGCCTAAGTTGCTTTTTGGGTATGCGCAAACGCTACTTTACTTTGCAAGGAAGGGTCATATCAGTTTTTTGATGACCCGAAGTTGGTGGCTATAAATACCGCGCTCAGCGTTGAAAATTCCGGTATGGTCGATGCGGTCGATCCGTACTTTACCGTTCACGTGGATGATATAATTGTCTTCCATAATAATTCCCACATGGTCGATCGTTCCTTCCGAATTGTCAAAAAAGGCAAGGTCCCCGGCTTCACTCTCCTCGATAAAACTCAACGCATCTCCCTGTGTTGCCTGTTGCGCCGCGGAACGGGAAAGGGAATAGCCGTTAATTTTATAGATCATTTGTGTAAAGCCGGAAGCATCGATTCCAAAAGGTGTTTTCCCCCCAAAAAGATATGGGGCGTCCAAATAATACATTGCTGTTTTAAGCAATTCGGGTTTGGCCTGTCGGCTGCTTACCACATTTCCTTCAAAGGTATGGCCCAACAAAGGGGCGTTGGAAACCGTTGCACCTAGCAAAACGGGTATCAAAGCGTTTTTCGCGTTCGTTACCGCGGCGACCAAGTCGTTGGAAAAGGCAGCGGATAAGGTATCGATTTCATGGTAAGTACTTTCGTCGACCAGGGCGATTTGATTGTTGTCGACCCAGCCTTCCGTAGCATCATAGGCAATTCTGATCCTGCTAAAGTGTTTTCGGGATTCCAATACCTTAAAATGGTCCCCATAAAGTAACTGGGTCATCATTTCGGAAGTGTTATCTGCGGTAAGACGAACAGAAACCAAACTTAGGGGACACACACCGTATTGCATACAACCGTCTAACTACAAAGGAATTAGTGTCTTTTAAGTACCAGGGCCGATGCTCCGCCTCCACCGTTACAAATTGCGGCGGCGCCCATTTTTGCATCGTTCCGTTCCAATACTCCCAACAAGGTTACCAAAATTCGGGCGCCGGAACAGCCTAAGGGATGCCCTAGCGAAACCGCCCCTCCGTGCACATTTACCTTATCGTCGGTAAGGCCCAAAAGTTTCATATTGGCAAGACCAACGACAGAAAAGGCTTCGTTGAACTCAAAAAAGTCGATTTCTTCCAAAGTTGTGCCCGCTTTGGCCAATGCTTTTGGTAGGGCCTTCGCCGGGGCCGTAGTGAACCATTTTGGTTCTTGGGCCGCATCGGCATAACCACTGATGGTAGCCAACGGTTTTAGTTGTAGTTCCCTTGCTTTTTCGGCACTCATTAATACCAAAGCTGCGGCTCCGTCATTAATGGTAGAGGCATTTGCGGCGGTAACCGTACCGTCTTTTGAAAAGGCCGGCCGAAGGGCCGGTATTTTTTCCATTTTTACGTTTTTGTACTCTTCGTCCTCGGTAACCATTACGGGCTCGCCCCTTCTTTGCGGCACCGAGACCGGTACGACTTCGTTTGCAAAGGCACCCGAATTCCAAGTGTTTTCGGAACGCTGATAGGATTGTATGGCATAGGCATCTTGCTCCTCCCGGCTAAACTCGTGTTCTTTGGCACAAAGATCGGCGCATACGCCCATGGCCTGCTGATCGTAAACGTCGACCAGGCCATCCTTTTGCATACCGTCCACCATGGCCGAGGGACCAAATTTTTGACCGGTTCTCAAATGCATATAGTGTGGGATCAGGCTCATGTTCTCCATGCCTCCGGCAACTACGATCTCGGTGTCTCCCAAGGCGATCGATTGGGCCCCCTGCATTACGGCTTTCATACCGGAGGAACATACTTTGTTAACGGTGGTACAGGGAACGCTATCCGGAATTCCGGCAAAAATAGCCGCCTGTCGGGCAGGTGCCTGACCGGCTCCCGCTTGAACCACATGGCCCATTAACACTTCATCTACCAAGTTTGGATCCAAACCGATTTTTTCCAAAGCACCTTTTATGGCGGTAGCGCCCAGTTTAGGTGCAGGTACGGAGGAGAGTGCCCCCATGAAACTTCCTATAGGGGTTCTTACGGCCGATACGATTACAACCTCTTTCATATACGTTCAATTTCTTGCGAAATTACTAAAATTAAGCACAATTGACCTCTAGGAACCCGCATTAAGCGCTTATCATTTTATATTTTTCTATTTTTGGTTTTTAGACCCGAGTTACATGCGAACATTATTTGATGCACTTTTCAAAAGCCAATCGCTTATCTACAAGTATGTACTCTACTTTGCCGCAGTGGTGGCCATCGTGTTTTTTTTCCCGAAGGGAGGGCAGTTCAAATATGAATTCCAAAAAGGGAAGCCATGGCAATATGACAACCTGTATGCTCCCTTTGATTTTTCGATCAAAAAAACCGACGCTGAGGTAGCTGCGGAAAAGAACGCGCAGCGATTGGACCAATTGCCTTATTATCGCCTTAGCGAAAACATTGAAAAAAAGGTGCTGGCGGACTACGAAAGTCAGTTTCCGCGCATCTTCGACTCCGATGGACTATCTCCCGAACGATTAACAAAACTGCGCCGTCTGGGCAAGGAATTTTTAAGGACGCTATATGGCCAGGGAATCCTCACTGAAAAAAAGAAAGGAGAAAAAGAAGACCTTTTGTACCTGGTGCGCCAAAACGAGGCGCAACGCGTGCCATTTAGCGATTTGGTGGCTGCCAATACCATAATGAAACGGGCCAGGAATTTTTTTCAGGAGCAGGGGGTCTCCGATTACCTGCCCAATTATAGAAGATTGTTTTCGAAAGTAGTACGGCCCAATGTCGCTCTGGACAAGGCGCTTACCGAAAAAGCATTGAGCGAGGCACTGTCCAGGGTTTCAACGACCCGAGGTACCGTGGACGAGGGGAAACTGATCATTGCCAAGGGTGAGGTCGTGGAAGCGCAGAATTTGAAAATACTGGATTCCCTAAAGCAGGAGTACGAATCGGAACTATGGGCCGCGAACAACTACTATTTTATCCTTTTTGGGTATACGATATTGGTAGCCTTGGTGTTAATGATGCTTTTTCTTTTTCTCAAAAAGTACCGCACGGATATTTTCACCAACAACGTGAAAGTCACCTTTATCTTTTTTAATATTCTACTAATGGTATTTGTCACTACTGTCGTGGTCAAATACAATGAGGCCTATATTTTTGTTGTGCCCTTATGCATATTGCCTTTAATTTTAAAAACTTTTTTCGATGCGCGCCTTGGGCTTTTTGTACATGTACTTACGGTACTCATTCTCGGTTTTGTGGTGCCCAATAGTTTTGAGTATATCTTTTTACAGATCATTTCAGGCATCGTGACCATACTTACCGTATCGGAATTGTACAAAAGGGCCAACCTTTTTATTTCTGTCGGGCAGATAACTTTGATCTACATGGTAGGTTATCTTGCCTTTCATATTATTCACGAGGGCAATTTGGACAATATCGTATGGACCACCTTTGGCCTGTTCCTCCTTAATGGAATGATCACATTGTTCGCACAGCCTTTGATCTATATGTACGAGAAACTGTTCGGATTGGTATCGGACGTTTCCCTGTTGGAGCTTTCGGATACCAACTCAAAGTTGCTCAAGGAGTTGGCCAATAAGGCACCGGGTACGTTTCACCATTCGTTGCAGGTGGCGAATTTGGCCGAGGCCGCGGCGAATGAAATCGGTGCCAATGCCATGTTGGTTCGGGTAGGGGCCCTTTACCATGATATCGGTAAAATGAACCAGCCGACCTACTTTACCGAAAATCAGATTACCAATGTAAATCCGCACGATGAGTTATCGCCCAAAGAAAGCGCTAGAATCATTATCGATCATGTGATCGAAGGAATTGAAATAGCGAGAAAAGGTAATTTGCCCGATAGGGTAATCGATTTTATCCGTTGCCACCACGGTACTTCCACGGTGTATTACTTTTATAAAAAGCAACAGGAGCAGGATGAAGGTACCGATGTGGGCGATTTCCAATACCCGGGACCGATACCCTTTTCTAAGGAAACGGCCATCCTTATGATGGCAGATTCGGTTGAGGCGGCATCAAAAAGCCTTAAAAATCCCACTTTTTTGATTATCGACAGTTTTGTAGAAAAAATCATCTCGGGTCAAATGGTCGCCGATCAATTTTTAAATGCGGATATAACCTTTAAGGACATTGAAAAGATCAAAAAAATATTCAAGCAGAAGCTTACGAATATCTATCACTTGCGCGTGGAATATCCTGAATAAGGTCGTATTTATTTTTCCATAAAAAAATCCTTTTAAATAGTTGCGTTCTCAAATAGTAACAAGTACATTTGCAACCGCAATTTCCTGATAGGGAAAGTCGAAAGTTCATTAAGAAAATAAAGGAGAGGTGCCGGAGTGGTAACGGAGCAGATTGCTAATCTGTCGACGCGCAAGTGTCGCATGGGTTCGAGTCCCATTCTCTCCGCAATTTTCTTTTACAATATCGGATAACCGAATCGGGGTGTAGCGTAGCCCGGTTATCGCGCCTGCTTTGGGAGCAGGAGGTCGCAGGTTCGAATCCTGCCACCCCGACAAATAGGGTGTCATACGACACCAAAAAATAGCTAATCTTATGAAAATCAGGGATTTTCATTTTTCTTGAAGTCATAAGATTAGCTTTACTAACAGAACAAAAGTTACCTATTCGGTTACCTGTTTCTAACCGATTATTTTGACTACATTGTAATTACATAGCGTTTGACTTTCGCTTCGATTTGACTTTCGTAAAACAAATCGATTATTCACCTAAAGCGAGAGTATATGCGAACTTCAACAACTTTTAGTATTCATTTTTGGCTAAGTCTGGCCAAACAGAAAGATGGTTTTGCACCAATTTATGCGCGCATAACCGTAGACGGCAAAAGAGCAGAAATCAGCTTACAACGACAAACTTCGGTTACCTATTGGGATACCAAAGCAAAGAAAACCACCGCAAGAACCGCAGATGGCAAGGCTCTGAACACCTACTTAGACCAGGTCTATTCCAAATTACTGAGGTGTCATAAGCAGCTTTCTTCTGATTTTGAGTTAGTTACGGCTAAATCTATTAAGGCAAGGTTTATCGGGCAGGACGAAAGACACAAATCTTTACTGGAATTGGTCACCTATCACAACGAAAATATGATCGGGGTTCTAAAAGCCGGAACCTTAAAGAACTATTTTACCACCGAGAGATACCTCAAACGTTTTCTAGTTCGAAAAAAGAAAACCAACGATGTTTACCTAAAGCATCTTACCTATAGTTTCATAATCGATTTCGAGCAATATCTCCGGAAGGGGCCTTCATTGCAAAATAGGAACCCATTGAACAATAACGGGGTTATGAAACATTTGGAACGTCTTCGAAAATTAATGAATCTGGCCATGGATTTGGAGTGGTTGGATAAAAATCCTTTTGATCGTTTTAAGCTTAAATTCAATAAGTACGAAAAAGCATTTCTTTCAAAGCAAGAATTGAAAATTTTTGAAAATACTCAGCTCAAAGAAAAAAAGTTGCAAACGGTCAAAGATATTTTTGTGTTTTCTTGCTACACCGGGCTGTCTTATTCCGATGTTAAAGGCCTTAAGGCGGATAATGTTAGTAGGGGAATAGATGGTGCCTACTGGATTTTTACCAGGCGAGAGAAAAACGAACAACCTGTCAAAGTACCCTTATTGGATGAGGCATCGAAGATTTTAGAGACATATGTAGAATATCCTATCGAAAACAATGGAAAGCTATTACCGGTATTTTCGAACCAGAAAGTGAATCTTTATCTTAAGGATATTTGTAAAGCCTTAGAGGTTGATAAAAACCTGACTTTCCATTCCGCGCGACATACATTTGCCACCACGGTAACACTATCCAACGGGGTCCCCATCGAAACAGTTTCAAAAATGTTGGGTCATACAAAAATCTCGACTACCCAAATTTACGCTAGGGTTATAGAGGCAAAAGTTTCTTTGGATATGATGGCGCTTAGAAGTAAGTTAAATGATAGTGATATCCATCTGGAGAAAAGAAAATCATCCGTAAAATAGTTTTATGTCAAAAATGTAATGCCATGAACAGCAGTCTGAAAAGTTCTGGGCAACACTAATTAATTCTTTTCTGGAAAAGAGTCTTCCCATTCGTGAATTAAATAGGAAGACTCTTTTGTGCTACGATATAGAGACCTCTTGTATTCTAAAGGGAAGTTTTTATCATACAATATTACCGAAATATAAACTCGTAAAATACTTCCATCAAAAGACTACGGCATAAAGCCGACCCTTCTTCCACTACCCATTTATTCCGTTTCCTTTTGAGCTGAGATTTTAGCTTCCGTTTGGGTACTGCTCAAATATTGTTTAACTAAAATTTCAACATTATGAAACGAGTATCACAAAGTTCCAAAATTCCACTACAAGATTTAGAAAAGCACTATCAATCGAGTAGCGAAAACTACAACATTGAAGGTGCAGAAAGTCACTTGGCTTACTACAGGGAAAAGTATCCAATGTACTACTCTGTCCTATTGCAAAACGCTTAATCTTAAATTCAAAAATTATGTATTTACAAAATTTACAGCAGGATGAAATCTTTGTTCCATCAGAAATAAAATCCTTAAGAAGTCTTACGCAGATGGAATCCCGAAGAGGGCTTGAAAATGCCATCATCTCAAATGGCAAAATCGTAAATGTGGTCTCGAACAGCTATGGCCACATTCCGAATCAACTGTTCTTCAAGAAAGCCGAAGAAATGCTGACCGATGCACAACTGAACTTCCACAAACGGACTATCAATAAGAATGACAGGTCGTTCATTACCGACTTTATCATAGACGACAAAAGCCAATTTACGGTCAAGAACAATAAGGACTTGATACTACCAATGCTTCGGTTTAAGAACTCGTATGACGGTAGTGAAAAGACCTCTGGCCACTTCGGGTTTCACAGAAAGGTATGTTCCAATGGCTTACACGTTTCGCAAGCTGAAATTGAGTTTTCCATCAAGCACAGTAAGAACAATACACACCTCATTATGCCGAGACTTAACAATCTGTTCGATAAATTTTTGGATAATGAGTTCTATACTATTACCAAGAAATTCGATGAGATGAAGGACTTTAAAATCCTTGACACACAGAAATTTGTAAAAGCAATTCTTGACAAAACAAAGCTCTTTAGATACGAATGTAGCGACAAGAATAGCGACCCCTCAAAAAAGTCTCGTGAAGTCATTGAGATTTTGAGCTACGAAGCCTTGTTGCTTAATGAGGAACCGAATTTATGGTTGGGCTACAATGCATTCAATTCAGTATTGCACAATACATTGAAGAAAAGCTTTGGCCAACAAGAACGGTTGGATAAGAAACTATTCGATGAAGTTTATGAAATGGCTTAAAGCCAAAAGGTTTATCCAGTACCTTAAACTGGATGACTAAGTAGATATCAAACATTTACTTTTAATACCACTCAGCACATTCCCCTACATTCCACGCTTCCCTGCTGAAAAACGCAGGCAACCACTACATTTCAGGAAAAGAGCTTCACTACAAATATCTTGGACACAATCCCCAATTTTAGCTTTCCATTCCGTTAACCCTTCCCGATGCTCTGGGAAGGAACACTACATTGCCGAGCCAAAATTGTGAATCAAGTCCGCATTTACCTGCTAATACACCGCACTTTCGGCAGTCATTCTATTCAATTCTAAATCAGCTTTGACACTGTCCAATTTCATTCCAATGGTCATTAGTGCCACTTTACCAAGTGGAAGACGAAGCGATGGCTTTTTGGAATTTACTAAATCAATAATTGCTTTGGCAGCTTTTTCCGGGTCACCCTCTTGTTTACCGTTGACACCTTTAAGCTTTGCCCTAAAAGCACCGGCAGTTTCAGCGTAGTCATTGATTACATTTTCGGCAAGCCCTAAACCGTCACCAGCAAATTTCGTTCGGAACGGACCTGGTTCAACAATAGAAACTTTAATCCCAAGAGGTGCAACTTCTTGTGCCAATGCCTCACTAAAACCTTCCAAGGCGAATTTACTAGCGTTATAAATTCCAAATCCTGCAAAAGCTTTAATACCACCGTGAGAGGATATTTGTACAATGTGTCCATTTTTCCCTTCTCGCATATACGGTAAAACGGTTTGGGTAAGTTTGAGCGTGCCGAAAACATTTGCTTCAAAAACACGTCTTACTTCTTCCATCGAGGTTTCTTCTACCGCACCTACAAAACCGATACCTGCATTGTTGACCAATACATCGATACGACCGTATTGTGTGATGATATCTTTGACGGTAGTTTCTATATTTTCTTCATTCGTAATATCCAGTAGAACGGAATACGCTGTTGTGGAAAACTTTTTATTGAATTCGTCAACCTGTGACTGTTTCCGGAATGTTCCTACAACGAAGTCGCCAGTAGCCATTACAGATTCAGCAAGTGCCTTGCCCAATCCGCTTGATATTCCTGTGATAAACCATATTCTATTTTTCATAATATTTATTTTTTACGTTACTTAAAAGTGTTCTTTGAAAGTTGTCGATTGTTGTTTGCATCTTCTCTTCGTTTGTCTTATCAGTTTTAAGAACTGTTTTAAAGCGAATCACAAATTCAGGACTATCTGTTTGCGTGATGCTTATAGTCGCTTTATAATAAGATAGTGGCATCGGTGTTTCCAGTATCTCATACGAGATGACGCGTTTTTTATTATCAAGCTTTGTGATTTCCTCAACGACCCTCGCGCCATTTCCTTTTAAAGTCAATGTCACTATGGCACCTTTACCATTACCTATTCCCTCTGTCTCACCTATGATTTCGGGAACGAGTTTGTCAAGATTTTCCAAATTGGAAATTGCTGTCCATACTTCATCCAAATCAGCATTCAGCGTAATGTCGTTCTCAACCTTGACTTTGACTGTTTTTTGGGCGTTCAGACTACACATCATCAATAGACAAGAAAGAGTCAGAATTCCTGTTTTATATAAATCCATAGGTCATTGCTTTTTTGATGTTGTTGAACTGTAGGTAAGATATAATCACGAAAAGAATTGTTGGTAGCAACCATATTCCGTTACCGATAAAATCGTGGGCGATATGAAAGGCCACAATATTGAATATCACCGGTAGTAATATTAACCAACCCATAAATCTGGTTTTAGGAATCAATAGCAGAATTCCACCGGTAATTTCTGCAATAGCAACTATAATATAGAGATAGGATGTGAACATTGCACCCATAAAACCTTGTGCTGTTGCATCGGCAGGTGGTTCTACTGGGATAAAACCGAAGAACTTGTTTAGCCCAAAAATGAGCATCAGTATAGCGAGTAGCCAGATGGCGATGTTTTGAATTGTATTTTTCATCGTTTTAGCTTTTTAAAGAGTTAATGATTTCGGATACTTCCACACGGTTTCTATAGTCACCACCTTCCGCTTTCGCGAAAGCGATAGTACCGTCTTGATTGATTACAAAGACGGCTGGAACTGGTAATTCCCTAGAATCATCGGAATAATGGGCATCGAAGTCAAATCCCAGTTCGGTCATTGTGTTTACTGGTGCATCACCATTTTTGAAAACAGTCGTGTAGTTTCTGGCGACGATGTTACCGTTATCGCTCAAAACTTCAAATTTGAGCTCGTTCTTTTCCTTGATGCTCAAAGACTCATCTGGTGTTTGTGGTGAAATGGCAACCAATTTTGCACCCAGAGCGTGTATTTCATCTAAGGAATTTTGATAATGCGCCAACTGTAGATTGCAATACGGGCACCAGGTTCCTCTATAGAAAACAAGTACAACTTTGTGATTTTGCAATAATTTTGATAATGTGATAGTTTTATCAGATGCATTGGATAACGAAAAATCCGATGCTTTGTCACCAACTTCTACTTTCAATATAGATTGGTGTTCTTTTTGAAGGTTCTGGGCATCGTTGTCAAAAACATCCAAAGCCTCTTTAGGAAGCATTTCACCCAAATTGCCTCTTAAATTAGTGAGGGCTTCTTGATAGGTAGGTAAACTTTCTTTAGTATTCATTTTATTCGCTTTATAGTTATGTCACTATTGACACTACAAAGTTGCGACTGATGGGTCGCTTTAAAAATGAACTAGATTAGGAAATAGTCTTGAACTAGATTAAGATTTTGAGGAAAGGTTCTTTCGGATTTTGGACATAAATTCGGGTGTCATACCCAAATAGGATGCAATTACTTTCTGCGGAACTCGGCGGACAATATTGGGATAGCGTTCCAGAAGCTCAAGGTATTTTTCCTCGGCCGTCATACTCAAATTGGACAAGGCACGCTTTCGCGAAAAGGCAAACGCTTTTTCCGTAGAAATTCTGAAATACTCGCTTAGGTTATGAATTTCTTTGCAAAGCCCTTCAATATCCTCATAGGCCATCTGAAAAATAGTAGAGTCTTCAAGAGCCTCTACGTAAAGAGTAGCTGGGGTTTGGGTAATGTAGCTGTAGAAGTCGCTTACAAACCAATCTTCAATAGCGATTTGAACGGTATGCTCTTTTCCATCCCCATCGATGAAATAAGAACGAAAAGCACCTTGAACTACATAGTTTCGATATTTACAGACATAACCTGGTTGGTCTATAAACTGCCGTTTTTTAATCTTGGTTGTACGAATAATGGCAATCAATCTTTCTATTTCTTCATCCGAAAGTGTGACGTATCTGGCTATGTTTTGAAGTATGTTACTGTATTTGTCCAAAGGTTTTTTAGCGGATATTTTTAATTTATTTTTTAAGTGGTAAAGATACTGTAATTGAGCAATCTTAAACTTAATCTAGTTTAAGAAACCCATTCAGCACATTCCCCTGCATTACACGCTTCCCTGCTGTTAAACGCAGGCAATCACTTCACTTTGGGAAAAGAGCTTCACTACAAATATCTTGGACACAATCCACAATTTAAGCTTTCCATTCCGCTAACCCTTCCCGCTTAGGCTGGGAAGAAACACTACATTCCCGAGCTAAAATTGTGAATAGAGTCCGCTTTTTTCATCGGAAAGCCATCACTTCGGTTTTCTTAACAGGATTTTCGGCGCGGTCTTCTTGAGCCCTTACTCGAAAATCCTTAAAAACCGAACCGCTGTCTTACACATTTTAAGGGGTTTATAATGGATAAAGCCTTTTATTGTTTTTCGGTACAGCGAAAAACAGGCAGAGCATAACCAATTCTAGATGAAACCCAGCTACTTATCTCGCTTAACTTCCCGTACGCTCAAACGCAACTGCGTTTAAAAGAATTGCTAATGCCCTTATGGAACTTGTCAAGACTATACAAGTTTCAGTAAAAAATAAGGTTTCTACTTCCTTGAAAATGCGAGCATTTTTCTACGTCGCAAACACACCTGATTTATTCCCTAAAAGTCTTGACAAAACCCACTTGACCCATTGTGCGGTGCACAGAAGAAAAGAACAAACACCCCTTAAAATTTAATCTGTTTTAAATCAATAGGGGAAATATAAATCACTTAAATATTTTATTATGAGTAGTATTAAAAATCACGTACAGTTAATTGGAAATGTTGGACAAGAACCAACTGTTACAAACCTTGAAAGCGGTAAGAAAGTAGTCCGCTTCTCAATCGCCACTAATGAGTATTACAAAGATGCCAAAGGCGAAAAACAAACAGACACGAATTGGCATACGGTTGTTGCCTGGGGAAAAACTGCGGACATCGTAGAGAACTACGTAGGCAAAGGAAAGGAAATCGGGATTGTAGGAAAATTGAAAACTAGAACCTACACCACCGATGATGGAAACCAAAGGTATGTTACCGAAGTGGTAGCAGATGAAATCCTATTACTTGGAAGCAAAGACGACAAGTAAAAATTTAAAATGAAAGAGGGCGTAACCGTCGAAAGATGCGCCCTCTTTTTTCATTATTCACACTTAAAAAAAGTAAACAATGAAGATACAAGTTAACGAAATAAAAGCGCGATTGCAACAATTTACGGGAACAGAAATGTTCTATCAAATCCCGCTATTGAAAACACGATTTACCGATGGATTGAAATATCTTACCGAAGTAGCAGAATGTTTTTGGCTTATTACCGACACGTCCGTAATTGCAAAAAGTCTGATGAACCGAAGCGATTTTATCACTATAGATTTTAAAAGATTGTCAGAGGAAAAACAAGATTTTACAGGTTATGAAGCCGAGATAATTTACAGCGATGGCAATGACAATATTTTGGAAAAGCAAGACTATCGTGCTACCGATTTTCCACTCGACGAACTGCGGTTATTTTTTGTAAATGATACGTTGATGTTACCTAGCGAATATTAAAATGTAAAGCTATGGTATATCTCAATTTTACAGACTTGAGCGAAGAAGCTCAAAACCGACTTTTGGAAAGTTCCAAAGAAGATGTGCAACGAAAATTTGGCGATAGCATTCGCAAACACATTAAAGAAAATTATGGCTGTTTTGAAACGATGATTGAAGAAGAAGCACTTCGCAATTTATATTCTTATACCTACGTATTTAATATCTAAATTTTCAAATCTTATAGACAGGCACCTCTGAAATTTCAGAGGTGTTTTTGTATGTAATTAAACCTACATTAATAAAAAAGTGTATCTTTATTGTGCTGAAATTCAGCATTCAAATTAAAGTAAGGTATCCACTTCTAGACTTTCGCCGATACCCTTACACATCGAAAATTAACATATTGGAAAATCATTTTCCCTGAAAATGGCAATCTGCTTTTTAGCAGGATTGTATGAATTTTTTGTCACGCTTGCGCGTGACGAAAAGGAATAGCAAGAGGGTAACACGCTACGCGATGTTAAGCATTCCTTTTCGTTTTTAAATAGCTGATTACCAGTAATTTGAAAATATTTTAATTTACTGACAATCAACGATTTGCGACAAACGGGCTGGAAACGCCCATTTTTAGGGATGATTTTGCGACAAATTGGCGAAATATGGACTCATTTATCGGAATCAGATTCAAAAAGGAAACGGCAAAACGCTTCCAAACTTTCTCACGCACGTACTTTAAATCGCATACCGAAGCAATGGCCACGATGCTCGATTTTTTCTTTTATAACGAGATTTCGCCAAAGGAAAAATTAGGTCCAACGGGACGAACTATCGAAGCCAAACTTTTAAAAAGAATCAATGCAGTCATTGCCATAATGCGAGACGTAGAAAAGACACAAACCAAACCTACGGTCGCTATGATTCAATCCCTTTTTGAGACCGAAGAGCCAAGCAAAAAGCCTTTGATAGTGGAAAAGAAATATGCCGAAGAAAAGAAGGAAGTACGCCTGCTTTCCGGCGAGGCGGGCTTTCGTGAAAAGCGAAACTTAAAGAACGAACTCTAATTTTTAAGGCTATGTACATAACCATCACACCACAGAAATTAGGAACAAATTATTCACAAAGTTCAGCAGATTTTGTGGGCTATTTAGAGAAAGAAAATCAAGGTTTGGAACAGCAGGAAATGGAATACTTTTTTAATCAATATGGCGACGAGATTTCGGCGGAAGAAGTAGTCCGGGAAATTGATGGCAACACGGCAAAACTGAAAAAGAAAGAACCTAAATTTTATTCAATTACTGTGAGTCCTTCAAAATATGAATTGAGAAAATTGCAGAACAGTAGCCAAGATTTAAAAAGATACACCAGAGAGCTGATGAAGGATTATGTGGCATCCTTTAATCGTGAAATCAACGGTAAACCTATAACCGCAGATGACATAAAGTACTTTGCGAAAATCGAACATCGGAGGACTTTTAAAGGAACAGATTTTCAGATAAAAGAAAACCAACCGTATGCCACTAAAATACTTCAGCTCAAAACGGATATCCGAAATATCCAAGAAGGACGAGTTGAGGGAAATATCAAAAGGATGAAAAAGGAAATTTCTAAACTCGAAAAACAAGCACCGCACCAACAAAACGGAAAACGGATAGTCCAGGGAATGCTAAAAGATGGAAACCAAAGTCATATTCATATCATCGTAAGCAGGAAAGATGCTTCCAATACGTTCAGCCTTTCGCCTGGTAGTAAACACAAAGCTTCAGAAGTTGAAATGCACGGTAAAACTGTAAAACGTGGTTTTGACCGTGATACATTTTTCGCGAAAGCGGAACAAACCTTTGATAAAACATTTGGCTATAAGCGCAATTATGCAGAGACCTACAAAGCCAAAAAGACGTTCGTAAAAAACCCAAACCTCTATTTTTCTGCCTTGATGAAACTGCCAGCCAACGAAAAGGCTTTGGCTTTTAAAATTATAAGCAAATCTGGGTTGCCCATTGTGCCGAGTATTCCTGTAAGTCAAACTCAAATTGCGCTTCGAGTTTTCAAAAGATTAAGACGTGGCGCCGAAATAGCCATAAAATCAAGTTCCATCGGAATCTAATCAGGATGCAAATAAACAGTCTCATAACGATACTCTCAATTATTGGTCTAGCCGGTATGGTTTGCTATGCGATGTTTCGGATAAGTCGGTATGCTTTCCTCATTAATTTTCTCGTGCTTGGTGTGATGGTCTTTTATTTAAAAGAGGAAAACGCATTGAGTATCATTGCCCTCTATTTGGTTTGCCCCCTCATATTAATTAACATAGGACTCTATGTGTTTCTTCACAAAACGGAAAAGCCGATAAATGGCGACAGCAAATATCAGGTCAATTTTGCCACCACAAAAGGCAATTTCAAACTGGATAATATTAAACGTGGCGCATCCGTCATCGGATCCGCCGGAAGTGGCAAAACGGAAAGTGTGGTCTATGGGTTTTTAAAACACTTTCGTGAAAACAATTTTTGCGGAATCATTCACGATTACAAAGACTTTGAACTGACCGAAATGGCATATCCGCTCTTTAAGGATAGCGATATACCGTTTAAGGTCATATCCTTCGATAAAATCATCCATCGTGTAAATCCTATTGCGCCACGTTATTTAGAGAACGAGGAAAGCGTAAACGAAGTGTCGAGAGTTCTCATTGAGAATCTTTTGGAACAAAGAGAAAGTGGTACAACAGGCACTACAAAATTCTTTAACGATGCTGCTGAAGGATTGATTGGTGGTTTGATTTGGAAACTGAAAACGGACTACCCGAAATATTGCACATTACCACATCTAATTGCTATCTATCAGATACTCGATACGGATAGCCTTATCCAGTTTCTAGAGACAAACACAACGTCAAGAGCAATGGCAGATGCGTTTATAAGCGGAAAAGATTCCGACAGGCAGACCGCAGGCGTTAAAAGTACCTTGGCAAATGCACTGAAGCGAATTAGCACGCAACGCATTTTTATGACATTGTCTGCAGATGAAGTGCCACTCAATATCAACAATCCAGAAAATCCCTGTGTGATTTCGATAGTAAACAATCCTAAATATGAAACCTCATATTCGCCAGTAATCGCTACGATCATCCACACGATTACCAAGCAGATGAGCGTAAGAAACAGTAAGCCATCTTTCTTGCTAATGGAAGAAGCACCCACCATCCGATTATTGAATATGCACCGTATTCCAGCAACTTTGAGAAGCTATAATATTTCAACTATTTACGTGATGCAGGATAAAATCCAGAATGATATGATGTACGGTGATAAAGCGAGTAAAGCCATTTTGAGCAATCTCTCTTACCAATTCTTTGGAAAGGTAAACGACCCAGACACCGCAAAGTATTACGAACGATTCTTTGAAATCATTAAAGACCCGACAAAAAGCATTAGTCGAGGACATAACCTTGATTTTGACACTCGAGTGACCACAGGTGAAAAGGAAATCCCAAAGATTCGTGCCGACGTGTTTTTCAGATTAAAGCAAGGCGAGTTCATCACCTATACAGATGGGAAGGATAAGAGAGTGCAGTTTAAGTTAGCCAACATACAAAGAGAATTACCGAAGAATGTAAACCAATTTTCCAAATCAGATTTGGAAGCTAATTTTGAACGGGTTTATGATGAGGCGAGGTCGATATTTGATTAGAAATAATTAGTTTTTTTGACTATGCTTCAGTAGTAATATCACGAAAGTACTGGGTTGATTACCTACTTTACCGGAACAAATGAAAGCATTTCAATGCTACTATTTTCCGCAGGACGTAAAATTGTGTAATCAAAAACAAAAGAACCTTTTTTCGGGATATTGAATATTTTACGCCCATCGTCACGGCCCGCAACGTCCGTTTCCATCCACCAATTTCTAAAGAGGTCACTTCTCTCACTAAGTCGGTTAATTAATCGAGTAATCTCAATGTTTCCCATTTGCTCAGCATATATTGCTCGGTACTGACGGATGGTAAGACGGGCGTGCCATTCCCATTCCTGTAAAAATTCCGTGAATACGGGTTCCGTGAAAAATATATTGAGTAGATTTTTATCTGTATTGCCCAGATTTGGCCAATTCCCGAATATTTGATTAGCTGCCTTATTCTGATAAATTATTTGCCATATTCCATTTAAGATAATAGTTGGTGCAGATTTGAGATTATCTGCCATACGTTTTAGAGTTATAATATTGTAATCATCATTTTCCAATGTTTGGTAATGGTGACCGGCAAGGGTAAAAAAGTACCTTTTTTCGGGAGCTGACATTTTTAAAACTACCGCAATCTTCGAGAGCATTTCTCTAGAGACTTTGATAGCACGTCCTTGCTCTAACCAAGTATACCAATCAGTACTCATTTCAGCTAGGTGCGCTACCTCGCTTCTAGACAAACCTATTGAGCGTTGTCTCTGACGTGGAGGTAGATTGGTGAAATCTTTCCTATTTATGTTATTTCGCGTGTTGGTTAGGAAAACTGATAACTCGGTAAGCCGCTCGGCTTCAATACTCTTTTTTGATCTTATAATCTTAGAGTCTGTTATCATAGGTTTGTTACTCATATAGTTGACTGAATTGTTAATAGTAATTTAGCAAAAAAAAATCGAAATGGATATTTCTAAAAAAACAGAGTTCGACGAAATCTCTAATATCATTGGAACCTTAAATATATATTCAAAAGGGGCTAAGGCAGGTGACAGTCGAGTAATGCAAAAGGCATTTCATCCACTTGCCCAAATTTACGGTCAACTAGAGAATGAACGTTTCGAGCATCCGATTAAAACTCTATTTGACTATGTAGATGAGCACGAACCATCTCAGGATTTGCAATTCATTATTCGATCAATTGATAAAAGCGGCGAAGGGGCGAGTGCACGTGTAGAAATAAGCAATTGGCACGGACATATGTTTACTGACTTTTTTACGCTACTTAAAATCGATGATAGATGGTTGATTACCAATAAAATCTTTATTACTCATTAAAATCTTGATTATAATATCCCCAAAAAAAGAATTAAGGCGCTCTTATGTTTAATAAAAGAGTTTAAGGTTTTTGATATTATTTGAAAGATTTGTTTCTATTGGGTCTCATATCGCAACCCAAAGTGCTGACACGGACAAGAAAATGTAATACAAATTCCCTAAAATTCAGAGATAACTTCTACCACAAACGAAGCAATATTCTCAAGCTGACTTAGCAGCTAATTTTGAAAAGGTATATGATGAGGCTAGGTCGATATTTCGGTGATGTTAGAACAATTCAATAGTTTAGATGTAAGTTGATTTATAATCATTATACAGGTAAGTATAAAGGTTTATACATCAATTTACCTATAGAAACCGGTCCCGTAATTTGAAAAACTTTGACGTTTTCATAATGGGTTCTAACAGTGGTCACGATTGCTTCAATAAAATCAGGTTCGGCATCGTATCCGATAAGCACATTTGATAAGGAGGATGGCTCGAATTTTACCTTACCAGTTCTATCTTTTAAAAGTCTAAGCTCTTTCTCGTAAGACCATTGTTCTGTTTTTTTATAAAACAAATCGACGATATGGTCAGGTTGCGAGATTGGGTTGTATTCGCGTTTTTTTATTCTAGAAACATAGTGTACTGGAAGAATTTTATGAAAGAAAGTAGGGTCGTCACTACTATCAAAACGAAGACAGACACCTTTATCGTTTTCTGCATAAATTTTCCACAACTTCTCATTCATCGGGTACATCGTAAAGCAAGCAATACCAAAACTTGATACAAATGGTTTTATCTTGGTTGAAGCAAATTCGTGAAGCTTCTTTTCGGTCATATTAGTATCAAAATAGTCCTTCACTTTAGGGTCAAGGATACCTTCAGCGACTATATCGTATAGTAGTTTAATTTCGGAAGGGTTCGACGACAGCTTTACAAACTCTGGATTAGAGTCCAATTCATCATTAAGTGAATCCCTCTCTGAGAACCAGATATAATTCTCTTTAAGTTCACTTAGGGTATTTTCATTGGGTGGTCTAAACCTAAATACAAAAGGAATTCCCATTTGTATGGACAGTTCGTGGTCTTGGTCGAAGATGTTATACATATTTGATAAAACTCATAATTGTTGCATATTATCAACAAAAATAGTAATTTTGTGGTAAATATGCAACGTAATGAATTCTAAGAAAACAGTTCTTCTACCAAAATATCAAAAGATTTTTGAGCAATTGGGCGAGAATATAAAGCTTTCGCGAAAGCGAAGAAAGCTTACGACAGAGCAGGTTTCTGAACGCGCAGGGATCAACCGGACTACATTGTACCGAATCGAAAAAGGCGACCCAGCAGTCGCCATAGGCTCTTATTTTAATGTTTTCAGAGTGCTCAATCTAGAAGATGATTTTAAAAAGCTGGCGGTAGATGACGAATTTGGCAGAAAGCTTCAAGACCTTGATTTACTATAAGAGTAATGGCACAGGGAAAATTTGACATACACGTTTTTGCAGATTGGGTAGGCCTTAAAGAACCTACACTAATAGGAACCTTATCGGCACATTTTGCCAAGGGCAAAAAAGCATTCAGTTTTGAGTACGATAAAGACTGGTTAAAGACCGATGCACAAAGATTATTGGACCCAGACATTGATTTTTATTCGGGACCACAGTATCCAACTGATAAAGAGAACTTCGGAATCTTTCTAGATAGTATGCCAGATACTTGGGGTAAGACTTTAATGAAAAGAAGGACTGCCCAAGACGCCAGAGCAAACAATGAAAAGGCACGCACGCTCTATGAAATAGACTATCTGCTTGGGGTTTTTGACGAAAGTAGAATGGGTGCCTTGCGCTTTAAAACAGAACTGGAAGGCCCGTTTTTAGACAATGACGACCGAACGCCTACACCACCTTGGTCCTCATTGGGCGATTTACAGGAAGCTGTTAAACAATTAGAAAGCGATGCTCAAAATGATGATATAAGAAAGTGGATTACCGTACTCATCGCACCAGGTTCTTCATTAGGTGGTGCCAGGCCAAAGGCAAATATTTTTGATACTCAAGGAAATCTTTGGATTGCCAAGTTTCCTTCTAAAACAGATACTATTGATAAGGCATTATGGGAATTCTTAGCCTATCAACTCGCGACAGCTTCAGGAATAGAGATGGCAGAATGTAGGGTAGAAAAGATAAGCGGTCAGCACCATACATTTTTGACCAAAAGATTTGATAGGGAAAGCGAGGGACGCATACACTTTGCCTCTGCGATGACAATGACCGGTAATACCGAAGATTCCATTAGAGATTCAGCGCCAAGTTATCTCGAAATTGTAGAATTTATAGAAAATTATGGTGTGGATGTTGAGGCCAATTTGCATCAGCTTTGGCGACGTATCGTTTTTAATATTGCCATTTCCAACACCGATGACCATTTACGTAATCACGGATTTATTCTAACAGAAAAGGGATGGATTTTATCACCAGCGTATGACCTAAACCCATCCATCGAAAAAGACGGATTGTCTCTTAATATCGATATGGATGATAATGCGTTGGATATTGATTTAGCCAAAAGCGTAGGGCAATATTTTCGCTTAAGCGAAAGCGAAATGCAGACTATTTTAGATGAAGTGCTTTCTGTGGTTAAGGATTGGAAATCTGTCGCAAAGAAGATAGGTATTAAAAATGCCGAAATAGAATTGATGGCTGGGGCTTTTAGATGGTAATCATTACTTAAATAATATCAAAATATTGGATGGATTACATTGAAATCAAAAATGAAAAACAAATACACTATGGATTAGTTCGTAAAACGGACTTGGACTTGAGAGCAGAGTATCCCGAACTTCACACGGTTATTTACCAAATTGAGGACGATTCCTTCGTCATTCATATAAAGAATAGAAAAGTTGATTACAACAGAATAGAAACGGAATTTGAAAAGTCCATTAAGCCTATTTTAGTGCCAATTGTATTATCCCTTCAAAAGCCAAAAGGGAAATTCAAAATTCTTTCTTCATTGGAAGATGCTGATATCCCAAAAGGATTACAAGGTGTTTTAATGCCAAAATTCAGGTGGGCCGATATGTTAATGTCTAAGTTTTCCAAAATCAATTTTTACAAAATTAGTGACGAAGCTGGTATGGTAAATATCCACATCGGTAATTATTGGTCTAAAAGTGGTTCCACAAGAAAATATCATTTTCTCACAAAAGTTCAGAAAGAACAGCTTGTTGATTTTTTGGAAAAATACCAAAGCGGTATAGATTTCAGAATTTACATTGACGAGTTAGATAGTGCGCCAGAGCAAAACGGCCACTCAAAGGATAATAGCTTAATCTACTACTGTAATCGGGCTGTTAGAGATACCCCAAAATTTGTTCAACGTGATGAGTCTTTATGGTATGATAATGTAGAGCATATATTTGAGGGTGAATTCCAAAAGAACCATCTCTATTTTTATGATAAAAATGAGTTTTCCTGTTATGTGGATTTCAGTGTCTACCCTAACATAGACTTGCGTTATTTTGTTTTATTGTACCAGCGCATCTACCTCTCACCACCTATTGATAAGAACTTTGAAGATTGGTTTAGAACCCATTCAATAAGCCGAAGAGATTTTATTGAGCTGATATTACGCGAAAGGATTACAATTTTGTTGGTTCAGGATGTATCTCGATATGACAGGAATTTTCTAAATGAAGTTTTTTCGCTAAAGCCCGAAGCTATTGTGTCAAAAAGAGCAATAGCTTGTCTTCAACAATGTGACATAATAGAGACTTCTAATAATTACCTTTTTGGGGATGGTGTTTCCATTAAAGAGATGAAATCTATAAGTGATCTTATTGCTAAAAATACCAAGATGGATGCATCCTTGGTATTCAAAACCTTGGTTTGGCCTGTAGTGGCTAGAAGAAAAAGCTTTGACGTATTGCAGTTAGGTGGTGTACTTAGTGCTTCAGTTTACGGTGTGAACAAGATTATTTCAAATCCACCGGCAACCAAAATCAGTGAGACCAGTGAATTTATGTTTAATGTGTTTTCCTACGCATCACATTTATCAAGCTCTTTGAATGCGACCTATTTTCCTGTTCGAGGTGAGGATGGGTTTACAGATGCTTCTTATACCGAACAAATGGGAACGCTATTAAATTTTTATAAAAGTGCAACGATAGACAGCTTAAAGAAATTTGTAGAAGGTGAACGGCAATTAATTAGGGGGAATACCATTATTGAGCCGATTGAATTATTAAAAGTAAATGACTACATCCCCATTTTAGAATTGGAAGATGTGCTGAACAGGGATATTGTCTTTCCAAATAGCAAAAGACTGATGGAAACCTTAGCTAGTCTTAATGGCGAGGAACAGCAAAGAAAAATAAAAATGTATAATAACGAAATCAATAAGTTTTTAGGTACTCAAAAGAAAACGGGTTTGGTATTAGACTTAGGTACGCAGACCTTAAATATAGCTATTGGGTTGGCTAGTGGTGTTCCAACAGGTCCACTAACGTCTCTTCTTAAATTAATGAGCAAAAAGCCATTGAAACGTTTAAATCCTGTCCGTGGTCTTTTGGAGAAGGTTGAACTAGCTATGAATCAAAATGAGGAGGATACTAGGAATATTCATTTTTTATCAAGAATTAATCGAGTAGCTAAATTGAAGGAAATTTAGGCTTTCAGTCAATTTTATGTAGTAATACTAATAGACTTTTGCTCAAAACTTAGAATCGTTGAACCCCATATTTTGACTTTGAGCGAATTATCGAGAATTTACCCTTTATTGGGTATTATTTACGTTTTTGATTTTAGTATTTTAACACATCAATTAAGACGATATGAAAATAAAATACTTTCAATTTTCGCTTTTGTTCTTTATCATCTGCTCAGGATCATTAAGAGCACAAGAAACTACTGCGCCAGAGTTACCCACCGCGATCAGGCAATTATATGAAAAGGATACTAAGATATTCCGCAGGGGCAAAGTCACAGACACACTTGATTTCAATAAAAAAATGCTCAATATCTTATTCACGGGGGAAATCAGTAATTACCTAACTGAATCCTCAAACCTAAATACCAGGAAAGCATATGCAGTATTGAGTGAAGAGGATAATCGTTTATTCCTAGGAGGTTCGTTTACTAATCCCTTCAAAAAAAGAAATCCAATCAACAGACTTATTGGTCTACATACGTTAGGGATTAAGGCAGATATAAAAGATAAGTTTGCCACGGTGTTCAGCTCTGATGAATTAAATAATGATTTGGGCATCAGTTATAAGTATACCTATATTGGCAGAGGCGTAATAACATACAGCACGGGAGATTCAAAGAATGCTAAAAAAAGCGATAGAAAAAAAGTTGAAGAGTTCCGCGAAGAATATCTTCTGGATGAGTACCTTAAATTAGAATCGAAAAAATCCATTGAAACAGCGTCACAAAAGCAATCCAAGAAAGACGTGGTTAGTCAATTAGAAGGTAAGTCGGTAAACAAACTAAAGAATCAGATTCCCAAAAGTACCGTCAATGAACTCTATCAAAAAGTTCTTGAAGAAGAAGCAGAAACGGTTGTCAAGCAAAAATGGTTTACGAATTATTACAATTGGTGGATTTCCCTTGAGACCTTTATTCCTATCACCGAAACGGAATACAAGACTTCTGAGGATATTACAAACAACCAAATCAATACCAGTTCATACAGTCCTCTTGAAGTTGAGTTTTCGGGCAATTTCTTTATAAAGACTGCGGGTTGGGGAAGCTTTCAGACTCGTGGAATCCTGGAAGGCTATAAGAACAATACCATTAGGGCAGAACTAACAGACGAAATCAAACCTTTTACGTTTTTGGAGTTTCAAGAACAAATGGATGAAAACCAAAATGAAGGTGATAATGCGTTTTTTGCCCAACTCGATGATAATAAAGTCAATGTTGGAGAATTTCGAGAATTTTTTACCAAAGGTCTGCGTGGAGAACTGGTCTATTTTTTTCCAGACAAACTTTGGGGGAAGGATTTTAGCTTTATTGGATTGAGTGCATCATACGAAAAATTCTTTGGTGATTACGATGCGGAAAATTGGAGGTTTGGAGTGCCATTTGTTCTAAAAGATATGGATGGTAAAGCAACCGTAAATTTTGAGGTTCAATGGCGTGAGATAAACAAACAACATTCCATTGGCTTCAGTATAGGTGTGCCTTTTGGAAAATTTGTAAAGTAATATTTTATGGTTGAAGAAATTAACAGAACAACCAATAAGTTGATAAGTGCTTTAAATAATGTTCAGGAGAATGGAGCCAAGCAATACTTCCGACACGATTTTGACTGTGCCTTTTTCAAAGACTGGAATTTAACGGATATAAGAAATTCAGAAGAACATAAAGACTTATTTCAAAACTTGGGAGCCATAACAGGACCGGTAGTTTATTGGTTCGAAATTCTTTCTGATACCAATACAACTGAAATTAGGGATTGCTTATTAAAATACAAACATTCAGAAGAAGCCAAGGCAGTTCCAGCCCTGAAAAAGAAATTCAATAAAGAGTCGAGAATATTATATGTTGGCAAGGTAAAGCGAAATTTCTGGGGTAGAGTGATTCAACATTTAGGCTATTACAAGGTAAAACGTACCCAGGGATTGCAATTGTACTATTGGGCAAAGGAACTGGGATTAAAAATTAGGTTGCACGCCTATGAATTTGAACCCGAAATGGAAGATTTGGTTGCGATATTTGAACTTAAATTAGCTCGACATTTTAAACCGATAACCGGCAAGCATTAAATGAGATTACGTTAGTATTTCGAACATTAATAATACATAAAAATAGATTTGTCAATAGAAGTTAACATAGATAGTATTACCCTTGACATTCTTACGAGGAGACTCAAGTATTTGGTCAGTCCAATGGAAATATTGGAATGGTTGAACAACTTTGAGAAAGAACAGGTTTCGATAGCAGTAGATTTTTTGAAACGTTTTACTGTCTATACTTCTAATGACATTGAGGACATTTTCCATAAAGAACTGAATGAAGTTCTGAAAGGGATACCAAAAGGACAAAAGATGGTAGTTCATCCTATCGGAAAGTTTGGTAAAAGCGGAAGTGTTATGAGCTATTTGCTCAAGAAAACAAACACCTTCAAAAACAATCCAGATAAAATATTATTAATACCCAGTAGCGAGGAGTTAGAAAATCTTCCAGATGAATACGAAACACTTGTTCTTATTGATGATTTCGTTGGTTCCGGAAAAACTATACTTGATTATTGGGACAGTAATTTAGATGGTGCAGAGGATTCCTTTGATAATATAGTTTTCATTGGTGTTGCTGGGATGAGCTTTGGTCTAAACAAAATTAAGCACCTCTTTAACGATGTGCGAATACCCTCTTCAAACATATATAAAAAAGCATTTTCAAGTGATGCTAGTTTCTTTGGCTATAGAAGTCAATCTGAACATAGGCAAATCGCTTATGATTATGGAACTCAACTAACACGGCCAAACACACTCAAATCAGGAAAAATAAATTACCCGAATGCTTTAGGCTTTTCTAATTCTCAGGCATTGGTTGGGTTCTTCTATGGATGTCCAAACAATTCATTGCCGATTTTTTGGCAGGAAAAAAACTCTGATGATTTTAAGTGGAAGTCACTATTGCCAAGGTTCAATCATCACAAAATCTCAAAAGCAAGAGACTTTAGAAAAAGCATATCATTTGAGTTGAGCCTACTTCAGGAATTTGGCACGTCAAGACTACAAAAAGAATTTGTTACCTATGAAATTAAAAGAGGCCAAAGAACATTTGATTCGGTGAGTCATATAGATTTTTCTCTTTACGCCATATTGAAACTCAAAAGAGAAGGTCATTCAGATTTTAACATCTGTCAAAAGCTGGGGATTTTACAGTCAGACTATGAGTTCTATCTAAAGTCGGGCAAAAAGAAAGGAATTTTCAACAAGAAATATGAAATTTCCCTGAAAGGGTTAGAGCTTTACAACGATGCTAAAAAATGTATCAAGAACAGCTTTAAATACCATTACGAGCACATAGCATCACATAAAGTAAAAGACATTAATTATATACCAAAAACATTCAATGGGAAGTCATAAATGGCAAGCAATATCTTGTTTAAATACAATGAATAGTAAACAAGATGACTTGGGCAGTAGCCCACGTCTGGCTGAAGTTACTTATCAACTTTCACACCACAACATCTCTGCAGGTGTTCAAGAGTTGTGGTGTAATACGCTTCGCATAATTTAAAAATGAGTTGCCGTTATGACTTACCTGTTGGATAATTATAAAAAAAGAGCCAAAGAATTAGGAAAAAGTGATGCCTTTATCAAGGAGACTTCTAAATACATCAATACGCTAACAGCGCAACAGTTGCCTGTTATTTTTTCTTTACCACACCTATGTTTAAGTTCTACCGTAAGTATTAGACATACTGTACAAGTCTGTGAATCTAATCGTAGAGATTTTTATAAGCGATTTAAAATCAAGAAGAAAAGAGGTGGTTATCGTGTAATTCAAACACCAACAAACGAACTCAAATATCTTCAGAAATGGATTCTTGTAAATATCTTAGAAAAAGTACCTTCTCATAGTGCAAGCAAAGGTTTCGAGAAGAACTTATCTATAAAAGATAATGCAGAATGTCATCTAAATGCGAATTGCATTTTAAAGATAGATTTATTACGATTTTTTGATTCAATTAATGAGCGAAGAATTTATGGGATTTTCAAATCATTAGGATATAGAGAAAACTTGTGTGTCTATTTCGCTAAAATATGCACTATAGAACAAGATGAAGCCTTTTTTAAAGCATTTAAAAAAAATGAACAGACGCTGAAAGAATATCTCATTGAAAAAAATGAGGGTATTCTTCCCCAAGGTGCGCCGAGTAGTCCAAAATTATCAAATCTAATACTAAGAAGATTAGACTATAGGCTGTCCAGGCTTTGTGAAAAAAGAAAGATTAATTATTCAAGATATGCGGATGATTTAACTTTTTCGGGCAATGAAGAGGATTTAAAAAAGATAAAAAAAATCGCTTATAAAATAATTCAAAGCGAAAACCTATTCGTGAATTTTGGTAAAACCCGCTTTCTTAAAAGAGGCAGTCCTTTTTACGTAACTGGGTTATCAATACATAATGACAAGGTCAAAGTAATAGGTAGAAAGAAAAAAGAAATAGAACATCATCTTTATCATTGTCACAAAAACGGTGTAGTTGGGCATTTAACACGAGCAGGAATTACCAACAAAAACTTTAAAGATTGGTTATTTGGTAGTATCTGTTTTGTCTATTCTATTGAGCCAGAGATCGGTCAAACTTTTTTTGACAAGTTTAATAAGATAAATTGGCCTCTATGATTTTAATACTTAATCAAAAAGGCGACACATCCTTAGAGCCTCTTGCATCCGCTTTCCATTCGCCATCTTGTTTGACCAGCTTGAAGAGCCCGGGAGTTTTATCGTAATCTGTGGTATATTTTACCCACGCCACTTCACCCATAATGGTATCTCGTAGCACCTTGAAGTTGGAGTTATCCTTTTTGGCAACATTGAACATATTTATGGTGTTCATGTAATTGGAGTAGGCCTGTGGGGTCGAGTTGGCCTTCAAAGCTGCTTCATCCTTACCGTAAAAACTCTCGATAACGATTTTAGAAGTGGCACTCGGGCCTGACATTTTGCTTTCCGAGCATGAGAGGAACAGTACTATGAGTAAACAAGGGGCGATTTTTTTCATGATTTTTCAATTAGGATTATTTATAAATCTATGTGATAGCTTCAAAGCTATATTTCGTTCGCCGTTTTTTTCATTGAGCTCCAAAAGCACTCTTCTCTCCTTCGAAATCGAAAATTTCGGTACTACGTAAACCATTTTGATATGCTGGCCCGCCGCTACTTTCGTCGGGAGGTTATGGACATATACTGGCTTTTCCCACAAGGTCTGCAACGACTTTCGTTTTCCCTTGCTTCTGGTCTGAACGGACAGGTTCAGAAAGTTCAGATCATAGTCCAAGCTTGATCTGTTCTCAATTTCAATTACGAAGTAGAGTTCTTCCTTGTCGAATACAAGATTCTCTACGTGAAGAAGAATACCTTGGTTCCCTTTCCTAGCCCTACTTATCCTTCGCTTGCGGTCTAGCAGGTAGGAACAGAATTTAGCGTAATGGTAAACGTTGTTACCGATTTTGGGCGCATTATCGACAACCTTGGAAACCTTTTCGACCAAAGGTTTTTCATTGCCTATACTTTTGGAGATAGGCACAAAATAATTCAGCCTGTCCAAAACTGCCCTATATCTTATAAGGTACGAAAAAATTGAGCCATCTCGGTTGATTACGAGAAGATTACTTTCCTTTCCTGGTTTAGCCTGTAAAAGACCGAAATATTGTTCCTTATCACGGTTATAAGTGAAAACGAAATTATCCGCACCGGTTATGCCTTGCCTTATCGGTTCCGGAAAGAATAAGGCAACATTCTTGTACTCATTGGCGTAGATGGTATCTAGTACCATCGGTTGTTGCGCGGTCGTCTGTGCCGTGCATAGTCGAGGTGCACAAACAGAAATAAGTAGGGTGGCTATGATAATATCGATTTTCATAAGTTCGGTTTTAAAATGAGTTTGTAGTTATTAAGGACGGTCACTTTTACGTTTCGATTGTTCCGCTTAAGCACTTTGGTGATTCCCCCTACTTGCGGAACACTAGGAATATTGATGTCGCTGATGATATCATCCAACACCTCATTGGTCGCCTCTGCCCGAAAACTATTCTCCACATAGATACCCTCGCTACCGTCCTGGAGGTCAAAAGCCCGAAGGTTCGTAGGATGGTGTTGGATGTTTTCGATCTCTATAAGTGCACGATTGGGCTGAAAGGTTATAAAGCCAAAGACCAATGTGTTTTTGGGCATTAGTTTACTATTGATAATGGCCGCTTTTGTAAGGCGCATCCTTAAACGGGTGTTCACTTTGACCACTTGATTGCCATCTACAACCACGTGGATGGTAGCATCGGTATTGCCATAAACGAGTTTATGATTAGGCCTAGATGCCGCCGCAAAGAAAAGTTGATGCTCAAGACCCAATTCCTTGGCATGGATTTGCTGCTTCCTTTTTAGATCGGCAGAATCAATTTCCACTGCTTTCGGGAGACTATCTTTTTTGGCCCCGAGGTTCTTATAGTTCTTTTCGGAATACTTTATGCGACCAGAGGCATAGATGCTATCCACGATCCGCCTTTTTTCTTTCTCCGGAAGGTCTGGGTCGTATCGGCCCAGTGAATCGATAAGTTTTTCATCATAAATGCTCGGTGCATTGGTCTCACGCACTTCCTTCAGATCGTTGATGGCATCCAGTTTTGAATCGTATTCCTTTTGGTTTTCATCAAGATCGGGAACCAGCGTTTGTTGAATGTTATCGTTCTTGCCATCATCGTCATCCATCACCATCAAGGAATAGGACACTAGAAAAATCAGGATGACGGCCAAAACCGCTGTAAATACTATTTTGTTCTTCTCAATTTTCATCGTTCATTATTTTTAAGGTGTTTTCGAAGAAATCGGTAATCAATAGCCCATGGGGATTATTAGGGAAATTTCTATCCACCACAATTAAATTGCCAGTGGAGACCAGTTCATAAGTGTCCACGATGGTGCCTCGATTGATTTCAAAAACGAGGGTCGTGGTAAAACTGTAGTTTCCGCCATCATCTCTTACCGAAGAATCGATGTTCAATACTTTTTGTACCAAAGAGTACTGCAGGAGGCGATTGTATACCCCATCCGCCTTTTTTTGACGGTAGAGGTTGTCCACCGAGCTATTGGCAAGCCAAAGCGCCTTTTCTAGGTTTTGTTCGTAATTGCTCGCATCGATATTGTAGAAATACGTGTGGAACAATTGAAGATGAGCCAAGGCCTCGACCGTAAAATTTTCTTTTTGGGTTACCAATTTTAAGGGGATGATACTACCATCGGTATTTATTGCAAATGCGCTGTTTAGCGCTTTTTTATTGGTCGAGAAGGCCATCCACAGGGAAAAAGCAGAGGAGAACAAGGAGCAGCCAATGACGGCCAACACAATAAACCTGTTTAGTTTCAGCACGGCATAAATACTCTTGTATGGTGTTTTCATTGCTTTGATATTAGTTGGTGAACAATCTCAGGGTAAAGGAGGTAGCACGTTTGTACAGCTTAAATTTCAGAAACACGATAAAGCCTACGGACCCAAGCTGAACCACTGGGGCAAAAAAGCCTTGTCCTATATCGGTACCAAAGAGATTGGTCCAGAAATTTGTGTTGATTTCCGTATAGAGCGCGTTGACGAAAACATTGACCAAAAAGAACGCCGGTACGAGCATATAGACGGCCGCATACAGTTTGAAAAACGTATAGGCCAAGGATCGGAATTTCTCAAAAACCGCCAGACTGATCACCAATGGAAAGAATGCCTGCATAATTCCCAACAGGAAAAAGCGTTCGGCTAGGAACAACGGATAGATAAAGAGGTCTAGAATCCATAGAAATACGCTGATGATAAAGGCGAAAATCTTAAAGCCGTACAGTGGCGTGACCAAGGCCTCGTAGAGCAGTGTCATTGCGGCACTGGCGGCATCCAACAGGCCAACTTCTTCTTCAAGCGGCAAATCCTGCATCTGTAATGGCAATAGTGCAGGGGCGGTGCCACGATAGGAGGCCTCAATGGACACTAATATACCATCGAAAAAACCCAATACCTGAGTTGAAAAGATCACCAACAGTACGACCGCAAAATTCTTCGCTAGTTCTCCCGGGCTCAAACCCCAGGTGTATCCGTACCTATCGGCAACCCCCTCATTGTATTTCTTAAGAATGTTGATCAGAAAAAACAAGACGGCCAGCGTTTTCACCCCGGCCAAGGTGTACTGGGAGAAACTACTGTTCTGAATGGTCTGGAAAATGGCATCAACGTATTCCAGACCGATTCCTAAAAAGATGGTAGCAGTCATTTTTAGTAATTTGTTTCTCGGTTGTTGACCTTATCCTGCATTTTTCTGAAAGAAATGATATCCCGATAGCGTTTGGTCTTGATGGTGACGTTAGAAACCATTTCTTTGGATTCGATTTCCTTTTGCTTTAGGATTTCCGCACGGTCCGCATCCGTCATTTTGAGAAAATCACTTGATAGTACTTGGTCGATAAAATCCAAGGTTTCCAAGGAGTTTTCCACGACGGCACTAAATGATTCGGACACTCTCGAAACTTCGTCAGGTTTGATATAGGGCGAATTCAATATGTCTTGCAAATCGTTTTGCATCACATTGACCAGACGTTCATTGTTACGGCCGATTTCCTGTACCGCCTTTAACTGTTTGACCACATTGTTCACCTTTTCCAGATTCTCCTTTTGTGTCTTTAAGAACTTGACGGTTTTGATAATGTTCGAAGTCTGCTTACCGGATTCTACCAACTGCTTTATCAAGCTGATAAAATTGACATTGTCGTAGGTGGGCATTCCTTGTGCTGTGGCTCGTGTAGCATGTAAAGTGACGATTAGCGTTAGCGTAATTAAGATTCTCGTTTTCATGGTATTACGTTTTTAGTGTGAATTCAGTAATTGCTTTTTCCATATCCTGATGCTCATCATAGAGTTTCATGATGGCCTCGTTCTCGGTTCCATCCGTCAGGTAAGCGGCGTACACCTTTTTCGGGACTTCGAGCCGGAAGATGTTGCTTTCCTTTCCTATTTTGATGAACATCTCGGTGTACTTGCGTGGCCCGGAAAGGTTGTTCTTGATGGACTTTAATTGGTTCAGGTCGTGGCTGGATAGATTAAGGCGTTTGACCAGTTCGGCATATCCCTTTTCATTGTTCAGGCTGTAAATCACCTGTGTATTTTCGAGGATGCTTGCGGAGGTAGAATTATCCGGTAGCTGATTGATGGACTGAAGTATAATCCCAATCGCACCATTCTGTTTCCGGATGGCCTGATAGTAGAATTCGACACTTTCCAGTACGTTTTCGAATTTCAGTTGCTTGGCGAACTCATCGAACAGGATGATACCTTTTTCCGCTCGGTTCTTCCAAATCGTTCTTTGGATGGCCGATTTGATGAGCTTGAGCATTACCGAAAGGATTTCCTTATTGTCCTTAACTTCGTCCAGTTCAAAAACGATGAGGCGCTTATCCTCGATTTTATAGGTCTGATCTTCGCTCACTTCAAATAGAAAGCTGTATAGACCATCGCCAACATACTCCGACATCACGTGCAAAAAGCCCGTAACATTGAAGTAGTCAGGATGGATTTTAAGTTTTGATAAAAGGTCTTGCTGATTTGTTTCGATGAATTGATAAAAGCCGTCTAAAGAGTGCTTTCCCGAAGTATTGGTATAGTAATGCCGGAGAATCTTTTTTACCGATACGGACTGTGCCTTTGTTACTTTAAGGTCGGAGGCGATCAGTTCAAAAAGGAACACTGACAGGTCTTCCAAGCGTTCCGGTGTCAGGTCGTTTTGATTGCTGATATAAAAGGGATTGATTCCAAGGTTCTTTCCACTTTCGTATCTGAGTACGGTGTACTTTTCAGGATAAAGCTTGGCAAACTTGGTATAGGATCCACCAAGGTCGATGATGACCAGACGTACGCCGCTTTCAAAGTATTGCCGTAGAATATTATTGGCCAAAAAGGATTTCCCTTCTCCCGTTGGTGCAAAGATGGCAAAGTTTCGGGCCTTGATACGTTTCTTGCCTTCGTCCCAGACATCCTTTAGAACGGGAACGTTATGCTCCCGGTCGTTGAAGATGATACCGGTATCGTCCGATTTATAGTTCGTATTATTTATAAGAAGGCAAAGTGCATGCTTGAGGTCGGTAACGTATAAATCGTTGTTAGAGAAATTGGAGGAAAAGCAGCAGTAGCTGTTGAGCAAATAATTTTTTCGTTCCTCGCCTCTAGGGTAATAAGGGATAATGTCAAGCTCCTTGAACTCGGTCTTGATTTTGGAGCCGATCCGACTCAGGTTTTCTTGGTTTTTATCCCAATAAATAATGTTGAGATGACCACGGATGATTCGGGCATTGTCATCTGCATTGATTTGGTCAAGGATGTGCTGGATTTTACCCAAGACCACCTTGTTCTGCGAACCGAAGTTGGAACTTTTGTTAAGCTCCTCAACTTTCTTATCCAATAGCTTGCGCCACTTTTGTTTATCGTCTAGATACAGAATCTGGTTGACGATATGATTTTCATTAAGCGTAAGCCCTAAACCATCAATAAACCCTTGATGAAATACGAAATCGTCAGAAGTGAATTTCTCATTGGTCTTGCTACTCTGTACACTTTCGCCAAAGCACAGTTCGCTATTGATGGCCAGGGCATCAAAATAGTTCTCGCCTATATTGACGCTTTTCTTTTCCAGTAAAATATCGGTATCGAAACCCTCGTTGAATCCGTTAAAGAAATTATCGGTAAGCTGTTCTATTCCTTTCCCTTCAAGCGGAAGAAACTCCATCTTTCGGCTATTGTTGATGAAGGAGACCGAGTCGCTAACTGCCCCTACAAAGCTTTTCACGTTGTCATCAAGCTCACTTACGATATCCTTTGCAATTTTGCGGAACGGATTGACGTATTTGGGATTGTTGAGTGCCTTGTTTTTGGTTAGGATAAAAAAGAGGTAGCATTGGTGCTCCATAAACTCACGCCCTTTGAAATGCTCGTGCGTCGCCTTTTCTAAAAAGGTCTCGTTGGGAAGAATATCAGAGGTAAAGGATTTTTTTAGATAGATATCCTGCTTATGGACTACGGTGCCTGTCGGCAACGATTTTAAAGCCTGAAACCAAGCCCCGTGCACATCCTCAAAGTCCTTCTGCGACAAAGAGTATATTTCCGGTAAGATTCCTTTATAGCACATTACGACATTGCCGTTGTTGGCAAAGATGATATTGTCTTGAATATCGGTAATAGGGCGATATGCGGAAAGGTTCATCTTATTCATATTGAAGGCCGGAGTTTCTTTTGTTGCTGATAATCTTAGGAAATACATTTCTTACCTGTAACAGCTGCGGACTATTGGTAAGCCGTGTCAATACCACATATAATGTGGCATTGAAAATCAGTATGCCAATGATCAACACAAAGCTGAACGAGAAGATGATGACAAGGAGAGAGGCAATCACCGAACTCATCATTAACGCGAACAGTGAAATAGGCAGCCCGAAGATGACTGCCCGTTTTCTGATGTTTTTATAGACCTCGAACCGTTTCATTTATACTACGATTCCGATTAGATAAGTAAAGATCCCTACGACCGCACCGGCGATCAAAACAAAGACAAGAACTCGGGTAATCCCTTTTTTGAGGTCGGCATTTTCCCCGAAGAAATGCCCGGCATTGAACAGAAAACCTACTAGGAAAATTACTCCGAGAATTATGGGGAAGATGGTTCTAATAGTATCGGAAACATCGCCAACGGAATCTTCGATGCCACCGATTTGAGCAAATAACGAAGTAGATAACAGCGAGAGCAAGGATGCCAAATAGTGTGATTTTTTCATAATGGAACGGATTAGATTATTGGTTCATTTTCGTTATGGAAAAAGTACGTAGATTTGTATTTAAATAATTGATTTTCAATTATTTGTGAATAAAATATTATTTGATTCCTTTTGGATTTCGATGGTGGTATTTGGCATCTAATTTTATGGAAATCCGCTGTTGGTCTGTTGATAACTCAAAAACCTAGAATGAAAAACCTGCTCAAAAACGTCAGTTTGGTGATTTTGCTTTTGAAAATGTGTTACGTTTTCGGTCAGGAAGTCGACTTCAAAAAGATAATCGTCATCGATCCCGGACATGGAGGAAAAGATTCCGGTGCCATCGGGATAAAAGGTATTCGGGAAAAAGACGTGGTATTGCAAGTCGCTCGGGAGATTTTAAAGCTAAATGAGGAGTTGGAAAATCCCCATGCTATCTATCTGACCAGATACAACGATACGCTCATATCGCTATCGGATAGAACCCAATTGGTCAAGGCACTAAAAGTAGATTTGTTTATCTCCTTGCATTGTAACCATTCCGATAATCCCAATGCCCGAGGCGTTGAAGTTTTTGTGACCAATCAGCAATCTGATTACGCTGAGGATTTGGTATGGCTTGCCTACAAATTACAGGCCGCGCTAAACAAGCAGTTGGGTTTTGAGAGTAGGGGCGTGAAGTTTGCCAATTTTCATATGCTGCGAGAAACGGCGGGTTTCGTTCCGGGGATGCTTTTGGAGTTAGGGTTTTTGAGCAATGGGGATGAGAATGAATACTTACTAAAGCATAAAAGTATGGAGGCTTTAGCATTGGTTATATGGGATAGTTTAATTGAAAATTTAGGAAGTTATGAGAGAGTTGGGGATTAAGATAATCAAATGTGTGAAAAAGGTTGCAGTCACTGTTATTGAAATACTTTCGTCTACAGTGATGCTCTTATGAGGCTTCGTTTGGAGAGATGTTTTAAATATCTGTATAAAATACCCAATGATTAAAATAATCGATTTACTAGTTCGGTCAGCTTCTCGTAATTCAAGCCTAATAGAATGACTATGAAAAGGAAAGAAAATTTTAGTTTTCTTTTGCGATTACGTTGACGCTTAATCCTAACAAGGGCGTTACGTTCTGTTTCCAAATTTTCCTTACGTTCAACGTAATTATGCTCATGTTTGCTTAATTTCCCCCTTTTATCTAAAAACTTTAAAGCGGCAAGACGTCCGTTCTCAACCAAAAATTCTTTCTCCCTATCGCTAAGTTTAAATCTATAGGTCGAGATTGGTCGGGGATCAATTATTACAACTTTGTCCTTGTGCCTCTCAATAGTATCAGTATCATATGCTTCGGTCCATATAGATTCGAAGTCACTCCAAATAGAACTTTTTTTGTATTCAAATATTTCAGGTCCTAGATACAGAGCTAAGAAATCAGTTTCAGGGCTATCGTTCAACATAGCTTGAACTGGAAAATTGTTCTGAAGACCTCCGTCAAAAACATTCAATCCTTCGCTCTTTTGTGGAGTAAATAGAAATGGAATAGACATACTGCATCTTGCGGCAAATGCGGCTTGCATGGAAGCATATTCAGGATTCGAAGAATCAAAAATTAGCGCTGGCTTTTCCCTCCTACTCGCATAGACTGTAACACGGGATTTAAGATTTTTCAGTTTAATCGCTGTCGGACTATCAAGTTTAACGGCTAACAGGTGATTTAGCCAAATAACAAATGTATTGGCTTCGTAACAGCCTTTTTTCGAGAAAAGGTTATAGCAGGCCTTTATAAAATTCGCATCTTTGAAGTCACTGAAGTCCTTATTGCGCATTACTTCATTTAACTCATCTAAATTATACCCCGCGGCTAAGAGGATAGCCGAAATGGCACCAGCGGATGTTCCCGCATACCAATTGAATTTATAAAATCTGAATAGTTCTTCCAAAGCCCCGATATAAGCTAATCCCTTTATGCCACCTCCTTTCATAATTAGGGCAAATGGCGGGTCATTGGATACCGACTTCTTGGCTAAAGGTGTTGTTTCTAAATTATTATGAAAGTAGAATATTTCTGAAAACACTACCTCTTGGGCACTGCTGTAAAGTTCAATATCCTGATATCTTTCCTTTATATTCTCGAGCCACAATTGACCTCCTTTCCTTACATCGTCCATCGTGGTCCAAGCAATCTTCACTCTATGATGAAATTCACTGACAATTTCCTTGAAAATTTTAAAACGTTCCGTATCGTCCAAGGGGTGTTAATGAAGAAGTGAATAGAATGGAACAACAAAAACGTCTTTAGTTTCTTTTTTGACTCCCCAGATAGTAGATACTTCATCAGGAATTTCAGAATAGTTTTCAAAGTCCTTACCAATTTTAGACCCATCATCGTCCAGGACACGATATATAGTCTTAAGCATGGACTGTTGCCGCATCAACATGAATGCCGCATTTACGTCCTCAATGGAAAAACCAAACTGGTTGGAATAAAATTCGTCCATACGAATTGCCCTTTGGTCAGCGTGTTCTCTAAACCAATCGCTAATCGCTTTGATAACCTCCGAATATTCGGGGTAATCATTAACCAAGAGATTTAATTTTTCGTCTGACATAGTTATATTCCTGTGGTGTTACATTCGCAGAAATTATTATTTGGTTAATATCATCTTTTCCCAAAGTCACAATAATATCTTTACTTAAAACTCCTTCTGAACCGCTTTCTAAAAAGGATATACTGACACCAGTTGCTTTACCCTTTTTCGATACATAGGCGTCAACTGCAGCCTTCCGAGAATCATCCTCTAGTAAATCAGTGGAATCCTCGCCGTAGGTTCTAATCTGAGCAGTGCCTCCCTGAGAATCCTGTAAATTAGTTGCTAGTAAGTTATAAATTTTTTTATTATCCTCAGATTTATCAATAATGTTGGCAATAGTTTGAGATAAATCATACTTTTTGAAGTCTTTTTGAACATTAATTCCCTTCCCCACCAGAGTGCGTAATTTTTTAAGTGAATCCGAGAGGCTCCTGTTTGAATCGAAGGTAGTTCTACCTATCTTGAATTCTAATAGATTTTTACCCGTCCACTCTACTATATAAATTAGTCTGAACTCTTTGGTTTTGTAGGTGACAATCCGAAGCCCCTCGGAGTATTTTACATCCTCGTCCTGTTTGACTTCACGGGTCTTCCTGTCATATAATTTCATCATCCATGAATCTTTCAGTCCTCTATTGGGACTTCTGAAATCAACCCATTCAACTGAAGATGGAATCATCATTAGTTTGGGAAACTTTGACATTTCACCATTAGGAATCACCTTTTTTGCTATTGCCGTTCCGTTCGAATAATCCGTATTTGTCGTCTTTGGAAGTGTTTCGTACAAAAATATATATTGGTCACCGTATTCCTCCGCATCTCTGATAATTTCGTGAACCTTTTCCAATGGAACTATTTTTAGCTCCACAGCGTCTACTAAATTCTCTATGATATCGGATTTATTACCGCTAAGTTTAATTTTATCTTTATTGTCATCCTTATAGCCTTTTAATAGGCCATGGATTTCTTCCGAGAGTACCCTGGCATGAAGAATCTCCTTTAAAACAAGTTTTTGGTTTGATTGCATTCTAATTAGTTAAGTTGACCGATAAAAAATCTGTAAAATACGAAAATAAAAATGTTTTTTACTTTCCATCTAATCTCATTTTTTAAGAGATTCGTTTTTTAAATTAAAATTTTTTCCCGACGGGCCAATCAATAGTTAAGCTTTAAAACCAGAAAAGATGTGATGACATAGTGGTATGAGTCGAATCACTTCCTCTTATCCCCAGCCCCTTTATCAAAAGCAATCAAATTAAAAAGTTCACGCATCCGACTGCGGACACGGTTGCCGTAGCGTTCTTCTAGTTCCTCGGCGTTTAAGTTGGTCGTGGCGTGCGTCTTTACTTTTTTCTTGGTTTCAAGGTATAGTTCATATCGCGACAAAAGCACTTCGCCCATTACGTTTAGGTCTTTGCCATAGAATCTTCCTGCGGGTTCAACGCCTAAATCGTCAAAACAAAAGAATTTAGTACTGCCGTATTCTTCGATGGTCTTGAAACCAAGGTGGTTAAAACTGAATGCTACGTTGCGACAGGGAATCATATCGTACGGGCGTTGCATTGGTACGATATGTCGAAGTAACCTCATTAGACTTGTCTTACCGCAACCGACAGGGCCGGAAAGCAGTATTCCTTTTTCTATATCGATACCGTTTTTTTCGCAGTTTTCTTCGTCACGTACGAAGTAATTGCAGAGCTTAAGCAGAATTTCTTTGTCCTCATCGTGAATCTGGAACTGTTTACCAAAAAGCATCTTCCCTTTCGCATTCAAATAAATCTGGATTTCCGGAAAGTCGTACAGTACACTTTTACCATCAAATTTTCCGAGCGAAAATTCCACGCCGCCTTCGATAATTTTAGAGGGGTTGCCCATAATCCTTGTTTTTAGTGGTTCGCAAGTTGTCCTTGATTTGGGACGCTTGTTTTTTGTTTGGCCCATTTTCTTCCTTAAATAATTGGGTCCTGTCCATCCAGTTTTTAGCCAAGGCGCGCCAATCTCGAATTTCTTTTCCGTCACTGGTTTGCCAACTTCGAGCTTGGTAATGATCGAAGAATTTTTTTGCTTCATCGGCATCGAAACCACCTTCTTCAAAAAATAAAAAAACGGCCTGCCAGTCCTTTGGTTGTTTTATAGTATTTACCTGTTTGGTATTGTTTGTAGTAGATACCAATGCTTGTCCACTGGTGGGACGGTGCGGGTCTAGAGCTTGTCCGTTTATGGGACGGTGGTGTCCCGTTACTGGTTCACGTATGGGATGGTACCGTTCCGCAAGATGTTCCAACGTGGGACTGTACCGTCCCGGAACAGATTCATCACTAGTTTCAATAATGGCCATCTTGATTTTGCTGCCTTTATAAGGGTTGTTCGAGGGGAAGTAGAAGAGATAATGCCAAGAATCAAGGTCGGTCACGCAACGATGATAGGTAGATTTGGAACCTATTTTCGCCACCCGCATCAGGTCACGGCGGTTAACGTAGAACTCATCCGCAAAGCGGCTACTGTTCCATTCGTGGAACAGGGCCATATATAAACTAATATGAGTTGGATTTAGGCGATCGTCAAAATAGAACTTTTCAAAAGCCGCGTTGAGGAGCTTTATGTAGTTCATCGTCTAAGGATTTAGACCATTCTGGACACGGTTTGCCGTTAATACGTTTTGGATTTCTTCGGTGTCGTAGTAAATGATACCGCCTACTTTGGTATAGGGTAAGGTGCCGTTGATACGAAGATTTTGTAGGGTTCCGGGACTGACTTGTAAAAGTTCCATCACTTCCGATGATCTCAAATACTTCTTGAGAACGCCTTTGGTCTGTTTAGAAAGAAGGTTTTTGATGTCATCCAGTAGTTCCAATTTGAACTCCCGAAGATCATCCGTAGTAATAATACTTGTCGGCATAGTAGAACGGGTTTAAAAGAAAAGGGCTATCGTGTTATTCTAGCTTTATTTGATAGCCCCTAACTTGATTTGACTTTCGTTCCGCTAATTTGCGTAGTATTATTCTTATTTATTCACAAGTCGCACCCAAGTTGGTCGATTTAATTATCTCATTCCAATTGATTGAAAATGATTTACCTAACGCCTATTAAAGATTTTTACGAAACCAATTGGCATTAAGCAAAATTAGTTTTGGCACTTCCCAAGTTGTACCCAAGTTGGGTAAAAAAATACTTGACCTAACCATCTATATCTTTCATACGTTTTAGAAGATTGTCCTTTAACCGATCCAAAAACTTGGTCTGATCGATTTTCCGTTCCCGAATTTCAAGGAAAGTGCGATAATAATTGCCCAGATCGATATCGAATACCAGTTCACAGGCACTGGCCATTTCCTTGATTCCGGCAGTCCCACTTTTGATTGCACCACAGGTCTGCAAGGCATAGATTAATTCTATCAAGTCCGTTTTTGATGCCGTCCATCCCAAACGCTCCCCGTTCACTAGAAAATCGAATGTAGGAACATCCACTTTGGTTTCGTTCAATTGTTGTAACTCTCGATTGAAGAAATGTATCATTAGATCATAAGCCAGTATATCGGCCACGACCACATCATATCCTGTGGTGAACTCTGAATCGGCAAAGAAGTGGCAGTTGTTCGACAACAGAGGTGTGTTATGCTTACCTCTTGTGAAATAGTGTTCATCCAAAAGGGTCGCACCTTCCCTGTAATATTGAATGAAATCAAAATAGGAACCTTGGCTGTTTTGCAACTTCTCAATTTCAACGTCAATGTGTTTTCTCTGTTTCGCCTTCGAACCTTGTGGTTTCTCCAAAAAGTATGAATATACCCGGGTATAAAATTTTAACCGACCGAAAACCATAGGTTTCTGGTTTTTGAAGAAATTGATTTCCTGTAATGGTGTTTTAAAGGTTGCCTTCCGCAGCCTTATCCGAAGTTTCTGTAAGTATTCCCTAGTGGATTTTATCGCAACTTCTAGCAGTTTGAAATCATTGTCAAAATCGAATTCGACTTTCGCCACATTTTGATTGTAAGCGGTTACGATTTTTGTTAGCTCTTCTGCCATTTTCCAATCATATTAAGAGATTAATACAAGTAGATTTAGTTTTCGAGCAAGGATAAGGCTGCCATAAATCTAGATAATGCTATCGTTTGATAACGTTCAAACAACGTATCCCGATAGGGAAGTTACGAATACTAATATTTCCTAATGGTCTGAAATTCAATTTTTAATGACACTTATTCGGCTTTTTAAGGCTTGCTTTATAACAAAGAATTGTAAAGTATGACTTCCCCGAAGATATTTGGAAAAGTACGGGTCGGGAATCTTGCAGTTCGCTGAATCTAAATCTTAAATCGCAATCCTGTTCTAAAATAGGTTCCTCGGGTATTATCCAATAACAAAATATTTTCTTTTTCGGAATCCCTTAATTGAACGCGTTTATCCAGAATGTAAGAGGCCCGACAGAAAAATTCGAAATGGTCTAAAAAATGGAACTCATACTGAAGACTCATGAGAATCAGCGACATGTTTATACTTTCAGCGCTATCGCCGTTCAGTAAAGGAATTCCGTTTTGAATATTGGAGGTAAAACCGTCTAGCTCCGCATACAACTTTAACCGATGTTTCTCCGAAATATGGTACTGTAAATTGGTTTTGGGCACTCCTAGGTTGTAGGACCATTTTGGATGGAATTTTCTATAATAGCTCAAAAAAGGCAATGGATAGGGAAAGCCGCGATTTCCGGAATAGGATATGCCAAAGATGAGCCTTGAAGGTTTACTGGCATCCTCTGATTTGGTTCTATCCCGTATAAAAACCAACTCGCCGGAAAGCACCAGGTCATCTGCCTTAAGCTTATCTGCCGAAAGGTTGGAGCTCATGCCTGGAGCAAATCTGGCCGCAAACCGCCAATCTTTTTTCAAAGGGAACGTATATCCGATATTCAATTCAAATACCTGTAGACCGTCAATGGCATTGGTGTTGAAGGGCTGTGGCTCTTTTCCAAAGTTAAGGTCGATATTGGCATACCCCGCACCCACGAACAGATAGGTGCCACTTTTGATTTTTACGGGATAGTTCAGCGAAACTCTGGCTGCCTCATATTCGAAACCGTCATCGGTTGCTGGAAGAAGCGTGTAGTCGACACGGGCCAGGTCTGACAGTTGGGAATAGGATGCTGATGTATGAAAAATGAGAATACCGACAATAAGCGCAAAAAATATATTATCAAATTTGTTTTTTGGCATCAGCGGGTATACTATGTAATGTTTCTGCTCATGAAGTACGTATGGTAATAACCCAAAAGTTGATCTTTTATTTGTTTTGATATACTTTAATTTGAAGTACGATTCTAGATGATCAATGGAGATGGATAACCACTCCCATTTGCCCTAGGCCAAATTTGAGATTCCATGAAACCTTTTTAGCGCCAGCATTGTATTTTTCATCGTAGCGCCGGTCAAGATATCGGTCGATGGATTCTACCGTAGCGATGCTTATGGCTGCGCTCAGTGCAACATCGGACAACCAATGTGCACCTTCCCAGATTCGGGATAGGGCCGGGATGGATCCTAAAATATAGATACCCGATTTTACCCAAACATTTTTAAATTGTTTCGCAATGGCATGGGCATTGGATAGGGCCAGTATCGCATGCCCCGAAGGGAAGGAATGCAAATCCTTGTCACTGGCAAAAGGCTCAAAATAGTTTTTCGCCAAACCGGAACGTGGCCTGGCACGACCAGTGACCGACTTAAGTACTTGTTGTAGAAATCCGGTAGCGCTGGCCGATGCAATAAGCAAGACACCGGTTCTTCGTAATTTTTCGTTCTTGAGTGCCAATCCGGTCACATACACTGCCCCTGTGAGCATATAGTTGTTTTCGGGACTTCCGTATAAGAATCCGTAATCGCTTACGATTTGGGGAATGTCTTCCTTTCGTTTTCTGAAAAATCGACTTGTTTCGTCATCTACCGTGTACAAGAGAACCGTGCCCGCACTCACCGCACCGAAGGTGAGCCAATCGTCGCCCTGCCAATGGACAGGTCTGCTATAGGCATACCCCATACCCCCGAATATACTGCCAATATCATGCTTGAAATAGTCCCATCGCGTATCGTCCGAACTTCCATTTGAAGTTTGTTGTCCGTGCAAATAGTTGGAGGCCAAAATCGCAAAGAATAGTACGATCAACTCAGGTTTTAGGTTTATCTTCATGTTGCTATCCCTTCTGTTGTATTAAAAGCCGAAACCGAAACCGATTTGAATGATATTCCCGTCCACCGAATTAAAATACCCGGCGCTAAGACCAAAAGAGCTTAGACCGCTGACCCAAATACCTCCACCTTGTGAGTGATGCCATACGTTCGAAGTATCGTTCGAGACCCAAACCCTACCGTAATCAAAACCTCCGAACAGACCAATGGTCAGGGGCAGTATGGAGGTTCGTACCCTTTTAAGACGTAAACGCAGGTCGGTACTCTGATAGAAATAGGATTTTCCGGTGAAACGTTCATCCCTGAATCCCCTTAAACCATTCTGACCCCCGAGAGAAGGTGCATGGTAAAAGAAAAAATCGTTACCGATATTGGTCATTCCTTCGAACTCTGTACCAAAGACCAAATCTCCCGATTTAATCAGTTTTTTGGAGAACGCAAGTTTCAGCCTGGCGTATCCGAAACGATTATTGTCCAATTGGGTATTCTGTCTATATCCACCTTGGAATTCCAACAAGAATCCACGAGTGGGAAAATCATTCGCATCGTCGTTTTGATACCTTATACCGGCTTCCGCTCCGATATAGTTCTGGCTTTCGAAAACTTCTGGAGTTAGATTGGTCCTATTGAAAATACGATCATCAAATTCATTGATTTTGAAATTCTCATAAACTGCGGAAATGCGCAACGTTTGAATGGCCAGACCTGCCCGTACCTTGTAATTCTGCATTACCGAACGATAAAAGTCCAGGTCAAGGGTATCTTCCAAATTTTCCGTTTCGTTGCCAAAACCGAAATAGTTTATAGAATATCTGTTGTTGGTCAGATATCCTTCCAACTCAAGATTCCATTTTGGGATGATATTCGCGAACGTACCTTGGTAGCGCGCATCGACCCCTTGAAAAATGGAATAGTAATTGGCCGAAAACAGGTGTTGTTGCTTGAAGGGGTTTCCATTGAATCCGTTCACCGTGTAGATATCGGTCAAGCCCAAGGTAAAACCGTCATTGGTACGATAGCCAATTGCGGGGACGACGACATTGTTGTTCTCTTGATAATTACGCCAGTGAAACGAATTGGTAGAAAACTGATTGGTCAGGTTCTTTCGAACGGGCATTTCCGAAAAGTCGGAGTCCTCATATCTGAAATCATAGACTTTTATCCGATCTTTATTCTCGATTTGATAGGTATCTTCCCCATAGCCACCGATCAATCTTATGAATATCTCATGGTCTCCCTCTCCGCTAACAATGAATTTATCCGTATCGTTCAGGCCGTAGATCCAGATTTCCTTGGTACGTTCCTTGTCAAAGACTCTTTCATAGAATTTCTCATTCGGGTCGTTGGTAAGATTTCTACGCAAAACGATTTTGGTTTTGCCATCAGCTTGTCGTTCCACCTGAATGATATCATCTTTATGGGTGCCATGAAGAATAACCCGTTTCTCCAAGTATTCACCGTATTGCTCAGCGTACTTATGTAAATCCTTAAGTCTTTGCTTAAAGTTGTTCTTAACTTCTTCGGACACTTCATCCTGTACTTCTTTTGGTAAAATCCCAAATGCTTTTTCCATAGCATCGTCACTTATGTTGGCCTGCATTTTCAAGGCTTCTTCTATCCATAGTTCCTTTCCGTTTTTGGTCACCAATACATTATCCAACAAATTACCTTTATCATTGAGCCATTTCAGGTTTTTGATTTCCGGCTCGTAGGTCTGCCATGAACGAATCAAGGGTGTAAACCATTGGATAAAGGGTACGCCTATGCCATCGAATTTGGGAAAGGCGTTATCACGGTCACGGGGTATGGCCACGAATCTCTTATCGTCATCGTTTATTTCATATTCACCCCAGCGATACTGGTCTGCATGTCTATCCCAATCGCCTATGAGCATATCGAACAACCGTGCCCTAACTACCGACCGTTCATCTACGGAGTAAGATTCGTCTTCCTCCAATTTCGATAGCATATCTTCGGTGCTCTCAAACGCCTTTATGCTTCCGGCCTCATCTGGAACGGAAACCGTATAGCCCTCGTAATCGATCCATTTTTCGGAGGGTCGCTCTTCTATAAAATAGAGGGCATCCCCATACACCTCGTTATACTGCCCTAATGCCTTTTGTTTTGGAATATAGAAAAGTTTTGGCGTGGCATGGTTGATTTCGGCTGCTTCCGACAACGGTCCAATGGGTAATGTGAGATAGGGGTGCGAAGTGGTGAAGAAATCGTAAATGATTTTCTCGGTTGCGGAATCCTCATATTCGTCCAAATTATAGGCAGCACCAAAAAGATTGAACTTTAAGATACGGGCGGCGTTCTTGTCGAGCGACCGCATGGCATATTCCTTACCGTCCTTATCTTCTAATCGTAGGTTATATGATTGATGCCCGCCACCTTTTTTAACGACCTCTAGACCTCCATAGAGCGTGTCTAGGATAGCCACCGGGGCGGTTACTTCTTCGGTAAAATACCTACGGTAGCGCTCTCCCCATATCGTTTTGTACAAACCCGACTTCTTCAATATTTTTTCGTCGCCCACAATCGCGCTTTTGATTTCCTTTTGAGCAATGGGTGAATAGTCCTGATTTGCTGATTTATCCGGAAAAGGCTCGTGCACCGAAAGTGTATTGGTCTCCTTTGCGGTCTTAAAAGTTACTTTAGAGGATCCGTCTTCAAAATAGTCCAATCGAGCATAACCGTTTTCACCAAAAGTATATTTGCCTTCAAATTCGAGACTTCCGCCCATGGTCGTGATGGATTCAGAAGTGCGATGCGTGGCGTCCTTTTCCGTAAGAGACCCACTGATTATCTGATGTGTTCCGTTCTGACCTACCAAATACTGTAAACTGTTTTCATGACCTGAAACGAAGGTCACGCGTTCGGACTCTTGGGCGAGAAAACTCATTAAAATCGCGTAGGCGTTGTACCTGTTGTTGGTGATTGATTTCGGGGAAAATCCGGCCAAGCTTCCATAGTTGGTAAATGCCGCCCCCAGAAAAGGTATGGGCAACAATTGGCTTCCGAAAGTGTGCTGACCTGCATACTTGCCATTGCTGAAAACCGGGTGGTGCATGGCTATCAGCACGTTTTTATCCTGTGCATCATTGATATAATTCTGAAGCTTCTCCAAGAATTGTCTTAGGGTAACAATATCAGGGCAATCCTGATGTATGCCTCGTATTCTATCCCAATCGGAAATCAACCATGTAGAATTAACGATAATCATATCGAGGTTATCATCGATATGTTTTCGCTCTAATGGACAGTTGTTTTCTGGCTCGAAATCAACGGTTTTCCAATCCTTTGACTCCACATATTTTTCGAACTTTTTTATGGAATCGACTTTTTTCGACTTCCACTCCTCGTCACCCAATAGAAAGTAAGCCTGGTTACTAGCTTTGGCCAATCCCATCTGCTGTTCTATAGATGTTATTGCCTTATTGCCATAATCCCCCAGAAAAAAAATGGTGCTTGGGGTGTTGTTTTTTACGATTTCTTCCTGCGCCTGAAGTAACAAGGGGTTTGTCGCTTTCTCTTTGTCGGCTTTGTATCCACCGAATAGATAAAAGGAATGACTTATTTCTTTTGTAATCGGTTCGTTTATTTCAACTTCTTCCGCCACATATTTTTTGGATGTGGCGCAGCCAAAGATGACAAGAAAGAATGAAAAGTATAGTATGCGAGAGGTCCAAGACCGCCTTGTGAAAATTTTCATAGTACAGATGTTTAAGTAGGGGAGGTATTTCCCGAACCCTTAATACAACGAAAGGTACTTCGGGACTTAATTCTGAGAGGTGTACTAATTCAAGAGAACATGCTACTTTTTTAGTATTAGCCAATTCCTCAGGCACTTTCGGCCCACAAGGCTACATATTACTCAGTATGGCCACGGTCACCATAAGAACGAACAAGACTACTATGAATAGATTATACCTTCTTTTCCGAGCCTTGTATTTTCGTCGCAGTGACATCCCTAAAGGGTTATAGCTTTATGGTCGAAGGATATCGAAATAGCGATCTCTTGACTCGTACATCAAATAGACCTGTAGAAGACCTACGAAAAGTGCCGCAAACTGAGTGGAAGGATCCATTCTGAAGTGAAAAAGAATTCCGTTCAGCGTTATGGGAAACATAATGACCAGCATCAGGGCCATATAGCGGTTGGTAAACAATGCCAAGGCGGTCAGTATTTTGACGGTTCCCAAAATGGGATAGAAATAGCCTGCCTCACCTAAAATGGTCAAAAAGCGTGTAGCCAATTCGCCTTGTTGGGGATTCGGTAGGGGCATAAACATGGCAAACATATTAATACCGTTGAAGAGCAAGCCGGCTCCCAATAAAAATCTGACCACGATGATCGCCCATTTTCTAATTTTACTTTTCTGTTCTGTCATAATGCTAATCTTTAAAGTTTTAGTTGAATCCAAATTTGTGTTTGATATCTTCCCAAAAAGAGAGGAAGCCAGTATCGTATTTTGCAAGTTCTTCTTGATGCTCTGCCAACTCTTTTTTGGTAATTAAAATTTCCGCATCCAAACGAATTGCATCCAGTATTTTCTCCGCATTCTGTGAACCGAAGATTGCAATCTCTTCCCTGACCCATTCAATTTGTTTGTCAATTGCCGCCACTCGAGCCTTCAAGTGTCGCTCTACTGCGCTGTGACGATCCAGGAACTTTAGATACAGTTCGTTGTAAAAGTTATCCGTCGTGCCGTAGTACATCTCTATGTTATCCTGCACGTTCAACGCTTCGTTATGTAACAGTTTTTTACCTGTCATATCTCAAGAGAATTCTCAGTTCTGAAAGCAAGGATGGGTGCTTGCTTAATTTAGGTGAAGATAGTCTGCCTTTGAACGTCGGAAATACAACTTTTTACAGTAATCGTATGACTTATTGAAAGCTTCTTGGAGCATACCACTTTCGCATCAACTTTTCTTTGAATTGGGGTAAAGTCTTAAACAGGCCTTTATCCAAATACAGTCGGTAGTCACTTTTTGATTTTGCAGTTCGAGATGTCCTATTACGGTTCTAATTGCGGCTAGGAGGAAGCCAGTTTCCTCGGCGATGTCGTTGAATATCGTTTTTTTCAGGTGGAATTCATTTCGGGCACATTCCTCATAGGCCACATGTACGAAAGCGTTCTGAAGGGTCATTTCAAACCGTCTTAAAGTTTCATTATTGAAAAACGTTCCATTCAAATCTGTCATACTTGGCGTACTGTTATGGTTAAAATTGAACCAAAACAAGAAAAGTACCTTACTACTTTTTCATGTATTCTTAAGACTAATTCCTTATAAGGCCCTAAATCAATTCGCTTGACTTTCCTATAACTTACATTTTATCGAAAAGCGTCCGATTTACAAGTTCCCCAAACAATATAACCTGTATACCTAAGTTGTAAGATTCAAGACCTATTGTGATGCCCGTACCCAAACTTTCGATGTACTTAATAATGGCGATAACCTACATGGCTCATTCTTTTATGAATGGTCAGGGAAGCATTACAATGCCGATAGAAGTTTTGGGCCAAGAAGGCGTAGCCGAAAAAATAGATTTCCTGCTTGAAGAACCCGCCAAAGGCTCGGTACTTTATCTACGCTGTAACAACCTTTCCTACGATGGGAAGGCCAGTTATAATCTAAACGGAAATGGTTGGGTAGACTTCGAGGACGCCCACGTCATAGGCAAAGGGGCCGTCTACGGTGGCATTGACGGTGGCCATCATACCATAGATCTTCAAATACCTGTAGCCCCCGCTTCGTTGGATACCAACAATGTGATTCGGTTTCGATTTAATTTTTCGGATGGAATATCGATAGGGTATCGGGTGCTTGCGTTCAATATATTGGATAGCTCGGGGACTGCCCTGATTCCTGCTGAAACCTTTATAGATGCGAATCCGAATCTTGACCCGATTGAATTGCCAATGGATGCCGCGACCATAGCCGCCGGTAAAAATCTCTGGGAAACTGCGGAACTATGGAATTCATACAAGCCGGATGCGAAAGTTATCAAAGCCAAATGCGCCAGTTGCCATGCCTCGGATGGTAGGGACATGAAGTATTTCAATTATTCGAACAAGTCCATTATCGAGCGTTCCAAATTCCATAAACTAACGCAGGAAGAAGGGGAGCAAATTGCTAGTTATATCCGTTCGTTGGATGTTCCCGCTCCCGAACAGGCGAGACCTTGGAATCCACCCTATCAACCCGGCCCCGGATTGGACGAGAAACCGGTTGAAGAATGGGCAGCAGGTGCGGGATTGGATGCCGTATTGGAAAATGATGAGGATATGCTCCCCTATCTTTTCCCAAAGGGAACCTCGGAAGACGAGATCGAAAAAGCCCTAGGCATCAAAAGCACCCTGAACATAAGGGAGCTTCCCGTGGCCATCCAATTCCCGGACTGGAAACATTGGTTGCCGGAGGTACATCCCGTAGACATTTGGGGAGAGCTTTTTGAGGAAAGTTATGGTTATCGTGCTTATAGTACTCTTTTGGAAGCCTTGGAAACTGATGGCCCCGACGTGCTCCTGGCCAACGGAACGCTCTTGGAACTCCTAAATCGATTCAATACCGATACGCACAGTTTCGTCGGCGTACGTGGACCGCAACCTTGCAAGAACAATGGCACCGCCAATAGTGTCGGAGGACTTAACGGAGCGCCCGGCTACGACTGTGAGGACAAATCGCTTGCGGTCATGCACTGGTTGGCCGTCAAACTATGGGATATCATGCAGACCTATGGCCTGGAGAATATTTCGGATCAAGCGTATACCTACGGTGAAAAATATTCATGGATAGGTTCTAACAGTTCCGTTTTCGATCTCGCCCCGCACCGCAGTGCGAACAATTCGTTCAATTTTAAAGACCAAGACCGCTTGGTGGGTGCCTACACGAATACAGCATGGTACCAACTGGAACTTATTTTAAACCCCGTACACCGATCACCGCAGAATCACAAACCCATCGACTGGAAATACCAGATGGACCATTTGTACTATAACACGAGGGAATCGGGCGAAATGCACAGTTTACGATACTTAACGACCGTTGCCAAAATGTGGCAAAATCTCGATATGACAGGCCCTGATGGACTTGGGGACGACAACGGCCCCAATAAAGAGGGATGGTGGTTGCATCACGTTCATCCAAGAAGATTATACAGTGCCCACGGGTCTTTTTTGGCAGGAAACGAGGCTTTAAGACGTGAGATGTTGGCACATTTAGATAACATCGATTATGATTTAAGACGAAAAGTGACAAAAGTGTTGTTAGCCGATTTTGTGGATAAAACACTCTCGTACGACCCGGAAGAGTTTCCTCGGGAGACCGCCGAGGGTCCGCATCAAAATACCATTGATCCCAAAGATTACGTTCCCGTAGATTATGATCCCAATAAGGGCGAGTTGTTTTTTGATGGAGGAAAAGTGGCGGACCAATTTTACCGATTGATTCCTAGGCTTAAAAATGAAGTACGGTTGGAACCGGAAACGGTGAATCGAATGGTAGATTGGTGCAAGGTTATGTGGCCCAATGGCGACTGGGACCAATTTAAAATGGATGAACTACAAAACCAACTGCCGCTACCCGACATTACAGTAGTTGGCGACAGTTTGCAGATAAACAAAGAAATCGTATTCAGCGCCGAACAATCAACAGATCCGGACGGCACCATAGTGTCCTATGAATGGGATATGGGAGATGGCGTACAATACGCTGAAACAATCTCTGCACATATTTATTCGGAAACAGGTCTTTACAAGGTCAATCTTAAAGTGACGGATGACGACGGGGAAACTTCTGGTACCTCTAGTTTTATACTCATCCTGCCGGAAGATTTTTTTGATAATGATAACGAGCCCGAGTCAGAGGCCACGGATATGTTTATCTACCCTAATCCGTTCAATGGCGGAACCCTATTCATTTCTTCGTCGAGCGATATTTATGGGGCGCAAATCTATTCGATGGAAGGGAAACTTATGACGAATATTAACCTTTCCGGAAAACCCGCAGAATTCTCGGCGCCCCAACTTTCTGCGGGAATCTACCTGCTCAAACTTCAGTATTTGGATGATGATACGAAGACCGTCACTCAAAAATCCCTTAAAATTATCGTGAATTGATTCTTCTTTTTTAAGGATTCATTTCCATGATTCACTAGACCGCTAATGTTGTACGATAAGTTGCCCGCTCAATTTTTTTCCATTTGAAAGGGTAGTTACTACTATATATATTCCGTTCGTCAGGTCCGAAACATCTATAGCCGACTCTTTATTCGCTGTAAGTTGTTTTAGCAGTCGACCTTCGTTGCTATAAATATCGAATGCTTGTAATTCTAAATCACTCTCGAATGTCACAGTCGTTCCCGCCGGATTCGGATACATGGTTAAGCCGTTCAAATTTTGTACTGAGGTTCTTAAGGCAGAGGTCGCCAGTACATCGATACCTGTTTTTTCCAATAGGGCTACATTATTGACCCAGTTTCCTCCAAGAGGAGTCAGATACGTGACCCATTTATAATCCGCGACACCGGTAGGCAGGCTATCGGGCATCGTCATTTCAAGGGTTGCTTTGTCGGCCCCGGACTGCACTTCGAAGCTCTGGTAACCATAGTCAGACCATGGTGGCATGTTCAATTGAAGATAAGCAACCATGCGTCGAGTTTCCGAGGCAGAATAAGCTACGTTGATGGTATAACTTTCTCCAGGTGAGACTTGTGCGGGTACTATTAAATTCGTTAGGCTATCCTCGAAAACTTGTTCGGGAATGCAGGATACGCCGGCCTGTATGACGATACCCGTTTGCTCTTCCCAGTCCAATCCCGAAGGCGTGCTGAAAGCCGTCCATTTATAAGCCCCTTCCGCGAGCGGAATGTCTTCGTTCACTTGAAAATCGAGGGTCACTGTTTTGCTGCCACTGACTACCGGCACGCGAGCGGAGCCATAGTTCGTCCATGGTGACTCGTTCAGTTGTAGTATTACAACGATATCACTTGCAGCCTCAGCTTCGTGTACGACCTCTATGGAATATGTTTCTCTCGGGGTAACTTCTTTGGGGGCTGAAAGTGAAACGATTTGATTCTGAACCTCTTTCCTTACCCACCATAAATCACCATAGGGTTCGATTTTGGTGAAGTCCCCGTCCGCAGTCCAAGTGGCGTACATATTTCCGACAATTCCCTCAATGCCTTCTGCTGCCTGTTGCCACCTATCGTAGTTTACATTTACGTCGCTGTCATAAAAAGCACCAACAATTTGCTTAAACTCTTTGTCCGAGAAGAATTGCAGCGAGGCGGCTGCCTTCTTGGGAATATCTACGGTTTCCCACCAGTTGGCGATAGTTACCTTGTCGGCATTTAAGGTCAACCAAGATTGGTCCAAGGTATTTTTGACCTGGTAGTAAAAGGCGTTGGCGTTGTGATTGGGATCCACCATATCGCTCCAAAAATAAAATTGTCCGTCGGGTGCTATTTCGAACAAATCTTCAAAAGCGACTTTGATACTTTGCGCCAAGGCAGCACCTGAAGTGGTGAAATTGTCCGCATCGGCTGGTTCCCATCCTCCGGTCCTGATTTCCGAATAGTTCAATAAAAAGCCATCGGGTTGATAGGTATCTTGTAAACTTTGGTGGACTTGGCGCATGCGTTCATAAGTCTCGGGATTGTTCCAGGAACAGGAAACCTGGCCGGCGGCGGTCGGTAGACCGTGATAACCGTTGATGGTCACAATGTCGCCCTCCTTGATTTTACCGCTATTGATGATTTGTATCTTGGGAGGCGCATGCTGTGTGTCAAAATCTCCTGGATAACCTGAGAAGCCTAATTTTGTATCCAATGGTACGGCCACATCTACACCGAAATCAAGTGGAGAACCGTTTTGGAATTGTACGCTTTTCGGCAAATCGTCCCTATTCAACCAATTTAAAGCGGGGGTATCCAGAATTTCAACATCATCCCACCAAATTTTGCCCGTAGTGCCTCCATAGACCGCGAGGGCCAAGTTTACCCTTGTAGCTTCAAGACTGTTGAAGGCGATCCTGACCTCGGTCCAATCCAAAGTGAATTGATTGGGGCTTTTAAAATAAGAGCGGCCTCCATCGTCCTTTCTGGTCGTGGATAGTTGTAAACTTGTGAGTTCCCTATCATGATTGTCTTCATCACGAATTAAGGCCAAGAGATTGTCCGCCGTAAGATTTTCGGTCTTTACCCAAAAACGTAAGGTGTATTGATGAAATGGAACGACCTTAAAAGTCGTGAAAATTCGGGACGATTCGCCCCCTTTTCCTTCGGCCCGAAACGAAGCTTGTCCGGATCGTTTTACTTGTGTATCTATAAAGGTCCGTGAACCAGGGGCATCTTGAAAGCCCCAATCGGTCACTAAATTTCCGGAATAGTCTTCAAAATCCCCGTTGAACAGCTCAGATGAATTGACAGGTACCAATTCGCCGTTCTCGGCCCTTAGTTCTTGATTTTTGATCGGGTAACCCGTAGTAAGGTCAGGATTATCCCCAATTAAGGAACCACAGAAGCCCATTACTGTGGTCATGAATATGAGATCCATGTCCCTTGCTTTGACGCCATCGGAAAACGCTTTCATTTCTTGGTCCCACTTTGCGCCCGCAGTACCATTTATTCCAAAAATATTGGTCTTTGAATCAGCGAAAAAGATCGTGTTGGCGCCCTTGGCTTTAGCGCGATCCACTAATGCCAAAAGATCTTCGGCGGAATCTAGCGCTAGATTGGCTACGATTTGCATTCCACGAACATTGTTGTCAATTGAAATATCATCCAATTCAAAAACGGGTTCATTTATCATCGGTTCAAATTCACTGGACCTCTTCAAAGAATTGTTTCCAAGAAGGAGAATGCTTAAGAGAATAATGGAAGACGTAAAAATTTTCATAGTATATCAGATTTAAGGGGTTACATTCCAAAATATGCTGCGCTATGATTAATTTTTTCGTCCTGAAGCACTTCGTTGAAAATAAAGTCTTGCCTGGAACGCGGTAATAAATCAGCGTGCAACATTTTACCTCGCATTTTGGTTCGAGGTAGTTAGCTTAAGATAACTCGTTTGGAAAAGTGGTTTGGTACTCGTGGAAGGTCTTATTTATTTACGGCGAAAATCGGCAAATAGACTTTTCATACTTCATTAAGCCTAGGTATTTATTCGTAATACCATTCTTACCAGAATTTATTCAAATGGTTCCTCAGGGACAAGTTCCAAAAACATATGCAGCGATACAACATGCGACCAAGTTTGAGTGCCCTCAGGCGTCTCTTCGTACCACTGCATTCCATAGTCGGTACTCAAGAGTTGACCTGTTATTTCGAACACGATTTTAGTCGGTCCGTTTTGGTCGTTAGCGGTACTTCCCAAATGTGCCGTGAGCGAGGCGAATTTTGAAATTCCGGTAATGCTAAGGTTGCCTTTTATGATGTAATGAGTTGGGTCAATTTGAACTATTCGATTGGAAACAAAAACGATATCTGGATGATTCCCTACGTCTAAAAACTCAGGGGAGCACAGTTTGCTATCACGCTCTTGATTTCTTGTGTTTACACTTGAGGCTTTGGCCTGCAAGCGAAAACTGGCATCCTGAAAACCGTCAGGATTGGTTTGAAGTACATATCCCGAAAAAAGTTCCAATTGACCGACTATCTTGGGAATATTGAGATGATATAAATTGAAACCTACTTGCGAACGCGACATAGCTACTTTCCATTTTTTTTTCATCGCCCCGTTTTAAAAAGGTATTTGGCATTTGCAATAAGGTCTTATTTTTCTCGATAGTCGAAGAAGCTTCTCTAATGGTGGTATGGGTTCATAGAAATCAAGAGTTTAATGTTTTGCCAATCGATTCTAAATGTATTAAGTAACGGCCGCATGAAAATGATACGAATTAGCGTTATGACTTCACTTTTTAATGTAAAAAGAGCTAGTTCCTGGGCGAAGGCTTATTTTAGATTTTGAACAAAATCGTGGACCATGAGCCGGAAAATCAATGAGCAGGATGTTATTGATACTTATGAACACCAAGAAGGTAGCACGAACCGTCAAAAATCGCAAGAGGAAATTCTGGTGGAACAGCTTTGTGAAGGCATGGAGGCCTATAAACAGCAGAACTCTAAAGTGTTTATAGGTTCAGTAGCCGCCGGTCTTGAAATCGGATTCAGCTATCTATTGATCGTCGTACTCTACACCTTCTTAGAGGATAAATTTTCTGCCCATACCATACCGTATCTGGTGGCGTTTGCCTACCCTGTCGGATTTATCATGGTAGTTTTAGGGCGGTCCATTCTCTTCACCGAGCAGACCTCATTGTTGGCACTACCCGTGTTGCATGGTAGACGTTCGGTACTACAGCTGTTGCGTTTGTGGGGGCTGGTCATCGCGGGAAACCTGATTGGCGGTTTTTTCATCGCCTTGATCATCTGTTGGGTGGGGTTGGCGACCGGGATTATTTCTCAATACAGTATAGGGGAAATAGCGGGACATGTTACCGAGGCTGAACTCTATGTCATTTTCGGTAGTGCCGTGCTCGCTGGGTGGTTGATGGCATTGCTCTCGTGGCTGGTCACCTCGTCAAACGAGACTATCAGCCGCATTTTCGTTATCTATATGATTACCGCCATTGTAGGTTTCGCAGGTTTTCATCATAGCATTGTCGGAAACATTGAAGTATTGGCCGGTCTTTTGTTCACCGATGACATCCTGTTTTCGACCTATGTCGGGTTTCAGACAACCGCTCTTATCGGTAACGCCTTTGGAGGTGTAGTTTTTGTAGCCTTACTAAAATACCGTGCCTTTACCGCAAATTATTAAGAAATATGACCCTGTACATAAATCGGTCAACTTCTGGATATTCCGAGTTTACGCATTCTGGACTCTAGGGTAGAAGGCGCAACCCCCAACTGTCGTGCAGCACCATTCTTACCGCTGACCTTCCATTTTTTCTTTTCCAGAACTTCTAGCAGATAGTTGCGTTCTAGTAAATCTTTCTCCCTTTTTATGGCATCCATATCAAAGTCATCGGTCAATTTCAATGCCCTCGTATTGGCACCCTCCGATGCCATCCATTCAAAATCGGCCACATTGGAATTTCCGGGATGAATCTCGATGATCTTGCCCTTTTGAGATATGATGGCCTGTTCGATGTTGTTCTGTAATTCCCTAACATTGCCTGGCCAGTCGTAGGCCTGAAAACGTTTTAATGTATTGGCGGTGAAACCCTTGAAAGGCAGACCGTATTGTTCCGAAAATTGCCGTGCGAAAAAGTCGGCCAACAACAGCACATCTTCACCACGTGCGCGCAACGGAGGTACCTGAATGGGATACCCGTTCAGACGATAGAATAAATCGGATCGGAATATACCCGTGGTAATTTCTTCGTTCAAGTTTCTATTGGTCGCGGCGATGATTCGAATATCCAAGGGTATGGTCACATTACTGCCCAGGCGTTCTACCTCACGTTCTTGAATGACCCTGAGCAACTTGGTTTGTAGCTCCAAGGGCATTTCCCCGATTTCATCTAGAAATATCGTTCCCTTATTGGCCAACTCGAATTTTCCTATTCGGTCTTTTACCGCGCCCGTAAAGGCACCGCGTTGATGTCCAAACAATTCTGATTCTACGATCTGCGACGGTATGGCCGCACAGTTCACCTTTACGAGCACCCTGTCTTTCCGGGTCGAATTTTCGTGAATTGCACGGGCGATCAGTTCCTTTCCGGTGCCGGTTTCACCTAAGATGAGTGCAGTAGCGTCTACGGCGGCTACTTCGGAAACCTGGGCGAACACGTCGCGCATCGCCTTGCTCTCGCCGATCATATGCTCAAAGTTGTAGGTTTCCTTGACCACGCTTTCCAGATAGGTTTTTTCCAATTGCAACTGTTCCGACATTTCTTTAATGGAGAAGGAAGAAAACAAGTTTTCCAAGGAAATTCTTAAGGTATTGCGAACTCCTTCTAAAATATTGCAATGTCTAATGCTATAATGGTTCTTATCCTTGCTGAACATAAAAAAGTAAACTTCGGTATGCTTTTTCTTGAGATGTAATCTATGCGGCAATACGGATTGTAGTCCCAATGCGTCCATATAGACTTTAGTTGCTTTGGGTATTTCCTTAAGTTGAATAACTTCATTCTCTTTTTTTGATAATTGAATCAACCCCTTTTGCGCCTTGGATATTTCAGTTGCGGAAAGCTTTGTGATTTCTTCTATGTTTTTGAGGGATAGTTGACGCTTCTCAACGGGTGTGATCCACTCGTATGTAAAATCATTGAGCTTGTCTTTAGTTACTTTGATTACCGTGGCAAAGGTGAAGGGAATCAAGGCCTTATATTCCTGAAAAATGTCATCCCATTTGTTATTGGATTTTTGTTCGGTGGTCAGGATGTTGGATATTTTTAGTTCTAGATCCTGAATCGCGCTTTTCCAAAGGATTTCTTTTTTGGAAAGAATGTTAGCCACGCAAATAGACACTTGCTCGGAAACCGACTTGTAATGTTTGATATGTTGTTCGTTAAAAACGCCTTCTTTCTTCAGTTTGAAGGCCATCATACCGATTTGCTTGCCTTGATTGACCAGAGGGCCTCCTAACAATTCCTTTACGCCGGCATTCACCATATCTATGTGGCGTGGATGCTCGGTGTTCTCCACCAGAAAATCCATTGAGGTAATCACCGGGCCGTTATTGGCCAACCATTCCACAGACGATCCTTGATGCTTATATAAAGTTTGTTTTTCAACGGTCGCGCCCTTCCTATTTTTATCTTCGACCTGATTTACAAATTTTTCGTTGATCAATTCATAGTGGTACGACTCGCTCTTGTCTAAAATCAACACACCTACCTGATCAAAAGGAATGATTTTCTTTACCACCGTATCAATTGCGTTGTAGAGTTCTACGGCGTTGGTCGTCGCAGCCAAGGCCTCGGTAATTTCAAGAAGACTCTCACTATATTTCTTTTCTTCTTCCGTCTGTTGATTGGCGAGAATATTGGAAATAGCCACGGAAAGTTGCTCGGTAACATTCTGAAAAAGCGAAAACTGTTCTTTTTTAAAAAAATCTTTTTGCAAGGCATTGATACAGAACATCCCGAATACGGAATCACCAATTTTTAAGTTGGCGGCAAGGCAGTCGCGAAAACCTTCTTTTACAATATCTACAAGTTGAAACTGATAATACTCTGGAAACTTATCTACTAGGTCAACAAAATCAAAAAGTACAGGCGCATTTTTTTCCGCTATCGTATTCATCATCCATTCAATTAACGACCCTTCGTGTTCTATAAGCGTTTCTCCAGAAAGATAATAGGTTTGATTTGCGAAAGACGGGTCTACTTTTAAATCGATAGCGGCTAAATCCACATTGTATTTTCCGTCTTCCCTTAACAGAAAGACACCAATATCATAAAAGTTGAAAATAGGCTTTAGCTTTTTCATTATAAAACTCAAAAAGTCGGGTAAGTTCCTGATTTTGGATACTGCGGAAGTGATTTCAAGTAACGTGGCTTTTTCCTGTTCGCGTTCTAGGATTTTTTCATTGGCTAAAACGTTATTGACCGCCACAGCCAGCTGGTCTGCAATAGCTTGAAATAAGGGTAATTGGTTTTCTGAATAGGCATTTTCTTTAAAACTGTCAAAAGCCAAAGCCCCTATTATCGAATTGCCCACTTTTAGGGGTGTAAACATCATTTCTTTGAAACCCTGACTTTTCATAATGGGCATAAACGCATTATCCGGGTATTTTTTTAGTAAATCATCAATCGAACTTATTTCCGTGCTTTCGAGCATATGGGCCACAAGTGTATCTATATCCATATAGCCGGATAAACCTTCATTTGCCAGTTCTATATTACTATCGGTAAGGTTGTAATTATCGGATACGGCTAAGTCTGCAAATTGATTCTTGTCCTCATTAAGTAGTACTATACCGACGTCATCAATGGGAATCACTGGCTTTATTTTCTCGAAAATCACCCGGAATAATTCCTGTCTGTCTTGAATCGATGCTACGGCCTCGCTTATGGCAAGTAGGATTTCCTTAAAGTTTTTTTCTTCTAAAAGGGCTTCATTGGCTAAAACGTTTGCAACGGCGACCGCTAATTGGTCTGCAATGGCCTTGAACAGCGGAAACATAGCTTCGTTGTACGTACTTTCTTTTTTTGAATCCAAAAATATTGCTCCAATCGTTTTATTGCCAATGGTAAGTGGGCCGAATAGAAATTCCTTTAGACCTTCCCTCTCCATTGCATCTACAAAAGGATTGTCTCTATGCTTCTCTTTTATCTCTGAAATCGTCAAAATCCCAATTTCTGTTATTGCCCTCGTAGTCATCGAGTCGAGCGGTAAAAAATCAGTAAAGCCTTCATTTGCCAATTCAGCATTAGAATCTGAATCGTGATAGTTATCGAGTACCGCCCAATCTTTCCAGTGCTTACCAGTTTTATCTAATATCATCACACCTACGTCATCAATGGGAATTACGGGATTTATTTTTTCGAATATCACCTTGAACAGTTCTTTCCTGTCCTGAATAGAGGCTACGGCTTCGCTGATGGCGAGTAGGGTTTCCTTAAAGTTTTTTTCTTTTACTAGTGCCTCATTGGTCAAAACGTTGCTAACGGCAACTGCCAATTGGTCTGCAATGGCTCTGAAAAGCGGAAACATAGCTTCAGTATATATGCCTTCCTTCTTCGAATCGAAAAAAATCGCTCCTATTAATTTATTGCCTACACGCATAGGGGTGTACATGTATTCTTTGATAGGATTTGCGGGTTTGGTCAATACTTTAATGGTTCGGTTTTTCGGGAATTTTTTTCGTAATCCACTCTTGGAAATGATACCCGTACTTTTTAATGCCAACCTCGCAAAAGGTTCAATATCAAAAAAGTGCCCGATACCGTACTGTTCTAAATCTCGATTAAATTGAGAATCGTGATAGTTATCGATTGCCGCTAGGTCTTTTATTTTGGTTCCATTATCATTTAAGACCAACATACCCACATCATCAATGGGAATAACGGGATTTATCTTATCGAAAATCACTTTAAACAGTTCTTTTCTGCCTTGAATTGATGCTACGGCTTCGCTAATGGCGAGTAGCGTTTCCTTAAAGTTTTTTTCTTCTACTAAAGCCTCATTGGCTAAAACGTTTGCCACAGCCACTGCTAATTGGTCGGCCAAGGCTTGAAAAAGCGTGAAATCGTTTTCTGAATATTCATCTTCCTTGCGACTGTTAAAGCAAAGCACGCCAATTGTTTTACCGCCATATTTTAAAGCACCGTAGATTTCTTGTTTCAAGCCCATTTTCAGCATACTCGCCTTATGTGGGTGTACCATATCCTTTATTGATATGAGATGTGGGCCAGCGTCCTTGATAGAATGTTCAACAGGTGTGCTCTTGTTTTTGAATGGACCTCTGCCAGCGCTTTTCCATATATATAAAGTGGACTCCTCTTTAAGTATTTCCTCATCTAAAATCTCATAATGCGAATCGCCATCGATTATCATTAAACCTGGACTATCGGAAGGGAAAATAGGTGCAATAACCTCAAAGAAAACTTTGAAAAGTTCTCTCCAATTTTGAATGGTGGCAATTGATTCGCTTATTCTTAATAGCGTTTCCTTAAAGTTTTTCTCCGCAATCAGTTTTTCGGTACTCAGTATTTTATCGACCGCTGGCCCGACCTGGTCGGTCAATTGTTGCATCAAAGGTAATTGCGCATCGGTATAAATGGCGCTCTCGAGCGATACAAGTACGAGTACTCCTATAATCTCGTTTCCCGATTTCAAAGGTGCGGTAATGAATTGCTTTTGATTATCGTTGGCAAGTATTTCGCGAAAAGCGAAATCTTCATGTGACAAAAACTCTTCAATCGTCCAAATGCGTAATGGTGTCTTTTGCATTCGTTTGGTCAACGAACAAAAGGGAATCCATTTGTCCATATTATGTTCATACAAGGCGTTAGATACGTTGGAAAGCTCGTGATATTCTTCACTTACGGTCAAATCGCGCCAGTGGGTCTTGTCTTCATTGTATACGACTACACCCAAATCATCGACTGTGATAATCGGTTTGAGGTAGTTTACTATGGTCGCCAACAGCTCTTTTCGGTCGAGAATGGTGGCCATAGCTTCGCTGATACCGAGAAGGGTTTCTTTAAATTGTTTTTCGCTGACCAGTGTCTGGTTATCAAGAATATTGCTTACTGCAACTGCAAGTTGGTCTGCAATGGCTTGAAAAAGCGGGAACTGACTTTGCGTAAAGAAACCGCGTTTTTTGGCATTGATACAGAAAAAGCCTAGCGTGTTTCCTGCGTACTTGAGTAGTACTTGCATACTATCGTGATAACCGGCCTCCACCAAAAATTTACTTTGCTCGTATTGTGGAAACTCTTTGGCCATATCGGTCAAATCGATGATTATAGGGCCATTTGCTTTGCGAAGCAAAGCTAGCTCCCAAGCCATATTTGAGCCTTTTTCAATAGATAGCGGTTTGTTGACATCTTTATCAGCTATGGCACCTTTAGATTCTACAGACAGCGCCAAGTCATTAAATTTTACTGACCAATCTTCCAGTGCTGTTTTATCTTCGTTGAATACGAACAGACCTGTATCGTAAAAATTGAATATAGGTCGAATCTTGTCAAAAATTACTCTTAAGAGCTTCTTGCCAGATTGTACGGTGGATATTACTTCGCTGATATCAAGAAGTGTCTGCTTGAAATTTTTCTCGTCCAAAAGTTGCTTTCTATCCAATATATTGGAAAGCGTTACCGCTATCATATCGGCTATTTTTGTAAATAGGGGAATATCTTTTTTGCTATAGGTGTTTTCTTTTTTGGACCATAAGACAAATAGGCCGAAGACTTTATCGTTTCTTTTTAATGGAATGCTTATAAATTGTTGAATTCCTTCTTCCCTTAGAAACTCGGTATGTGGATGTTCAGGGTATGTTGTAAGAAAATCATTTAAAGTTTCTATGCGCAACTTTTTAATCGCTGCATTCATAGACGCTTCCTGTGGCAGCCAGTTATTCCCCAAATTCTGATTGATTTTCTTGCTTGCTACGAAATTCAATTCCGAATCAGCAGCCAAGTCTCGATGCCGTCCATCTTCGAATACGTGATAAAGGCCTACATCATCAAAGTCGATAACTTTGTTTACTTTTAAGAATATGGTTTCGAGCAATTCTGGTATGGATTGTACCGAGGTGATATCATTTAATATGGAATACAGGATTTCATTTTGGTCCTGATTTTTCTCTCTTTTCTTTTCCATAGGTTAAACCTTTTCTTAAAAATAATCTTATTTCACGAAAATATCGTGAATGTCACGATGTTTTTTCGTTATATTTTCGTGATTTAATTATGGCATGTAGGGTCTCTCTGCTTAGACGTCAATGAATTAGGGTATTGTCAGCGTATTTGGTTCAGAACCATTCTTGGTATCGTTTTAGGATAGTAAGCAGTAAAGAACGCTGTTATGACGACACTACTTAAAAACATTCCTAGCCTCGATATCGATCGCTTTGTTCAAAATTTGATGAACGCCCCCAACAGGCATACTATTACTCATCGAAACAAGAAGATGCAATTTCATATTTGCCGCCTTTCGGAAATTGATGATGCCTCTCCGTTAGACAAACCCCACATCTATGATTTCTTTACCATCTATTTCGTGGAAGCCGGTTCCCTTGCGAAAATCAATCAATTGGAATCGTTACAGCTAAACGCCAAAGAGGTTTTCTTTTCAAAACCGGGCGAAATCAAGACCTGGCAGAAAATGAAGGGATTAAAGGGATATCTGCTTTCTTTTACCATCGACTACCTTTTGATGTTAATCAATGATAAGAACATCATCAACAGTTTCGATTATTTGATGCCCGATTCGCAACGAAAATTTGCGTTGGACGAAGCAAACTTTGCGTACTATCAAAATGTCTTCAATGAGCTTGGTAAAGAGTATGCCGAGCCAAAACTACAGTCTACCGAACTTATTCGGTTTTGGATATTCGTGTTGTTGATCAAGACCAATCGGTTGCACCAAGAGCAACATCAACTGGTCAAACCGAAAAAACTTACCCGCTCCTCAGACGTTATCTGTGCCAAGTTTCTAAAACTTTTGGACGAGACGTTCACTGACTTGGCTAAAGGTACCATTATGAAACCCCCAAGGATAAAGGAGTTTGCCGAACTTTTGAATGTCAATCCTACCTATTTGGGGGAGTGCGTCAGAAAATCGAGTGGAAAATCGGCTAAGTCGATTATCAATAGAAAGACGCTCTTGTTGGCCAAATGCCAATTGTTGCATACCCAGAATAATATTTCCGAGATCGCGTACCAATTGGGTTTTGAAAGCCCTGGCTATTTTATTCGGTTTTTCAAAAAATTCGAGGAGCTGACACCCTTAGAGTTTCGAAAATCAATGAGTGCCTAAAGCTTTTTTATACCTCAATTGTTCATATTATGATTACATACATTAGATACCGTCTATATAAAAATAACATCCGGGAATTCGTTAGGGATATGAAAACCGCACTCCTGGGTTTACATCGTTATAAAAATTGTACCTATTGTGACCTGACAGAGTGTGATTCTGAAAAAGAGAATTTTATACTGCGTATCGAATGGAATGCCAACGTTCAGGGAAATCTCTTGGAGTCAAAAGCACCGGAGATAATCACTTTTCTTAGTGCCATCAGAAAACATCGTGAGTTTATTTTGGAAATGCGTAATTACAGCATTCTCTAAATTTTAACCACAGGTCGTCACTCTTCTTCGTTGTATATTTTTTCGACCTTTCGATTCGGAAAGAACCAAATAGCCGTATTGACCAAATAAACGATGCATCCGAGAATCGGGAAAAAATAGGTTACCCCAATACCCACTACAAAAAGGAGCATTGAATATTTACCTTTGTTGTCCCCATCATGAAGTTTTACGATAGCGTCATCACCGGCGTGGGTTTTGGCCAAGTAATTCACCAACAACCAAAAGGAAAAACTGGAACCCAACAGTATGATGCCATACAGTATCAATGCATTTCGGGCAAAGCCGCTTTCCCCGATCCAACTGGCACCAAACGGAATCAGCGATAACCAGAACAGCAGGTGAAGATTGGCCCATAGAATCTTTCCGTTGACCCTCTTTGCGATACGTAACAGATGGTGGTGATTGCTCCAAAAAATGCCTAAATAAACAAAACTCAGGATATAGCTGAAGAAGTTGGGGAGTAATGGCAGTAATGATACAAATTCCACTTCGCTCGGCGCTTGAAAATTTAGAACCATTATCGTAATGACGATGGCAAGTACCCCATCAGTAAATGTCTCTAAGCGCTCTGTTCGCATGGTGTATTTTTCGATAAATCACCTTTTACTTGAACGTCTTGACCGGTATCCGGGTCGTGTAATTCAAATAACTGGTGTCGCTAGCGGATTTTAGCGTATACCTTCCGCGCTTATTTTTTTCTGCATAGGTCAAGGAATGAACGCCATTGACAATTATAAAAAATAGTGTCTTTTTTTCGCTCATTAATCGTAGCACATCGGCGTATGAGAAGTTCTTGACTTTTCCATTGTCATCAACGCACTCGAGGTATTCAAAGTTTTCCTCACCGTCCTCCGAAGTACATTTGGTACAGTATTGAATGATGTATCTCTTTCCCATGGCCTTTTTTCATTGCATTTGATTTACTTCGCTTCGGCCAGTTGCAAATCAAACCGAACACTTACCTTTTTTCCCAAAAAGACCGCTCCATTAGGTAATTCTGCGCCCTTGGCGATTCCAAATGCCTCCCTATCGATTTTTGTCTTGGCGGTAAAGCCAATCTTTTCGACGCCATCCTTATCCTTGGCGTTTCCTCCTTTGTTCAAGATAAAGGTGACGTCCCATTTATTCCCTTTCAAATGGAGTTCTCCTTGCAGTACAAATTGATTTTTTTTACGCGCTTTAAAGCTCGTGGAAGTAAAAACGATTTTTGGATGCGCTTCTGTATGGAACCAATACTCTGCCTGAAGGTGCTCATCTCGTTGCTCAACGCCTGTATCGATACTGGCAACATCAATTTCAACCCTTACTTCGGTGGCCGACCAATCTTCATTATTCCGAATGAACGATCCCGAAAATTCGTTGAAGGTTCCGCCGATTCCCGATATTCCCAGTAATCTGGCCCTAAAAGCGAGTGTGGAATGTACTTTCTCAATGATATACTTGGTTTTCATACAACGGTAGGGGATTTAATTTGTGATTAAAATCGTTTGTTTGTCGTATTGTTTATCGGTTATCAAATTGGCTAGCACCCTACCGACGTCCTCTCTTGAAATAGTTTCGGGTTCTTTTTCGTTTTCGAGGTCTTTGATAAAGCGTACCTCGCTACTTTCATCATTGCTCAACTCCGTAGGTCTGATGATTGACCATTCAGGTAGTTGGGAGTTTCGTACGATTTCTTCCTGACGTGTTCTATCCTCCATAATTCTACCAAGGAGTACAGGTTCGATAATATTTCGGAAGATGAAACGGCCGTGCCCTTTGGAGTCTCCGGCGCCGATAGCCGTCATGCATATCAATCGCGGCACATTTGCCCCTTTCATTGCATCTACCGTAATCAGGGTTCCCTTCTCACAGAGATCGGGAACATTGAACAGCGTGTCTTTGTTCAAAGGAGCACCAAAAGTTAAAATCGCTACATCTTGATGTTGCATAGCATTTTGGACATCCTCTAATTTCGTAACATCGCCTTTGTAGATGGTCAGATTTGGATTCAAGTTTTCAATTTTTTCCACAGATCGTCCAAAGGCGGTTACCGTGTGGCCATTTTTAAGGGCGTAGTCCACCGTGTGTTGACCGACATTTCCAGTGGCACCTATGATTAAGACGTTCATTAGTTTCTTCCTTTTAAGGTTAATAGAATCATATACCTGAGAATCATATACCTGTTCCCGTTACAAGGGCCGACCATTGTTACAATTGCAATACCGCCAACAGATTAGCTGATCTTCTCAAGAATGAGTTTTCAGAGGGTAGCGGAAATCTACAGCGATTTTGTTTTTTCCGCTTTACATAGATTTTTTACTATATAGTCTTGCTGCATTTCATTCAATCCAAATTGGGGTTTGCCATGTAGCGGCAAGATGTGTTTAAAGCGTAGCTCAACATTTTCCCAAAAACCCCTTAAGCGTTCATCATTTTCTTTGTTATTGGGAGGACGTTCAAAATAATATTGCTCCTCTTCATATGGTGAGCCTACCGCGCTATCACCGGTGAACAGAATCCCTCCATTCATTTCGGCATATATGACGACACTACCAGGAGTATGACCCGGAGAATGATGTACTTGAACATTGAAGTCCGTGAAAATGTCTATGGCACAGGTGATATCGAATAAGGCATTGCTATTCTTTGGAGTATCATCTGGATGAATGAAAATCGGTGCATTGCCTAAATCTTCACTTATTTCATGAAGGGGTGCGTAAGCTTGTCCCAAGAGGTCCCGATGGGTCAGAAAGACTCCGGATATACTATACCCATTGGCCATCCAGTTCTTCAAGGATCGTACGCTTTCATCGCGGACTGCGTCGATGAGCAGTAGCTTTTTGTGTTCTTGATGTACAATAATGTACATGTTGCCGTAGCGGTAGCGATGTTTATCAGCTTTTATAGTATAAACATTGTCTAGAATCGGAAGAATGCTACCTAGTTCAGCCGACAAAAACTTTTTGTGCAATGGCAGTGCGTTCTGTTCGGTGTCCTTCATGAGTTTCTTTTTTAGTGAATGTGTGCGTAAATCAAGAAAAATCGGAACTATTTCGCATAGGCGTCCTGAAAGCCTCCCCAAGCACTATGTTCTTGATACAATTTTCCCACCTTTGGGCCTTCGGGTGTTTTCCAATCCACCATGAGTTCAGAGGCAAGTGTACCCCACGTAATCATTGTAGCCCCGGCCTGTTGCATACGCATCATCGCTGCTTGTTCAACGATAGGCTGATCGGTGCCCGAAGCGTCGACCACAACATAGACTTCGTAACCGTTTGCGAGCAAATCCAAAGTAGTCAACTGGGTGCAGATATCAATTGAAATTCCGCCGATGACTATCTTCTTTTTGCCGAACTTCTCGATGGCATCCCGAAAGGGTTTGGAGCCCCAAGCACTTGCCGTATGACGTTCGATTTTGATGTCGTTTGACAGATGCTGCTGCACCATAGGGTAGAAATCCCCCCTAAAACCTCCTTCGTCACCAAGAACTATGGTCGGCATATTGAAGATTTCGGAAACCTTTGCAAAGGCGGTTGCATTATTCACGAAAGTCGCCCTGTCAATGGTTCGGAGTCCTGGATCGAATCCTGTCAAATAATCCACCATGACGAAAGTGGCGTTATCCTTGGCTATTTTCTGTGTGTACCGATTGGGTTCTATCGGATTTGGGCTAGAGGTGAATGCAACGAGCAAAAAGCTTATTGTCAATACGCACACTGCTATGAATATCGTGTTCTTAGGGATTCTCATCTTTCTGTAAATTTATTGTTCATTTTAAATTTGAATGGTAAGGGAAGTGGCTTCGATCAATTGTCACCTTGAAGTGATTCTATCAATTTCATCACATTCGGATCGGCCGAAAGTTCCCTTTTTACGAATAACCATTTTCCATCCTCTTTTATTAAAACATCGTTGAAGGTACCCGTGCCCGCCATGGTATTCTCGTCTCTATTGAATACCGTTAAGTAACAGTACATCGTTGCATTTTTGCCGTCACCTTCAATTTCATGATTGGTCAATAGATGTCTTCTGCCTCTCGCGAAACTGTCCAATAGCCCGGGGAATTGTTTCCTTAAATCCTCTTTTCCCTTTGTGCTTCCCCAAAACCCGGAGAGTTCTCCATCATCCGCCCAAACGGTCATGTATTTTTCAAGATTTTCGCTGTCCATGGCGTTATCGAATGTTGCCGTTAGTTGTATGATATCTAATTTGTCTTCTGCTGTCAATTTCATTATTTCTATGTTTTATGGTTTATAAATGTGCTTGTAGTGGGGGTGTCCCGATTTGTTCTTTCATCATATCGGCATTTTTGGCGACCCCTAAATAGTTTGACATCGCCACGGAATATTGTCCCATATGCTCGCTTAGCAAATTCGCGATATGCATGCCGTTTATCTGTGTATTATTGGCCAATTCGGCCAATACGGCCACCCAAGTCGTCACAACGACACCGGCCATTGCCAAGCGCTTCATGGTGACTTCCGTAACCAACGGATTCCAATCGGCGGAGGCATCTATTACGGCATAAACTTCGTAGCCCTCTTGAACTGCCGCAATAGCCGGAAACGCCACACAGACCTCTGTTGCCAGTCCAGATATTACCAATTTGGTACGGCCTGTGGACTTCACGGCTTGTTTTGAGGTCTCATCGTTCCAGAAGTTGACGTAAGGTCTATCGATGACACTTTCCTCACCGAAAAGTTCTATTAATTCCGGTAGCGTGGGGCCATTGGGGCCCTGAGGCCAACTGGTGCCTAAGATGGTCGGAATATCGAAAGCTTTAGCGGTTTTTGCATGACCCAGAATATTGTTCTTCAATAGTGCAGGATCGATCGACGTCAAAAACGTGGATAGCCCCACCTGATGATCGATCATTACAAAGCAGCAATTGTCCGGAGTGAGTTCCGTGCGAAATGGATTTTTTAATTCATTCATAGCCTTTATTACTTATTATGCTCTAGTTCAACTTATTTCTTGAGGTAAAGTTCCATATAAAAGGAGGTTATGGATATTACTAATTTCCAGTTATTATGGTACTTTTTAATGCGTTTAAGGTGATGGTCTAGCGAACATTTCAAAATAGGTAAGGAATCATTTAGATTACCATGAAAATGTCGGTAGAATCTTGATGTCGAATAATTTTTGATAGTCAAGGCAAGAATACTTTTATACCCTAGCGAAGGAAACCTTATAGTTGATCTGGGGATGCATCGACCGTTTATCAACTTCAATTCAGTGCACCTTAATTTCTACCATCATTGCTTGCAAAAGTGAATTTCACGAGAGAAAGCATGGACTAATTTTGGATTTAGAAACTCAGGATACTACTATCCTAAAAACAAAAATTCGACATTATGAAAAATCTAATTACACTACTCGCAATCTTTATGGCATCATCGGCCATGGCACAATGGAAACAGTATAATCCGAATAAGAATAACGATCCTGCGAACGCTTCAAAGGAATTGATCAACCCGGCAAACCATACCTTAATGCTTATTGATCACGAGAGTCAGATGGCCTTCGCGGTAGAGTCTAATCCGATAGACGAAATACGAAATAATGTAGGGCTGATTTCCGCTATTTCCCAGCTCTATGAAATTCCGACCGTAATAACGACGGTTGCTGAAAAGTCGTTCAGCGGACCTGTTTTTCCTGAAGTTCGGGAATTCTTTCCTGATGAGAGCGGTTATATCGACCGCACGACTATGAATTCATGGGAGGATACACGGGTGGTCAAGGCCGTAGGCGCTTTTAAGAAACCCAAACTTGTTTTGGCCGGTCTTTGGACAGAGGTCTGTATTCTTTCCGCCGCACTTTCGGCCCTGGAAGACGGATATGACGTATATGTCATTACCGATGCTTGCGGTGGTGTATCAAAAGAGGCTCACGATATGTCTATTGCCCGAATGATACAAGCAGGTATCAAGCCCATGACGGCCATGCAGTATGGTCTGGAAATACACCGTGATTGGGCGCGTTCGGACACTTATGTTCAAATGAACGATATAATGAAAAAATGGGGAGGTGCCTACGGATTGGGAATCGATTATAAGAAAACTTTGGATAAGTGGGAAAAGGAACATTCCGAAAAATAATAAAGTTTTAGGTTGGTTAGTTGGTAAGGTTTGTCCTGACTATCTTAGGTCAGGGCAAATCTTTTGTTCTTTAAGGGTCCAAGGAAGGCACTAAACGATATTTGAACTAAAAAATATGAAAACAACACTTTATAAAGCCGAATCAAGAGGCCATGGCAATCATGGATGGCTCAAGAGTTATCACTCTTTTAGCTTTGCCAATTATTATGATCCGAAACGAATGGGTTTTGGTGTTCTTCGGGTTTTGAACGATGATGAAGTAGCGCCGGGCATGGGTTTCGGTACCCATGGCCATAGCAATATGGAAATCATTTCGATACCTCTGGAAGGTGATTTAGAGCATAAAGACGATATGGGCAATACTACGGTCATTCGTAGCGGGGATATTCAGGTCATGAGTGCCGGTACTGGCGTTAAGCACAGTGAATATAATCACAGTAAAGACAATACGGTAAAATTTCTACAGATATGGATAGTGCCAAAAAAGGCCAATGTCGAACCTCGGTATGACCAAATATCATTAGATGAAGAAGACCTAAGAAATCAGCTTTGCCAAATAGTTTCCCCAAGTTCAGATGATGACGGTGTTTGGATCCATCAGGATGCCTGGTTTCATCTCGGGTACTTCGATAAGTCTACCCGACTTGAATATGTATTGAAGAAAAAATCCAATGGCGTTTATGTTTTTTTGTTGGAAGGAACTTGTTCCATAAATAATGAGAAGTTGGGAAAACGAGATGCCCTTTCGCTAGTAGATGTCACTACATTCAGTCTGGACATGGAAGCTAATTCAAGGATACTCCTGTTAGAGGTGCCAATGTCAAATTAGTGCCTGTTAGAACATCACAAATTCGATTAAAATAAAGAACGGAGGGAATAAGATTTGCCTTAGTTCAATCCGCTATAACCTTTATTGAAGCCGTTGATTCTGGTAATTTGGAAGTATCGTTTAATCAATCCAGACCGATTTTGTATTTACAAATTCCCGAATGCCATAACCCGAAAGTTCCCTCCCGTAGCCACTGTTTTTAATGCCCCCGAACGGTAGTCTTGGATCTGACACCACCAGCTTATTCACGAAGCTACTGCCAGCCTCCAATTGCAGGGCAACCTTTTCACCTCTTTCAGTATTTCCGGTAATGACACCCGAGCCCAATCCGTATTGGGAATTATTCGCCAGTTCAATAGCATGCGCTTCGTCCTTCGCTTTGATTACGGAGGCTACCGGTCCAAAAAGTTCAACATCAAAAGCCTCCATTCCCGGTTTCAAGTCGGCAAGAATGGTCGCCGGATAGTAAGCGCCATTTCCTTCAGGAATGTTTCCGCCCAAAACCAACCGACCTCCTTGGGAGATGGTTTTCTGCACTTGCTCATGAATCTCGTCCCGTAAATCGTGCCGGGCCATCGGCCCGTAATAGGTATCCTCATCCGTGGGTTTGCCCATCTTTGCCTTCTTCATCTTTTCCGAAAATCGGTCCAAAAAGTCATCATAGATAGCATCCAGTACTATAAAACGCTTGGCCGCGATACAGGTTTGACCGTTATTCTGTAGTCTACCATAGGTCGCCAAGTCGGTGGCCCTCTCCAAATCCGCATCGTCTAGAATGATATAGGCATCACTACCGCCGAGCTCCATTACGGTTTTTTTTAGATTTTGTCCTGCAATAGAGGCTACGGAACGCCCTGCGGGGTCACTGCCGGTCAATGTGACGGCAACGATGTTCTCATCCTCGATTATTTTTTTCACTTGTTTTGATCCGATGTTCAGGTTGGTGAATATCCCTTTTGGGAATCCCGCCTGCGTAAAAGCGTTCTCCAAAGCCCCCGCACAGCCTTGAACATTGGAGGCATGCTTCAACACTCCGGTGTTTCCTGCCATTATAGCCGGCACCGCAAAACGAATCACTTGATAGAAGGGGAAGTTCCAGGGCATGACGGCAAGAATCACACCTATTGACTGAAACGTCACATAGCTTTTCGCCGCCTCGGTTTCCACTTTTTCATTCGCCAGTAGCTTCTTTGTGTTATCAGCATAATAGCGGCATATCAAGGCACATTTCTCCAATTCTTTTCGAGCCTGACCAATGGTCTTGCCCATTTCTAGGGTGGCCAATTGCGCATAATCTTCCTTCTTTTCTTCCATCACTTCCGCCAACTTGTGCATCATCGCCGCCCGTTCCTCGTAACTATTTTCTTTCCAAAGCTTAAAGGCACTATTGGCTTGGCGCACTTTTTCAAGAGCGGTTTCATCGGAAATTCGGGCATATTGCGCTACTTTTTCACCCGTAGCGGGGTCTATAATTTCAGCATAATCCATTATCAATCTTTTTTTAGGTTCTGCGAGTATTCTTTGATAAGAACATTCAGTATTTTATGGTTCAAAGAGTAATCTACTGCGAGGTCTATCAAATGAACCCCGGTTGCGTTTAGACAGCTTTTTAAGGTCTTTTCAAAATCCTCAACAGAATTTGGTCTATGGCCTCTGGCGCCAAAACTTTCCGCATACTTTACGAAGTCTGGATTGCCGTAGTCCAATCCGTATTTCGGGAAACCTTCGCCTTCTTGCTTCCATTGGATCATTCCATAGGCGTTATCATTCAATATAATTACAACCAAATCAAGTTGAAGGCGAACGGCGGTTTCCATTTCCTGCGAATTCATCATAAAACCGCCATCACCGTTAACGGAAATCACTTTTTTATCGGGATTCAGTTCTTTCGCCATGAGGGCCGATGCCAAACCTGCACCCATAGTAGCCAGGGCATTATCAAGAATAAGGCTATTCTGCTTGTAGGCAGGATAGTTGCGTGCAAACCATAACTTATAAATGCCGTTATCCAAGGTCACGATACCATCTTCCGGAAGCACGTCCCGTATGATTTTGACCAAACGTTGTGGTAGGATTGGAAATCGGTCGTCCTTTTCATACTTGGAAAGACGTTTTGAGACCTTGTCTCGAATAGCGAGGAAAAAATCGGTATCCCAGCTTTTTGAATCGGCAACCAAGGCCTTTGTCAATTGGTTAACGCTGTCCGCAATATCACCGATGACATTGAATTGGGGGAAGTAGACTTCGTCGATTTCGGCCGCAAAGAAGTTGATATGAATCACTTTTCGTTCGTCTTCGGGATTCATAAAAAACGGCGGCTTTTCAATCGTGTCATGGCCCACATTGATAATCAGGTCCGCCTCGTCAATCGCTTCATGTAAGAAATCATAGTCCGATAGGGCTGCTGTTCCTAAGTATAAGGGATGTCTTTCATCTATAATACCCTTACCCATTTGGGTATTGAAAAAGGGTATTTGTGATTTTTCCACAAATTTCGTTAGGGCCGTGCTTGCTCTCTTTCTATTGGCTCCCGCACCTATCAACAACAATGGTCTTTTGGCGGCAAGTATTATCTTAGCAGCCTCTCGAATAGTTTCGGGCCCTGCATTCGGAATTTTATAGTTCACGACCTTGAACAGCTTTGGGTCGGTCACTTCTTCTTGTGCAATATCTTCCGGAAGTTCAATATGTACCGCTCCGGGTCGTTCTTCGGTCGACAACCTGAAGGCTTCTCGAATGATTGACGGAATGTGTTCTGCATGGGTTACTTGCTTCGTAAACTTTGTTAGTGGCTGCATCATCTCCACGACATCGATGATCTGAAATTTGCCCTGCTTGCTTTTTTTGATAGGTTTTTGCCCCGTAATCATGACCAAGGGCATTGCCCCCAATTGTGCATAAGCGGCCGGTGTCACAAGATTAGTCGCACCTGGCCCCAAGGTGGCCAAACAGACACCCGGTTTTCCGGTTAACCTTCCGTACGTCGCCGCCATAAAACCGGCACCTTGCTCGTGTCGGGTAAGTACAAATTTGATTTTATCGGATTTTCTGAGCGACTCCAAAAAATCGAGATTTTCCTCCCCGGGTAGTCCGAAAATATATTTAACTCCCTCATTTTCCAGAGCACTAATACATAAGTCCGATGCTTTCATTAAGTTGAATTTTAGTAAAGCTAATTAATAATATGTTTTTGACGATTTCTTAGTCGCTATGACCTCTTTAATGTTAAACTATTCCTGATTTGCGTTAATGCTTATTCCATATACTATGATTTCGCCTACTTATATGTTAAGATTTAAGTTTAAGTAGCGTATTATCCTTTGTGGTAATATTGTATATAAAAAAGCCAACACCCATCGCTGCCATGGCCAAACCGGCGTACAAAAATGCCGAATTCATGGTTGTGGCATCGGCCAAGGGTTGTATAAGAATCGGAGAAAAGAACTGACCTAGAAACATAAATGCCGAGAGCAAACCCATAATCGTTCCGCGCACTCTATTTGGTGCTACGTTCATTACTAAGGCGGTCGTGTTTGGCATTATGAGCCCATTTCCGAATCCGGCTATGAACAGACTGGCCGTAATCCCGATGAAGGTATCGAATGACGCTATGAGTACATATCCAATACCCATGATCAGAAACGATGCCATATATAACCAGGAGGTATGGAAATTTGTATTCAGCTTTTTGTAAGCCAAGGATGAGATGGCTCCCGATAGCGTTCCTGCTGCAATCGCCAAGCCGACTTTGGTGCTACTTACGCCGATTTTGTTCAATATGAACGGTACTTGTACCGGCATCATGTAAAAGAATACCATGGTTACGAAAATCAAAAGTAGGAGAAATAGTATGGCATTACGTGGTTTAGGTTCTATGCTTTTTAGATTGGCTGATCCATCGCTTTCCATTTTTTCAGGTTCTTTGATAAATCGTATGGCCGGTATGACTATCAACAGGGATAACCCGTATATGAAGAACGGACCCCTCCAACTCATTTCGGCCAGCACTCCACCCAGACTAATAAATAGTATGCCTCCTATGGCCATGGCCGCCGCTTGCTGCCCCAAAAAATTACTGCGCTCTTCGCCTTCGAAATAGTCCGCTATTAATGTGGAGGTCACGGTCATAACGATAGCCACCGCGATGCCTAACAGTCCTCTGCTGACTAAAATCCACATGAGACTGTCGACCAGACCGCCCAGACTTCCCCCGATTCCATAGAGTATAAGTGAAACTATCAAGAGTGTTTTTCGGCCGATTTTATCTACCGCGACACCGGCGATAGGTGATATGATGGCTATGAACAGTGCAGGTAATGTGAGTATGAGTTTAGAAAGAAAATCAGAATCCGGATTGTCCGAAAAGGTTTCCTTTATCAAGGGTAGGGAAGCAGCAATAGTGGCCCCGGACATAACGGTAAGGGTACTGGATGCGAGAAGTGTGATTTTAACGAATTTGACGTTGATTTTCATATATATTTCTTGAACCTCTTTGTTGTATTTGTTACCAAAACATTTTACCCACAGCTAAATTTTTATCGCTGATATAGAAACTATCCTTACGAAAAGCTAAAATCTATGAAGGAGTATTACGTTTAAGAAATCGCTTATTTCCTGAGGGGTTTCATTTTCGGCTATGAATCCTTCGGCAAAAAAGTGAGAGTAATCTATAACCACAGAAGTGTATTTCGTAATGGCATACTTACAGTTGAAATCAAGTTGCTTGCCCAACGCCAAAGTATCACTACCGGTGGGCGCAATCAAAGGAATACCAGAACCATTCACGTAAATACCATCTTCCTTTTGTGTTCGCCAATACCAAGCCCAGTTTACATTGAAAGAAAATTCCTTTCCATAGGCTACGGTAAAGCTCGGATGAATGTACCAAAAGTTGGTTCCGTAGAGTGCTGCCGCACCTTGATAATAGCCTTGCCTTGGGTACATAGGATTAAATGAATTCAACTTATTATCCTCCGCATTGGTATCTCCGGAGAAGTAATTTGCCTTTAGGCCTAAACGCTTTTGAAAGGGTTTTTCGGCGTCGAACGTGTAACCGATGTTCGAGAAAATACCGTGAGCCCTAATATCGCTTTCACCAGCTTTCCCGAATTGACCTGTTACCTCTAAGTCATAATCAAAAGCACCCTTATCGGCAAAAATTCTGACTCCCAACGAATGCCTAGTCTCTTTGCCGGTCGCGTTGAAAAACTGTGTTTCATCTTGCTCAAATCCCAAATAATAGATATCCGTACTAAAACCTTTTATAAAACTCTTATCCAGTGTGCTGTAAATTCCCCATAAGGTTTCATCACTGTCGAGGATTGGATTGTCGAAAATACCTAAGTTTTGTTTCCCAAATTGAGTCACAAAAGAATCGACCGAGAGTCCTTTGGCCTCGTAAGCTACTTTCGCTCCTTCCCAATACTGTCTAACATTGGGGCCTTCACGGATGGTTATCAAGTGACCGGCACCGTAGTTTAATTCTTGCCGTCCTACTCGGAGAATAAGGGACTTACTATCCTCATTCAGAAAGTCGTAATCTACAAATGCGTTCAATAGGAATAGTTCATCCCGGTCTACAGGTGCCGGCATTGCTTCTTTGAAAAAATCCAATCCCATGGCTGGTTGTAAAAAAATGCGCAATCGTTTTCCCAAATAGATGTCTGCATGCAACATCACTCGGGTCAGAAGATAGCCTTCACCCTCATCTTGTCTATTGTATATACTTTGGTACATTAGCCGTGTTTCCCCACCCAAGGATAGATAAGAGGAGCCATTTTCATTCATCGGAATGTATTTGACGGGGTCGTAGAAATGTCTGAGCTTCGTACTGTCTTTCAAATACCCATAATTTTCCAGGAACCGAATAGGGAGAATTGGTTGTGAGCCCTTTTCTTGAGCCATGCTGTCTTCATGAGCTAGTAAAACCAAGACTGTTATGAAAAATAATTTTCGAATCAATACCATTCGCTAATCGTTATTTTTCTTTCTAAAAGATTTTCCGCGTAGACTCGTTGTGTCAAGATAAATCACATGGTAATTTCTCTTTTTAAAGAACCATCCCCCGTCCTTCTTAATGAGCTCATCTTGGTAGTTTGCAAGATTGTAATTGCTTGAGTTTGATCCTCTCGCTATCTCGTTCAAATAAAAGTTCGCCGTTGCGGTCTTACCATCGGCGCTCAAATCCACGTTATAGCCCGAATTGAGTTGAACGAAGAATTCCCAGCTTCCTATCAGATGTTCAAAAGCATTCGCTATGCTGTCCCGACCTTTGAAGGTTTTGCCTATCGGAGGTCCGATAATCCACTCGCCATCTTCTGCCCAAAGACTTTTAAATAGTTCTTTGTCCTTTTGCCCTGCGGCATCGGTAAATGCGTTGCTCAAACCAACAATCAGCTGTTTATCCTTGAAACGTATGAACTCTGATTGCAAGGCCTCAAAGTCGTCTTTTGAAACCGATGATGCATCTGCACATGAATTGAGAATGGCTCCAAGGAGAAATACGGTAATTGTTCTAATGGTCATTTTCATAGGTAAGAGATTATAGAAAATTGCTTAAAAAGTGAATGGTCTTTTGTGGCTTTTTGCTTGTTGTGCAAAGCCACGGATGGCAAGACTTTTCTCTATATCAAACTTCTAAAGAATCAAGGCAATTTCATGTTCATAAATACCCCAATGATGTGACTTTTTAAATGATTTCCGCTGCGTAGTAATGGAAAAAGTGACATTTTAAAGGTGTTAAGTAGTATGTAGTAATCTCTTGAGGCGATTATCTTATCGGTCTTAATGAGACGTATGAAAAACGAAACTTTTGATGCAAGCCCGACCCTATTATGCATACCTGATATCAGTGGTTTTACGAAGTTTATGACCGAAGTGGATTTTAAAGTCAGCTCGCAAATAATCCCGTCTTTGTTGAACAATATTATCTACACCAATTCTTTAGGGTTCAAGGTCTCTGAAATAGAAGGGGATGCCATTCTTTTCTATAAACAGGGTCTGCTTCCAGAATTTGATGACTTGGTAGACCAGTGTAAACTTTTTTATAAGGAGTTTTACGAAGCTATGTTCGCCATTGCAAGTGATTTTAGCAAAGAACGCAAAGCTCACAAAACCCCAGATATGCTAGGGTTGAAAATCATTGTTCATTATTCGGAACAAATTGGAATGGCGCAAGTAGGTACGCACATAAAACTGATGGGCGAAGATGTCATTGTAGCACATCGGTTTCTAAAAAATTCGCTCAAGGAAAATGAGTATCTGCTTTTTTCCGATGCAACGATGAATCAGTATAGCGAAAAAGAAATGTCCTCGGCTCTCAATTGGCATGTGGTCAAGCAAAGTTCCATCATTGAAAAAGATTTAGGTGAAATTCCCTTTAGCTATATTGATTTGACACCGCTAGTGCCCACGGGCAACTAGTACAGGGCGCAAACCATGAAATAAGATATCGATCTTGGTGATGTTTTACAAGACTATGGTGTAAACCTAAGCTTTTGCAGCATCTCAGCACTAGGAGGTTCGCTATACGCGCCATAGGCATCGATCAGTATTCCTTTAAGCTGATATCTTTTCGAGGAAATGGCATAGAGCACCGATTCGTCAGACGGGTTCGTGTTGCCGTCAAAACGATAATAACCATCTACCGTAAATTCTTCCGGTGCTATTTGATGATGGGGTTCCTTACATTCCAAAAAAGATTTTTGAAGATTGAAATCCTTATCATACCCCAGCATTTTGAGGTCATTGATGGCGTCTACCAAACTGTCATATCCTTTCTTCATCCTTAAGATTTTCTTTGTTTCTACTTTGCTCTACCTAGAAAACTCCTTTTTTTAAAAACCACCTACCATAAACGATAGATGGTTTTAACCAACCAACCAAACTATTTTTTTGATGACAACATAATTCAAACCCACTACTACTTTAGCTGCCGGAATTAGGATTGAAATACGCTTCAAAGTTCTAATATCATTCAAGCCGGTCGTTATACTTTTTACACTGTTTATAGTCATAATTCCGTGTCTAACATTAAACGTCGGTCGGTTTGTGAACGCCCCAAACCCCGTATCACTTTAAAAAGTAATATCAAATCACTAATTATTGCTCTATTGGAGCACGTTGTTCTTGGGATATTTGGTGCTTCAGGATATTCAATCAGTATTGAAGAACCTTTGATCTAAAAACGCGATTTGATGAAACGATATGTTTACATTTTTTTGATTTCTTTCCTTATCTCTTGTTCTGGTGGGAAAGAGGGTCAGCAGGAACGGCCGCTGCCATCCTTACCGGTAATAGAGGTCCAAAAGCAAGATGTTGTCGGTTATAAAATGATAACGGCCAATATAGAAGGGACTGTGAACGATGAAGTCAGACCAAAAATATCCGGTTACATCACCAATGTGTATATAGACGAAGGGCAGAGAGTCAAAAAAGGACAACTGCTTTTTAAGTTGGAGACCCTCTCGGTAAGTCAAGATGCGTTGGCCGCAAAAGCTGATTTGGAGTCTACTTCCATAGAGGTAGAGAAGATTAAGCCCTTGGTCAAAGAAGGTATTATCAGCGAAAGGGAATTGGAGACTGCAATTGCCTTGCAGTCAAGTTCTCGCGCTACCTATAACAGTGTTCTTGCGCAAGCCGATTATGGTAATGTGCGCGCATCGGTAAATGGTATTGTAGGAGAGATTCCATTTCGGGTGGGTAGTCTGGTCAGTCCCAATGATGCGGAACCCTTGACGACCCTGTCGGAATTGAATGAAGTCTATGCCTACTATGCCATGAATGAAAAGGACTATCTCACCTTTTTAAGGGATACCGAAGGAAATTCTACTCAGGAGAAAATCAAAAATTTTCCAAAAGTGAAATTGGTACTTGCCGATGACACTGAATATGAAGAAGAAGGTACGGTGGAAACTACGACCGGACAAATAGATACGCAAACCGGTACGATAAGTTTCAGGGCCCGTTTTTCGAACCCGAAAGGATTATTGACGAACGGAAACAGTGGATATGTGAAAATACCCCAATATTACAAAGACGTACTCGTGGTTCCGGAGCAATCAACCTTTGAAGAGCAAACTATTGTCTATGTATATACGGTAAAAGCGTCGGATACGGTACAGCAAAAAGCGGTTAAGCCTTTGGCCCGTATCAATAATCTCCTTTTGATAGCAGAAGGACTTGGCGAAGGTGATAAAATCGTGGGCAAGGGATTGTCGAAAATAAGGGATGGCGCCGCAATAAAGCCAATACCCACCCCATTTGACTCAGTGGCTACTTCAACCAAGAGAATTTTCAAATCTAATTAACGTCAAATGCTAAATACTTTTATAGAACGCCCTGTATTGTCTACGGTAATTTCGTTGATTATCGTGATTTTAGGTGTGCTTGGTTTGCAGAGTCTGCCGGTGACCCAATACCCGGAAATCGCACCGCCAACGATTAGTGTGACAACTTCCTACCCTGGGGCGAGCGCCGAGACTATCTTAGAGAGTGTCATCATTCCGATTGAGGAAGAAGTGAACGGAGTAGAGGGAATGGACTACATTACTTCCACGGCCAGTAATAACGGTACAGCCTCGATCACCGTATATTTCAACCAAGGCGTAGACCCCGATATTGCCGCTGTTAATGTTCAAAACAGGGTCGCTCGTGCCAATAGTCTATTACCCGCAGAGGTTTTGCAGAATGGTGTGATAACGCAAAAGCAACAAGTAAGTGCGCTCATCTATTTTGGACTGTATTCCGAAAATGAGGATTACGACGCTACCTATATTTCAAATTATCTAAATATCAACATTGTCCCGGAACTATTGCGCATCGATGGTGTTGGAGAGGTGAGTCCGTTTGGAGATAAAAATTATTCCATTAGAATATGGATCAAACCCGAAAAGCTTAGAGCGTATAATCTGGTTCCTGCCGATGTGGTAGCGGCTTTAAATGAACAAAGTATCGAAGCCGCACCCGGAGCGTTGGGTCAAAATTCCGGAGGGGCCTTTGAATATGTCATTCAGTATGAGGGCCGCTTTAAGGACGCCGAGAAGTATGATGACATCGTGATTAAGGCATTGGACAACAATCGCCTACTCAAACTTAAAGACGTAGCGGAAGTGGAATTGGATGCCTATTCCTACAATACCGTTTCCGTATTTGGGGATTATCCTTCGGTAAACGCTGGAATTTTTCAAACGCCTGGCTCCAATGCCCAAGCGATTATTCAGGAAATTCAAGGAAAGTTCGATGAGATGGAAAAGGAGTTTCCAAAAGGATTGAAACTGACTATAAACTACAACATCAACAATTTTCTCGAAGAATCCATTTCGGGTGTAGTCTCAACTTTGATAGAGGCCTTTCTGCTGGTTTTCCTTGTTGTATTTATTTTTCTTCAAAACTGGCGAACTACCCTCATTCCGGCAATCGCCGTTCCTGTCTCCATCGTGGGTACGTTTTTTTTCCTGCTCATCTTCGGGTATTCCATAAATCTATTGACACTGTTCGCCCTCGTACTCGCTATCGGAATCGTGGTAGATGATGCCATTGTGGTGGTCGAAGCCATTCAGGCAAAGTTAGAAGAAGGGGAACAGAATGTTTTGAAAGCTACAAAAGATGCGATGAGTGAAATTGCGGGAGCGATCATATCCATCACCTTGGTTATGTGCGCGGTATTTGTACCGGTTACGTTCTTAAGTGGTCCTACCGGGGTGTTTTATCAGCAATTCGGTATTACGCTCATCGTAGCCATCATTATTTCTGCTATCAATGCTTTATCCCTTAGTCCAGCGCTGTCGGCTTTGTTTTTGAAACCCGAGGAGGAAGAGACTAGCGATAAAAAGGAAAATTTCTTGACAAAGGCGAAGAATCGCTTCAATCAAGGTTTTGATAAACTGACCAAAAAGTATGGCAATACGATTGGTTATACATGGAAGCACAAGTGGATTGTTCCATTAGCGCTCGTCGGTGCTGTCGCCGTTCTATATTACTACAACACGTCACTTGCGACGGGTTTTGTCCCGACCGAAGATAGAAGTATTCTATTTGCCAATATTGAACTCCCGCCCGGCGCTTCCTTGGCAAGAACGGCAAAGGCAACGGAAAAATTTGAAAATTTGGCAGCTCAAATACATGGAGTGAAAAGTGTCTCCGTAATCAATGGTCAAAATTTCTTTTCCGGGGCAGGTAGCCCATATGCACTCTCATTTATTGTATTGGATGGTTGGGATGAGCGAGTGGCCGATTCCCTCTCCATCGAAAGTATTAGCGGTCAACTCTTTGGTGTTGCGGCCCAAATTGCAGATGCACAAATGGTATTTTTTCAACCCCCACAAATTCCCGGGTTTGGAAATTCAGATGGTTTTGTTGTCAACCTTTTGAATGATTCGGAGGCTAGTTTTATCGAACAGGATAGGGTCGCCAAAGAATTCTCTGGAGCCTTGACCCAACGACCGGAAATTGCATTTGCCCAAAGCTCGTTCAATACAAGCTTTCCGCAATATACCATGACGTTGAATACCGATAGGATAAAGTTGTCTGGTATCGCCATCAGCGATGTTCTGGCTACAATGCAAGGTTATGTCGGTGGAATTTACGTGAACAATTTTAGTCGGTTCGGTAAGCAATATCGCGTATTTCTTCAGTCTTTGCCGGAAGACAGGGAAGATGTGGCGGATATCAATGAATTGTACATAAAGACCGCAAATGATAAAATGGCACCCATAGGGGAGTTCGTAACCTTAGAACGTACCTATGGCCCCCAATTCGTGAACAGATTCAATCTTTTTAACTCAGTCACTATTAATGGGTCCACCGGGCCGGGCTACAGTACAGGTGAAGCGATTTCGGCAATTCAAGAAGTAGCCGAGAATCTTGAGCAGGGGTACAGTATAGACTTTTCTGGATTAACAAGAACCGAGGTCGATGCCTCGGGAGAGCTTATAACGATATTCGGCCTAAGCCTGCTCTTCGTCTTTCTTTTCCTGGCAGCGCAGTATGAGAGTTATCTAATTCCATTTGCAGTAATCCTGTCGCTACCAGGAGGTATTGCCGGAGCTTATTTCTTTACGGCGATTTTCGGACTACAAAGTAACATATACTTTCAGATTGCATTGGTGATGCTTATCGGGCTGTTGGCCAAGAATGCCATTCTGATTGTGGAATTTGCGATTCAAAGAAGAAAAAACGGAGCTTCGATTGTAGACTCCGCCATAGCGGGCGCAGAAGTGCGGTTAAGGCCGATTTTAATGACATCCTTGGCATTCGGTGCAGGTATGATTCCATTGGTAATTGCATCTGGTGTGGGTTCAAGGGGAGATAATTCTATAGGTACGGGTGCAGCCGGAGGTATTATCATAGGAACGTTTATCGGAATATTCTTGATACCGTTCCTATACATCGTGTTTCAATCGTTACAGGAAAAAATATCAGGCAAACCAGTTGCTTCCGAAGAAACGGATAAAAAAAGTATTCCAAATGAGGCTTAAACCACATACATTAAAAATCATATCGATTATCCTGATAGTGCTGGCGTTACAGTCTTGCCTGGTCACAAAAGAATACGTAACCCCGGAAATCGAGATACCTGATAACTTTAGAGATTTTAAGGATAACGATTCCATATCAATGGCCATGATGCCTTGGGAAGAGCTGTTCGAGGATACCGTACTGCGCAATCATATCAACGAGGCCCTGACAACAAATTACGATGCACAACTTGCTTTACAAGATATACTGAGAGCCCAAGCACAATACAAACAGGGAAAGGCGGGATACCTGCCTACCTTATCGCTAGATGGCTCTGCGACTTCCTCGAAATTTAGCGGTAACGGCATTCAGGGACTACAGTTCGGAGGAGGAGATCAAGAAGGAAATCCGGCCGGAGGTTCGAGCAGAATCGAACAGTACAACCTTTCGGGAACCCTTAATTGGGAACTTGATATCTGGGGCGCTATTACCAGTAATAAAAAGGCCACCGCTGCCGCCTATCTCGCTACGGAGGCGGGACAGCGCTTGGTACGAACGGCCTTGATCGCCAACATCGGTACGCTCTATTACGAGTTGATCGCTTTGGACGAACAGTTATTCATTGCCCGGCAAACGGTAGAGGCACGGAAAAATAGCTTCGATATCACACAAAAACTGAAGGAGGCGGGCCGGGAACGTGAGGTGGCCGTACAACAAGCAGGTTCACAATTAAAAATAGCTGAACTTTTGGAATTACAGTTGGAACTGGAAATCAAAACGACCGAAAATGCGTTCAGTATTCTTCTGGGCAAATCCCCAAGGGAAATCGAAAGAGGCGACTTTCGGGAAAGACCGCCCAATCTGAATACTTCCGTCGGGTTACCGTCTGCCATTCTAAGAAACCGGCCAGATGTGATCCAAGCGGAGTTTAACCTAATCAACGCCTTCGAGCTGACCAACGTTGCCAAAACCGAGTTTTACCCAAAATTGACCTTGGGAGGAACTGCAGGATTCAATAGTCTCGATGCAAGCGACTGGATCAGTAGTGCATCGTTTTTCAATGATCTTGTTGCAGGAATTACACATCCCTTGTTGAACAACCGGAAAATCAGGACGGCTTACGAAGTGGCGAAAATCGATCAACAGTCTGCCTTGCTCGAATTCGAGCGAACACTATTGATCAGTTATCAAGAAGTGGCCGACGCCTATCTGACCTATAATTCTATAACGGAGCAATACAATGTTACCGATGAGCAAGTAGATTTTTTAAAGAATGCATCGAACTACTCGCTAAAATTGTATCAAAACGGTTTTACAAATTATTTAGACGTGCTTATTGCCGATACCAATTTACTAGACGCGCAGATATCATTGATCAACACCCGATTTGCCAAAATCAGTGCTACGATTGAACTGTATAGAGCTCTGGGTGGTGGATGGAACAAGGTAATAGCACCAGAGGAAGTCACGACAGAGACATCCGAGGAATAAATTAAAGATTGAATCTACTGGGAAGTTGCAATACATTGAAACAACCTATTTGGAAAATCGGTCCCAGAAGCAATGTTTCATAAAATACTTCAGTCTCTAAAATTGCAAGCCCCGGTTATTATTGGGCCAATTAAAATTTAAGCTGCGCTTCACATAAAAAATGAAGGGTGTTCGTACCGAGACCCGAGGCTTCGATAAAGTCCCCACGAATGAGGTAATTCGATTCCATTCCGAAGCTTAATGAAGCAGAAAAATTGTAGGATATGGCGGCCCCGACTTGATGGGCAATAAATTGTTCATCATTGAGATCTTCGTATGACAGATTGAGACCGGCACCATAAATTCCATCGTCGGTAGATTCTCTCCAGAAGGCCACATAATCCGTAAAGAAAGTCCATTTATTGGTGTTATAGGTCAGCGAAGGATGGACATCGATAAGATTGGCGGGGCCAAATTGCGCAATTCTTCCGAAATAGGCTCCTCTAGGGTAGAGGGCGTTAAAGGTATTCAGTTCATTGTCCATAGGATTATCATCGCCCGAGATGATTTCGCTTTTCAGGTCAAATGTCAAATCTCCTGACCCTAAAGTCATTTTGTAGGCCAAGTTCATAGAGGCGGTCCAAGCGGAGATATCCGTTTGACCAAATCGGCCGAATTGGTAGAGGAATTCCGAATTAAAACTCAATTTCGAATTTATGTTCCCAAAATAGCGAAGACCTAAAGAGTGCCTATTTTCTTCCGCTGTTCCTTGTTGGTAGCGGACTTCGTCCTTCCCAAATTTCAGATAGTAGATATCCAGATTTTGGTTTTTTGAACTGTTGGAAAATGTATTGTAGGTTCCGAAAATATATTCATCCCCATCCAAAACATCGTTGTCGAAAGCAAAAGGATTTATTCCCACTATCTGATAATAGAATGCTTCTAGTTTTATTTTGTCCAGGCGTCGTATCACATTGACACCATCGAAGTAGCGCCGTACATTGGGTCCCTCCCTAAAGGATATAATACGGCTACTGCCATAAGATAGGTTTTCTCGCCCCACCTTAAAGACCCAGTTATCATCGTCATATTTCAAGAAAAGTTGATTGAAAGCAAGTTCATCACGGTCTACCGGAGATGGATTCTCTTTTGACACTATTGAACTACTGTTCAATTGCGCAAAAAATTGCCAATTATCGTGACGGACATCAGCATGTAACATCAGTCGACCTAAGACCCAACTGTCGGTTGCTCCTTCAATAAAATCCTGGTCATTGAAATATTCGAATTGCGTCCGGTAGCTTCCCCCAAAGGATAGCGAGCCGTTTTCGCCAAACGGAATGAACTTAATCTTGTCGTAGGTATTTCTGTTCTGTACATTTCTTAAAAAGGAGAAATCGTCATATTGACTGAGCACACCATATGCAAAAGGTTTCGGCTCATTTACGACTTGCGCCCCTAATTGATAGAAGAAGAAACCCAATATGAAGAATGTCAGTGCGGCTTTGTTATTCATTGAGTAAGATATCGATATCTGCGATCAGGTCTGATGTACTTTGAACGTTGGTACCATCATAAATACCCCGAATTCTCCGTTTTCTGTCCACAAGGATAAAACTTCCGTCATGAACGAAGCTGTTGAGCGCTAATTCGTCTTTCTTTGCGGTAACATAGTACTCCTTGGCGATTTTATCGATAGCACCATACGAACCCGTAACCAAGTGCCATTTACCGCGGATTGCATCCAGATTTTCTGAATATTCCCTTAGTACCGATACGGAGTCGTTTAGAGTGTCGATTGAATGGGAAAGTATCATAAAATTGTCGTTGTCCCTGAAGTATTCTTGAAGGCGTTGTTTGTTTCCGCCCATTACAGGACATATGGAGGGGCAGGATGTAAAAAAGAAATCGGCGATGTAAATTTTATCCGTTACGTCAACCTGTGTAACTTCTTCCCCGTATTGGTTGGTAAAACTAAAGTCGGGAATTTTGGAGCTTTTCAAGCGATTCTCCACCAACTCGAGACGGTTTTGAGAAGTATTGTAATTCTCGGAAATTTTTTCTCCGGGTTCGGTAAAGAATACATAGTAAGCCATCATCAGAATACCGATTCCTGTGAATATAATCGCTATTCTTAAAAATCGTATCACGTCAAGAGCTCAAAAGTTATTTCCTCAATCTGCAATGGTTCATCCGGAATATTTCTACCACGTACTTGAACCGGTTCGAAAAATACTTTGATGGCCTCTTTATTCTGTATTTTTTGGGCTATGCCTTTCGTAATTTCCACGTGCATGTATACATCTTTTTCCAGCTTACCTTCTTCAGCGGATACAATAGGAAGAATGGTAAAGGTGCCTATGTACTTGCAATTATCGGCGTTAGGCTCTGTGTTTCCAAATAGAAAAAATACCCTGGAACAGTAAGGCATATAGGGTAATTTCGCCCTTTCAAATTTGAGTCGAACCTGTGTAACCTCGTTTCCGTCCGTTTTCGTAAGCATTTGAACTTTCTGTTCCTCTTCAATGGAAGTATTGTAGACAGACGATGCCTTCACCAAATCGTAAGAAGGCACGATTAAATCTTCCCTTGAATTATAATCTCCATCTGGGCTATTAAAATCCAAATCTTCAAAACGATAGCCCAGTTTTTCAGTATCTAGAACATCTTTCACTTTAATCTCTATGGGCTTACCTTTTTCATCGGTGAAGTAAAATACCTTTTCTAAAAATTCCTCATCGGTCGGATTTTGATGATTTGGATCGGCATCCAACCAAGCCTGCCAAAAACGATCGCAGTTGCCATGATGGCCATAGAAAATGGGGTCATAACCTGCAGCTACGAAACCGGCCATTTCACCACCGATCCAATTGTGGATGTTATTGTGAAAGCTCTGCTCGGCCATTCCATCGATTTGAGGCTCGCTACCATCTTTGTAAAACGGATAGCCGCCAAAAGTTGAAAACTTCTTTGCCCTTAGGGCTGGCCCCATATTCATAAAATCGAAAGGGATAATGTCATCCGGATTAACACGGCGCGTATCATTATATAGAGGATTGGAATCACCACCTTGATATTGCTCTGGTATACCGGGCTTTTTTGTCCAATCCCAATAATGTAGGGCCAGTTTCGGTTCCCGTACCGCATGTTGCAGCTTTTTCTCCAATGTCCACAAGTACGTTCTATGCCATGGCCATACATACCAACTGTAATGCACCTGATAGCTAAACTCGGTAGTCGCACAAAATTTGGTGTGCAAGGCACCGTTCTCACTCCATCCGGCTGGATCCAAGGGCCAATCTGCGCTACGTTTTCTAAGAATACCGATAGCATCTTTAAGAAGTTGTAACTCTGGGTCATCCGCTGCCATAGTCGCAATATTCTTACGTGTCACTGTCGTGCCTATGTTACCTTTCAACGTAGATGCCACGGAAGAGATATCCGATTGCGCGTTTACCTCGCCACACGACTGTAACACCGTTGAGCCCAATGATAGTCCAGTGGCTCCCCATGTAATATTCCTTAAAAATGACCTTCTAGTGTTTAAATTATTCTTAGGTTCCATAGCTTTTTGTCGTATTAGTAGTTTTCCTCTTTGAACCACAGCTTGCTAATTATGCGATCGGCAGAATACTTTCCGGGACCCAATATGATAATCACCAAAAACGCCAAGGAGTACATCAAGGGAACATCCCTGACGACCCATGGATCGTTCGCATGAACAATGGTTAGCCCGATGAACGGAATCATAAAAGCGCCAATAGCGAAAACTCTTGTGAAAAGCCCCATGGCAACGAATATCGAGCAAATCACATTCGAGAATATTGCTATTATGGTGGCTGTATAACCCCCCATATTAAAGGGGTCTGGGATGTGCTGTACCTCTTCTTGAAAATTCAGGATTTTCTTTGATCCGTGTATGAACAAAAAAGCCACGGAAATCGCTACACGATATACCAACAGTAATAAATCAGGCCTACCGTGAGGTACTTTCGTATGGAGAATCTGTTTCATCCATTTTTGAAATTTGTTCAGCTGTAACGTCGTAGTTTCCATGGGTTCTATTTTCTTTTGAGCTTAGTTGTCTTGATATCCGCCAAAATATTTGACAGGAGACCATTCCGGTAAAACCTCGGGTAACTCTGGGTTGAGATTTTCAAATTCGTTCGCCGCGTATACCACCTTCCCATTGGTGACGGTCAAGACCGAATGCAGGTTGTTGATTTCCGATTCCGGAATGTTGAAGTAATCGTCTGACAGTACTGCAAAATCCGCATACATTCCCTTCTCCAAAGTACCCTTTACATCTTCCTCCTGTGAGAACCAGGCGCTTCCCTTCGTGTATAGGTGAAGGGCCTCTTCACGCGACATTCTATTTCCGGCCTCCATATATTGGAGTCCTCCAACCGTTTTGCCAGACACCAACCAATGTAACGCCGGCCATGGATTATAACTAGCTACACGTGTGCCATCGGTACCCGCTCCAATAGGGATTTCCATATCCAAAATTTTTCGAACAGGGGGTGCTTGGGCCGCCTTTTCCTTTCCATAGCGTTCTACGAAGAACTCGCCCGCATAAGCCATTCGTGCCTGTACCGCAACACCTCCATTTAAATCCTTGATACGCTGTAGTTGTTCTTCCGTTACGGTCTCCGCATGGTCGATGGCCCACCTAATATTGGAAAATCCGTTGTTGGTCTCCTTGTTAACCTCTTCAAATACATCCAAAAACTGAGCAATGGTCTCACCGTAGGTAGCATGTATTCGAAAGGGCCATTTCTTGTTCACCAAAAGTGTAACGATCTTCTTCAATTCCGGTCGCCAATTCTTTCTATCCTTCAACATCGGCTGGGGCGCTAGAAAATTTTCAAAATCGCCTGCACTCCATACTAAAAATTCACCACCGCCTTCCAATTCATAACCATGATCAAGATGCAATGCACCATCGTGAAATATGGTATTATTGTCCATCCAAGTCTCAAATTCCTGAAATTCTTCCCCTTTGTTCTGTGGAAAAAGATAATATGACAATCGTATGGGCATTTCACCATCTTCGGCCAACACCTTGGTTCCGGAATAGTCTTTTGGGAATTTATGTCCGCCTCCGCCCGCATCGATTCCACTGGTAACACCCAATCGGTTGAGTTCACGGTAGAATTGTTTGGTAGAATTCACCATTTGATCTTCGTTCAGCGGAGGAAGTGCTCCTATACGTGCGTATAGAATTCCAGGGTTCGGTTCCGCCAACAGTACGCCGGTCAATTTACCGTCCTCGCCCTTTTCAAAAGTGCTTCCTTCGGGAGCCTTCGTAGTTTCATCTATTTGGAGTTCTTTCAACGCGGCTTGGTTGAGCCAGCCTCTACTGTAGAGAAATAAGACGTACGTAGGGACGTCTCCGGTAGCTTCGTTGATTTCTTCGGGAGTAGGAAATCGGTTTTCTTCAAATTGATATGGACTCCAACCTCCAATAACGCGTACCCATTGTCCGTCAGGAGTTCTTTCTGCCTGTTCCTTGAGCATTTCAAGAGCCCTTTTCAATGTCTTTACGCCATCCCATCGAAGTTCGGCATTGTAAAAACGCCCCCCACGGGTAAGATGCAAATGCGAATCGTTCAAGCCCGGTATAACGGTTTTGCCCTTAACATCAATGATTTGCGTATTCTCACCTTTAAAATCTTGCAAGGCTGCCGTGGTGCCCACTCCGGAAATCAACCCGTCTTTTATCGCTATGGCCTCGACTGTAGACCTACTTTTATCCATGATCGCAATACGACCATTGGTGATGATCAAATCGGCAGTTTCTTGACCGGAATCTTCGGAATTCTTATTTGTTTGTGACGTCCCATCTTTACAGGAAATCGATAGTAATATGACCAGTGAACATAGTAAGGTGGACTTCATGACTATAGAATTAAGTTTTTTCAAAATTGTTTAAATCCTTCAAAAATTCCGTAACACTAATTGATGCTTTCATATTACTTTTTAGGGTGATCGGTTTATCTAAACGAAGAACTCCCTAGAAAACCAATTCAAGTTTTCTAGGGAGCTATTTAACTATCAAATTAATATCTTACTTCGTATTCATATAGTTTGTAGCCACGGTAGGCCAGTCAATTAGTTCAAAGAAGGCGCTCACGTAGTCGGGTCTTCTATTTTGATAATTCAAATAATAGGCATGCTCCCAAACATCCAAGCCTAAAATGGGAGTCCCGTTTTGTTCTTCAGTGTCCATCAGTGGATTGTCTTGATTTGCAGTACTTGAAATAAAAAGCTTTCCAGAATCTTCAACCGAAAGCCACGCCCACCCCGAACCGAATCGTGATTTCGCGGCATCGCCGAAATGACCAATAAAATTCTCCATGGTACCAAAAGTTTCGTAAAAGGCGTTTTTGAATTCACCCTCCGGAATTTCGGTTTTGTCCGGAGCCAAAATGTTCCAGAACAGGCGATGATTATAAAATCCGCCACCGTTGTTCCGAACTGCCGTATTGTATTTGGAAATATTTCTCAAGATATCCTCCATGTTTTCGTTTTCCCAGCCGCCTTCTTTCAAAGCATTGTTGAGCTTGTCAGTATATCCTTGATGATGTTTGGTATGGTGAATACGCATGGTCTCTGCGTCAATATAGGGTTCCAATTCATCATAGGCGAACTGTAATTCAGGTAATGTGTACATCGTTTAAATTTTTAAGAGTTATAGTTATTCTTAAAGTTACGGATGGTATCCGTTTAGAAGTTTCAATTATTGAAGAATTCATGTACTAAAAACTGAGATAAGGCTATCGTGGGGCTCGTTCTTTGACCACGTGAATTATATGAAATAGAAGTTTTCCTTGAGTTCAACTGCTCCATATCAACGGTGTCGTTCAAACCAATAAATAAATTTTATTATGATCTACATTTGGCAAACATTAAAGTCCATTGCGTGGGCTTTGGACTATACCGTATTTCGTTAAGGTCATAGTTTGTACTACATTTAGTTCTGGCAATCTCAAACAATAGCAGTAAAAAACTATCAAGGCCTAATCCCAAAACAACAAATCCTTGAAAACAATTCCTATCCTTAGAAAATTCGAATTCATCTGATAGTCCAACATCGATTCGCCCTGTCCCACAAAGTATTGGAGGTACAAAAACTGATTCGTTCTTTTAGAGTATCTTAAGTTCACCGAAATTTGCGCACTCCCGCGCCAATCAGCTCGTAGTGCTTTCCTGAATTTGCCCTCGATAAAGAGGATGTCGGTCGGTCGCCAAGTAGCAGTCAACTCACCATAACCGATATATTCCAAGAGGTCTTGATTACCATCTTTAGTTCCGATCGGCGCCCAAGCCTCCAAGGAAGAATGGAATTTATCCGAAAAAGCTTTATAGTAAAGTAGGGAGAAATAGTTCCAACTTCTGGAGTCCTCCTCGTCGCGACCGTTGGATTGATGTTCAAAAGCGAACCACAGACCACCGTTTATTTCCCCGGCTTTATCGAACAACAGTCTGCCTAGACCAATGGATGGATTGTAATTCGTATCCCGAAAGGGAAAGGAATCTTGATAGATGTCCCAAAAGGAGATTTGTTGATAGGTAAAAAACAAATGAGTATCAAAAGGCAATAAATCCCTTGATATAATTTGCTTAAAGCCGAGTTGATATTTGGCGTCGCTATTCTGAGAATTCGGCGATTCATTTATCCTGGTTCCCGTTACGAAATAATTATCCCCGTAGATGGAGAAGGACGGTGTTTTCGACAATTCTTTTTGATACCTGCCGTCGTCTTGGTCCGTATCATTTTGTGCATTTAAATATGTCGATAGACAACCTATTAAAATTATAGCGGAAAAAATTTTCTGATAACTCACTTTAAGGAGGTTTGCGATGGGTAGAAAGCCCAACAATTCTTAGTCCTCAAATGTCAGTTATTCACACCGCTCATGAATCTCACGAACTATTGCGATGATAGTACTTTTTAGGGTTATCCAGAGTTCTGGACTACTTTTCCCGTTAAAGATTCTAGTAAGGAATAAAAAGTCCGGAACACGGAATTTAATAGGGATTGGTTTAGATTGTTCTAAAATATTCAGTTACCTTTAATGGTACGGAGGAAATCCGAGCAAAAGTTACCTATTCGGTTACCTAGTTTAAAAATTTAAGAGTAACATTTTGATTGTTAAGACTATAGGGTTTGGCGGTTAGTTCTGCCACCCCGACGAAAGCCAGTTCGTTTATGAACTGGCTTTTTTGTTATGTAAAGTATGATGGCAGGTTCTCCCGATGCTTCGGGACTGCCACCCCGACAAAAGCCAGTTCAACTTATGAACTGGCTTTTTTGTTTTGTAACGTATGTGATGGCAGGTTCTCCCGATGCGACAGTATAAAAAAGCTTTAGAATACCTAGAACTAGCCAAAACATATGGGGCAAACACAAAAAATGATATTTATTATGCAGAGTATGAGCATATGGTGTATTATAAAAATGGACTATTCAATAAAACAATAAAATCTATCGAAAAGGCGCATACCTTTGGAAAGCGGTTTAAAAATAATGTAAGTTTGAAAAAAACATACGAAGCTGCTAAATCAAAATTAGATTCAATTCGATTAGCAAAATATAAGTAAGCCTCCGAGCAGCTACACCTCTAGTTTTTGATAGCCGGGCAGCAGCTCTTCCAGTTTTTGAATGCTGTGGTCAGGTAACCGCTCAAGGGTCTGGGCAAGCCATATCCTAGGGTCGATGTTCTGCATCTTGCAGCTACCGAAGAGTAAGCATTTTAATGCACACCCTCATATAGGATTTTGCTTTAGCCACTGTTCGAAGGCTGCTTTCAAACGGGAATCCGTAAGAGGGTAGAGCCCGATTACCGGGCTCCCGGAAGTCACTTTTTCCAGAACGAACGCCTCATAGGCCTCCATAAGCAGGCATTCTTTCGCAACTTCCCTTGCCAAATATTGGGGAATGACCATAACACCGTCGTTATCGCCAACGATATAATCCCCTGGGAAAACCGCTACGTCGCCACAGCCAATAGGTTCGTTGACCGCAATGGCCTGGTGTAGGGTGAGGTTGGTGGGGGCCGAAGGTCGTTGGTGAAAGGAAGGAAAGTCCAAGTCGGCAATTTCCGCAGCATCCCGAAAACCACCATCGGTAACCATACCGGCAACACCCCTGATCATCAATCGGTTGGCCAAAATACTACCCGCGGAGGCCGCTCTGGCATTTGCCCTGCTATCGATGACCAATACATGGTCTTTCGGACAGGTTTCCACGGCCACCCGTTGCAGATGCTTTGGGTCTTTAAATACATCAATGGTGTTGAGGTCCTCCCGAGCGGGTATGTAACGCAAGGTATACGCTTGTCCTACCATAGGTTCGGTCATCTTTTTTAAGGGAACCACATGCTGTATATATTGATTTTTGAGCCCTTTTTTAAACAGGCAGGTCGCTATGGTCGCCGTACCGGTTTTCTTGAAGTGTTCCCGAATTAGGGGCGCTGAATTTTCCATAAGTTTCTTAGTGGATGAAAACAATTATTTGCATAAGTTGTAAATATACGTATATTTGGTAAACCAAACTGGTTAACCAATTAAACGAATACAGGTTTCAACTTGCCAAAAGGTGAAATTGGTTTTCCATGGGCGAGACGCAACAACCGATATAAGAGCTACTATGAAAATCAAAAAAATGACTGCAAAGGCTGTCCCATTCTTTTTAACGGCAAGTGCTTTGGTACTGCTCAATTGTTGTGCGGAGGGAAAAAAGAAGCAGGTTTTTGCTAGCGATGTTATTCCATTTTTTCAGCACTGGAACCTTATTTTGGGCGATGGTACCAACGCCGGTGAAGTGACCGACTATGAGAACGGCGATTTCTTTTATACCGCTTCGGACGATGCCGGTGATTGGGTGGTTTTTAAAACACCCAATGCGGGAAATACCCATGGTACCTCCAACAATACCAGAACAGAACTGGCCCAACTAAAAAAATGGTTGCCGACCACCGAGGCGCAAATGGAGGCTACCCTTAAGGTAATGCAGGTAGCCACCACGGGAGATGCCCGTGTTGCGGCATCGTACTCCGTAGTCGTCGGGCAGATCCATAGTGCCGATGGCCATGAAAACGAACCGTTCAAAATATTCTACAAAAAATTTCCGGGCCATACCAAGGGCTCCGTTTTTTGGAATTATGAAATCAATACCGCGGGTGACGATAACTCCCGCAGATGGGACTATTCCTATCCAATTTGGGGCCATGATTTTTCCGTGGTAGGTCCCGATAAAGATAGTTTTCCGCCCGAACCTGAAGACGGTATCGCCTTAGGCGAAGCGTTCAGTTACGCCGTTAAGATTGAAAAAGGGATGATGCACCTTACTTTTACGAGTGCAGGGCACGAGACGAAAACGTTTACCAAAAACCTGATCTCCTCCGAGTATTCCGAACCCTCAAAAATACCGAACCAAGTAAACAGCCTGTTCGTGCCTATTGGTCAAGATGGGGTAGAACGCAAGAATGCCTATGCCGATGAAGGACTCTTTTTTAAACTGGGGTGTTACAACCAAACGAACGGAAAAGACCCTAAGGTCAACAAGGTATGGTGTTCGGGGGCCGAAACCCATAGCGGAGACCTTCAAAAGCAGTACGCGGACGGGAATTACGCCGAAGTTTGGTTCCGATCGGCGGCAATCAGCATTAGTGACGATGCGATATCCAATGCCGGATATTTTCGGGCCAATGATGGCCTGAGCGCAAAAACCGTTTATCCGAGCGAGGTCATCCCTTTTATGGATAAGTTTAAAATGCTGATGGGCGATGGTACCAATGTGGAAAATTTGGTCGGTTTCGAACACCCGGATTTTTTCTATACCGTTATAGATGGTACCAGAAGATGGGTCGTGTATAAAACCCCTAATTCCGGGGTCACCTCAAAAAATTCCAGCAATACCAGAACGGAACTGCACGAAAAACGGGAATGGACGCCCGAAGAGGGCGGAAGGCTCACCGGTACCTGTAAGGTAATGCAGGTATCCGTTTCCGGTGATGCCAGGGTTGCCGCTTCCTATGCTACCGTAGTAGGGCAGATCCACAGTGGGGAAGGCCATGAAAATGAACCCTTAAAAATATTTTACAAAAAATTTCCGGGCCACGAAAAAGGCTCGGTATTCTGGAATTATGAAATCAATACCGAAGGCAGCAACGACAAAAGATGGGATTATTCCAGTGCGGTATGGGGGCACGATATGTCCGTTGTCGGATCGGGGAAAAACGCGTATCCCGCAGAGCCGGAGGATGGAATAGCATTGGGCGAGGAATTCAGTTACGAGGTAAACGTGTACAAGGGTATTATGTACCTTACCTTTAAGAGCGATACCCACAAAACCAAAACCTTTACCAAAAACCTTATTGCATCGGAGTATACCGACCCGTCCAATATGCCGGAACAGGTACGGCAACTGTTCGTGCCGATCGGGCAAGATGGTACCGAACGGGCAGCGGGCTATAAGGGCGAGCTCAATTTTTTCAAACAGGGCGCCTATAACCAGACCAACGGAAAAGACCCAGAAAAAAGTATGGTATGGTGCGCCGGTGCGGAAACCTACGGGGGTGATATCGCCAAGCAATATGAAAACGGTTGTTTTACCGAAGTGTGGTTTAGGGAAGCCACCGTGGGCCCTGGGCTGGCACCGAAATAAGGAGTTAAGGAAAAGGAAGTGGCGATGGCCAAAACGATACCATTGGTCGAAACCATAATGGACATGGATCGAGGGCCTACCGGAACCTGGGGAACACAACCCAACAAGAACATTTGATAACCAATAAATAGTAATAACAGGATGAAAACATTCGGAGCAAGTAAAGAATTTATATTGGACCAGGAGCTCGACTGGGAAACGGTCGGAGAAGGGGTACAACGCAAGATTATGGGATATGACGATAAGATCATGTTAGTAAAAGTTCATTTTAAAGAAGGCGGTATCGGGTACAAGCATGAGCATTACCATTCCCAAGTTACTTATGTGGAAAGTGGAGAGTTCGAATTTTCAATAGGGGAACAGACCAGAACCGTAAAAGGTGGCGATACGGTTTACATACCACCTCATACACTGCACGGTGCCATTTGCGCCAAAGAAGGAATTTTGATCGATGTGTTCAGTCCCATACGGGAGGACTTTATGGAAGCCAAAGAAAAAGGGTAATACCATTTTAGCTTTGAAATCGCGCGTATAGAAATTGAATTATTTTTTAGTTGTTCGAGGCAAAAAGCCTGTCCCGGCTTGACCGGGGATCTAAGCATAGCCTTAGCTACGGTTATTTTTTTTAACGAAGGACAGCTGAAAAAGAAACGATTTATTAGTGCTATTTCAAAGTTAAAATGGTATAATACTTTCGTTTACAGTTATTTGATAATCATCAAACAAAACTGTCAGTAGCCTAAAATTTTAACATTTAAATGAAAATTTCATTTTTTTTTAACTGTTACTTCACATATATTTGGTAATCCAAACTGGTAAACCAATTTGGTTTACCAAATAATCAAACAAGCGTACATGAAAAAAACACAGAAATAAAAAAAGGATAGGTGCACGCCTATCCTTTTTAAAAAACTTACTTCTTTGGAGGGAAGTAAAACTCGACAAACACGCATTGCTGCAAATTTGAAGAACTCAAAAGTAACGATTTCTTATCAAAAATTTGCTGCATATAGGCGATAACTAAACGCGATCGGTAGCATTCCCAAATTTTTGGGGGAGCGAATTGAACTTTTGAAACTAACGAAATGAAAATGAACTTAAAAACGAAACTATTGATAATTGCGACCTTGTTGGTCAATTTGCAATTATTCGCCCAGGATACCTATAGTGTATCCGGAACGGTCAAAGATGCGAACAACGTGCCCATTCCGGGAGCAAATGTGATCGTATTGAATACCACGCGCGGTACCCAGACCGATTTTGATGGGAATTTTTCCTTAACGGTCTCCAGTGGGGAGGCATTGCAATTCTCTTATATCGGTTATGCCGGACAAACCGTAATACTCGACGGACAGACCAGTCTGAACATCGTACTACAGGAAGATACGAGCCAATTGGATGAAGTGGTGGTCATCGGGTACGGAACCCAAAAGAAGTCAACGATAACCGGATCGATTTCAAAGGTGGTCAACGAATCCTTGGACCAGATTGCCGTTTCCCGTGTCGACGATGCCTTGGTAGGGCAGGTTTCCGGTGTAAACATTCAGGCGACCAACGCCGAAGCGGGAGGGGCCCCGACCATTACTATTAGGGGTGTCGGTTCCGTTACCGCCGACTCCGGTCCTGCTTTGGTGATCGATGGAATCGTGGTCAGTTCGGAATTTTTTGCCAATATCGATATGAACGATGTGGAGTCCTTTGAAATTCTTAAAGATGCCGCCTCCGCGGCTATTTATGGTAGTGAAGGCGCAAATGGGGTGATTTTGATTACCACCAAAAGCGGTAGGGCAGGAAAAACAAAATTTAGTTATCAAACCTATACCGGATACAAACAGGCCCATGGAAGCGACGATTACCGCAAAAGTGTGGCCGATTGGGCCCGGGAAGAGCAAGCGGCGACCGGAACCCTTTCCGGGGAGACCTTATATGCCCAGTTGTTGGTGGCCACAACCGGTATCGATCGGGATTGGCAGGATGTTTTCTTTGATGGGGGAACCGTAACCAGCCATTCGCTTTCCGCTCGCGGGGGAACGGAAGATACCAGTTTTAGTGCTTCGTTACGCGCATTGAGCGACGAAGGGGTGGTCATTACGGATGATTATCAACTGTATACCGCTAACTTGAAATTTGATACCAAGATCGGGAGGAAATTAAAATTCGGACTTAGGGCATCCCCGTCATATACCAAACAGAGAAGATTGCCTACCTCGATCCATAACCCCACACGGCAGTCGCCATGGTTGCCCATCTTTCATACCCAAGAGACCCTTCAGTTTATCGATCGGTCCGTATACCCGGATGTTGGCGTAGGAGATTACTTTTTTGAGAACCATTTGGTCAATCTGGATCTGGATAATGATGGAAACACTGAAAGACCAAGAACTTCGGGCGACTCCAACCCCTATCAACAATATGTAGAGCGGCAACATTATGAATTTAATACCAAATTGTTCGGTTCTACCTATTTGAGCTATAAGTTGGCCGATGGCCTTGTTGCCAAAACCTCTTTGGGGGTTACCTTGGAACAACGGAAAAGAGATCGTTACGATGGTGTCAATTACCATGCGGCCGGTGCCGGAAGGTCCAACTACTTTTTGGAGAACAGGTTCCGTACCAGGCTAATTTCCGATAATACCCTGTCCTACAACAAAATGTTTGGCGATCATAAACTCAGCTTGTTAGGGGGGCTTACGGTACAACAGCGTAAAAGTGAGACCAGTCAGGTAAATGCAAACGGTTTTACCGACGATCGCCTCAGAAATGTACAAGGCGCCAACCCTGACAATACCACCGTATTTCAGTCCAATACCGAGCTGAAAAAAATTGGGATGTTCGCTCGGATAAATTATGATTACAAGGACAAATACCTGTTCAACGCCTCTTTTAGAAGGGACGGTAGTTCCGTTTTCGGTCTAGATTCCAAGTGGGGTAATTTCCCCTCGGTTTCGGTCGGTTGGAACGTGGCCAAGGAAGATTTTCTATTGAACAGTGATGTCATAAGCAACTTTAAACTCAGGGGCAGTTATGGTTTTACAGGTGCCGAAAACTTTAATGTAGGCAATGAGGTGGTGAATACATGGCCCTACCTAGCGCTTTTGCAAAATAGTAATGCCATTGTGGACGGAAGCATCGTTTCGGGCATATCGCCCTTGAACATCGCCAATGCGCTATTGCAATGGGAGGCCTCCGAGGAATTTACGGTCGGTTTGGACTATGGTTTCTTGAACAATAGAATTTCGGGCTCCATTGATTACTACCAAAGAAATAGTGACGAGCTGCTGTTGCAAAACCCGGTTTCATACATTACAGGATTTTCAAGCGGAATCGTAAACCTGGGCGAAGTTCAGAACAGGGGTGTGGAATTTGAACTGCGAACGAAGAATATCGTCAAAGAAAATTTTCGCTGGAACTCCACGATCATCGCCTCTACCAACGAAAATGAACTATTGAGCTTTGGTGATTCCAACAACGCCTTGATCGAGGATACCTACGGTAGAAACTCCCAATGGATCAATAGGGTCGGAGAGCCTATCTCTTCCTTTTGGGGATATGTAGTGGATACGGACGCCTATGACGAAACCTCCTTCAGGACCACATACGTAGACAATCCCTGGAACCGTATCAACGGTGAGGCCGATGATACCATTGTAAAAGATCTCAATGGTGATGGCCTGATTACCGAGGAAGACAAAACCATTTTAGGGGACCCTTATCCAGATCTGATCTATAGTTTTACCAATGAGTTTCAGATCGGAAAAGTAGATGTATCCTTTATGGTACAGGGCAGTTTGGGGGCCCAAGTAAACAACATTGGAGATCAATACTTTTATAACTGGTTCGGCAACAGAACTAGAAGTGGGGGAGAGGCCCAGGCGGTTGCCGACGGTTTGGTTTCCCATCCCTCCTTTATTCAGGAAAAAGTATTGACAAGCGAGGTTATCGCCAGCGCGGACTATTTCTCGCTTCGAAATGTGAACATTGGCTTCAATTTTGACACGGACACCGTTTCGCGTCTCGGTTTGGATGGCCTAAGGGTATATGCTACCGGTCAAAACCTGTTGTACGTTACTGCGGACGATTATCACGGGTTCAACCCAGAGCACGTCGATGGTGCGAACCCTAGGGCGTATGGTTCGCAACGGGCCGGCACCCCTATTTTTAGAACACTTACACTAGGCCTAAACATTGACTTTTAAAAAAAATGATCATGAAAAACATCAAATATATAGCAGTTGCAGTGGCGACACTTTTTATGTCGTGTGACGCTGACGAGTTTTTAAATCCGATACCGGACACCGTAGTCGTAGAGGAATCGTTTTTCCAGACCGATGCCGATGTGGAAGCGGGCATATTGGGAATCTATGATGCGCTTCAGGGCGTTAATGAAAATACGACGACCAATATCGGTCGGGCGAACAGAGGGATGCAATTTGAACATTTGTTGACCGAGCACAGAACGGACAATACCAGAAATGCCACTTTGGAAGGTTCCAAATCCGATTTTCACAGGTATGTGGTCAATGCCAACAACGTGGAATCCGAAGATTTTTACCAATCGATGTACGAGGTCATTTTTAGGGCCAACAACATCTTCAAATTTATTCCCATCGCGGATGCCGGCAATCAGGCAAGGTACAGCGCCGAAGCCAAGTTTTTAAGGGCCTACGCCTATTTTAAATTGGTACGGTTGTTCGGGGACGTTCCCTTGGTTACCGAAGTGGTGGGTGTTGAGGACAAAGAAGCACTTTTTACCCGAATACCGGTAGCGGAGATATACGCCCAAATCGTGGAAGACTTGCAGGAAGCGGTAGCCGTATTGGACAATACCTATAAATCAAGGGCGTCCAAAGCAGCGGCACAGGGTATTTTGGCCAAGGTTTATCTGTCACTGCCAAATCCCGACTATACCGCAGCGCAACAGCTATGCGAGGCCATTATCGCTAACGGGGATTTTGCATTACAAAGCAATTTTAGCGATGTGTTTTACAATGAATTGAACGATGAAATTATTTTCGCCCTACAGTACGATTTTGGAAACCCCTTGGAAAGCCAGAGCTTTTCTTCGGAGTTCACCTCCTCGGTACGTCAAGGTCGGGAAGACGGCCAAAACATCGTAAACGATAATCTGGTTGCCGACTTTAGTGCCTTTGGCGGTGTTCGCGGACCACAGTCGTTTATCAATCTGGGCAGTTCGATCGAAGTTACCAAGTTTTTGCCCGAGGGATCGGACATCACCGTTTCACCGCCAACATATGGTGAAAATCCACGGAACGCGGGTAACGACTACATCGCCCTGCGCTATGCGGATGTGTTGTTGATGCACGTAGAGGCGGCCATCGGACCCGGAACCAGTACTACGGATGCGGGGGCCGTACAATCCTTTTTACAGATTCGCGACAGGGCTTTCCCTGATACTGCGCCAAACGCCCTAACAACCGTATCAAAAGAAGAACTCTTAACGGAAAGACGGGTAGAACTAGCATTCGAGAACCAGCGCTGGTTCGATCTGTTGCGCTTCGATGAGGCGGACAACGTACTGAGCGACCATGCCGATGAAATGGGATATGTCTTTTCACCAAGGGCCCTGTTGCTACCGATTCCTGCAAGGGAAATCAATTTGAGCGATGGGCTGTTAACACAAAATCCTGGGTATTAATACTAAGCTAAAAAATTATGAAACATACAGTAAATAAATGGGTAAGGACAAAACTGCTACTGCTCACTTGGGTTGCCGCCGGTATGGTTGCAAGTTGTGTCGGGGACGAAGCTTTTAGGGAGGAGTTGCCCGATTCGAACTCCAAGGCAGATGAGGTGTTCCCAGAGGCCAATTTTTCCTATGCGTCTTCTGCGGACGATTTTATGACAATCAATTTTACCAACCTTTCTTCGGAGGCGATAACGTTTGTATGGGAGTTTGGCGATGGCAATACCGCTACCGAAGAAGACCCTTCGTTTACCTTTGCAGATGGTGAAGGCACCTATCCCGTAACCTTGACCGCTACGGATGGCAATGGGATAACGGGAACCACCACTATTGATGTTATCGTTGTGGAAGGCCCGTTCCAGCCCATCATTTTAGAGCCCGGTTTTGAAGACGATACCCTGCCGGAGGGCGGTGGTGATGGAAGGGACTCTTGGCGGAACAGCGACCTGGGCGGGGTGATCCAAATTACCGGTAGTCCGGTAACCTTTGGAGATCAAGGCGCCAAACTGCCGATTCCTGCCGGAAATCGTATCGGTTATCAGGAAATTACCGTGGATCCGGACACCAATTATGATCTAAGGTTTTGGTACACCATGCTTAGCGGTTCATCGGATGCACGGGTCATCGTTTCCATATTGGGGGTTACCGAAAGCGGTACCATTACTACCACGGAAGAAGCCGTCGATGCTACGATCGCCTCGGTTACGGTAACGGATGATTCGGAACCCGATGTGTATGTACAACAAAAGTTGCCCTTTAACTCCGGTGTCAACAACACGGTCGCCATTTATTTCACGAACGGGGATGTAGAGGCCAGATTGGACGATTTTACGATCGATATCGGTGCCGAAGGAGCCGTACCGCCCTCTGCCGGATTTACGCCTGAACAAAGCGAGATCGACTTTTTAGAATATACCTTTGACAATTCATCTACAGGGGCCGTTACCTATGAATGGGATTTTGGCGATGGAAATACTTCTACAGAAGAATCACCGACACATGTATATGCGGTCGCGGGCATGTATCCCGTCACATTATTGGCGACCAACGCGTCCGGCCTGTCGACTAGCCTGACACAGTCTATTGAAATTTTGGCACCGGTTACCGCAGCTTTTACGTCTCAGGTAGATGCCGCCGATTATAGAACCTTTAGCTTTATGGATGCCTCTGAAGGTGCGGAAATGTTGTTATGGGAATTTGGGGACGGATTCCAGTTTGCCGGAGCCGATCCATCCCATACCTATTCGGAGGACGGTATTTATACGGTAACCTTAACGGCGACCAGTATTACCGGAAATACCGATGTGGCCACGGAAGAACTTGTGGTCTCCGATGGGTTTGTCGTTCAAGTGCTCAACGGAACCTTTGACGAGTTTACTGTAAATACGGGCGATAATGCCGATGCTTGGGACATGACCCCCAACAGCACCGTTGTCGATAATAACGGTACCGAAATCCCCAGCCCTTATGACCCGCTTTGGGATAACGGAGCGTTGGATAGTTGGTTGGAAGGCGCCTATGGCGATGGTAGTGAACAAGCAGGTTCTACCAGCGATGGAAACAATGGTACCAGAGGGGCAAAACTGGACGAATCGGGCCGCCGTTTGTATCAGGTGGTGACCGTACAGCAAGGGGCCACCTATACCTTTTCCATTGATGCACGTACCACGGCCGCGGGAATTACCTCCGAAGTGTTTCTATTGAATACGGAAATTGCCGATGAAACCGGAATCAATGTATCGACCTCCGATTCCGCTGTTGACGCGTATTATGCCATTCCGAATATTTTTGCGACGGATGGGGATGCCTATGCTACCAATACCTTTGAATTTACGGCATCGACCAATCAGATCATCATTTATGTTAGAAACATAGATGTAGTGGATGGTGTTGCCGAAGCATTTTTTGATAACATTACGATTACCAATTAGTAAATTGACTAACCATTGCGAATCGCCCGGTCATCGTATTCGGTACCGGGCGGTTCTAAGGTTAGCCACTGAAACGTCCGGTCTAGCGCAGTTGAGACCTTGTTGAAAAATAAAGCAGTATTGAGATGTCAGGTCGAGCGCAGTCGAGACCTCTTTCGAAGAGAATGAGCTACTGAAATGTCCGGTCGAGCACAGTAGAGACCTTGCTGAAAGATAAAGCAGTATTGAAATGTCAGGTCGAGCGCAGTCGAGACCTCGTTTGATTAGGGTTATACAACAACGATACAGAAAAGCCTTTTGGTAAAACATACACAGGATTAATGATGCATAACACGAAAGTTCACATAGCGAAATCCATATGGATCGGTGTCATGGCCTTTCTAACGGTCGGTGCCGTTGCTCAGGAAAAGACCGATCGTGCGGCGGATGTAAAAACCAAGCTTGTTAAAAAAAAGAAAAGGGGTAAAGGAAAAATAAAGTTACCAAAAGTTGATCTGAGCCATTGGAAGGTGACCATTCCCGTGGGAAAGGGAAAAGGGGGCGCTGTAAGCGTTTCGCCGCCCGAAATTCTGGGTTACGCTACCGATTCGGTATTGACGCCTTATATGTACAACGATTCTACTTCCGGGGCCTTGGTTTTTTATGCTTATCCGACCAGCGCCACCACCGCGAATACCAAATATTCACGATCGGAACTTCGGGAACAGATGGAACCTGGGAACGACAAAGTGAATTGGACATTTGCACAAGGCGGTACCTTACGGGCCAAAATGGCAATGGGCGAAGTTTCCAGAGCGGATGATGGAAAGTACCATAAGGTGATTATTGCCCAGATCCACGGTAGGCTAACGGATGAGCAACGCAAGCTCATAGGGCAAAAGGAGAACAACGCGCCGCCCATTTTAAAGATCTATTGGCAAAACGGAAAGATCAGGGTCAAAACAAAAGTGCTAAAGTATGCCGGGGTCGACCAAAAAGGAATTTTGTTCAAGGAGGCATGGACCGATGATAAGGGAAGAAACTTTGAGCAGGAAGTGGGCTTTAAAAAGTTTACCATCGAAGTAAAAGTGACCGATGGCAAAATGGTGGTCTCCCTCAATAAAAGCGAGTTTTTTGTTTATGATGACATGAGCATAAAACGCTGGGGGATTTTTGAAAATTATTTTAAGGTCGGCAATTATTTCCAATCTCGGGATAAAGGGGCATTTGCCAAGGTAAAGTTGTATGAACTCGATGTGGAACATTGAAATACCGAAATGAGGACAGATGTAAAATTGCGTTTAGGGAATATGATCGGGTCGAAAAGGATTGGTCTTGTTTTTTTGCTACTGCTCACGTACGCCTGTAGCAGCGAAAAAAGTACCAAGGACGTAGAAGAGGTGGTGCAAGAAGAAGTGGTTCCCGAAGTCGATCCGGTAGCGGAGGATAACGATACGTTCAACCTTCCCGAAATCGATTTGAACAATTGGAAAGTAACATTGCCCATTTCCGAGAATGGCAAACCGATAGAAGTGGAGCCGCCCGCAATTTTGGAGTACGCTTCAAATATCGTTCTAAAGCCGTTCATGTATAACGATTCCGTGAATGGGGCACTTGTTTTTTATACCTATCCGGGAGCTACCACCACTAACACCAAGTATTCCAGAACGGAGCTAAGGGAACAAATAGATCCGGGTAGCAATACTACAAATTGGACGTTCGGTGAAGGGGGAAGTATGAAGGGAACGTTTTCCTTGGACGAGATTTCAAAGGATGGTGATGGAAAGTATCATCGTACTATGGTGATGCAGATCCACGGAAGGTTGACCAACGAGCAGCGCGATCGTATCGGTGAGAACGACAACAACGCGCCCCCTATGCTAAAGATATATTGGCAAAATGGGTACATAAGGGCGGTAACCAAGGCCTTAAAAGACTTGAGCGTTACCGACACGGAACTGTTGCATACCGATGCGTGGCAAGACGGGGAAAGCCATACCTTTTCCGAAAAGATTGATTTTGAAAAGTGTACCATTGAAATAAAGGCATCCGACGGAAAAATTGAGGTGATATTGAACGAGGGCGATTCCAAAACCTTCGAGGATATTCACATGCAAAAATGGGGCGTTTTTGAAAATTATTTTAAGGCGGGAAATTATTTGCAGACTACCGATGCAGAGGCATTTGCAAGGGTGAGCTATTATGCTTTGGAAGTCGTTCATTAACGGTCGCAGGGTTAGGCTTGGTAAGGTTGCGGAACATGCGATTAACCAGTGTTGTGCCCGCTTGTAAACCGTCTAAAAAATTATGTCGATATAATCGCGGGCAATAGCGAAAAGTTAAAGTTATTTTCCTAAATTTAACAAACCAATCTGGTTAACCAATTTGGCCGATTAAAGAAATAGTATGAAAGTTGAGGTGTTGACGAATAAGGAAAAACGGGATGTACAACAAAGTATCATTGCGAAACTTCGGGATTTAATTGAATATAAAAATTTGGAGCCCGGTGATAAATTGCCTTCGGAACGGATGCTTTCTGAAAAATTTGGCGTAAGCAGGAGCAATATCAGGGAAGCCATTCAAAAACTGGAGTTTTACGGAATTCTATATTCCAAACCACAGAGCGGAACCTTTATCGCCGATATCGGGCGTGTTGCCATGAGCGGTATGATGGAGGATATTCTTGGATTGGAGGAACCCGATTTTAAGGCATTGGTGGAAACGAGGATCTTGTTGGAGCTAAAAACCGTACGATTGGCGGCCTTAAGAAGAACGGCAGCAGATCTGGAAACCTTGCAAAGCGCTTTGGACGCCTATAAGAAGAAGGTACTGAACAAGGAAGATGCCGTTGAAGAGGATCTGTTGTTCCATTTGGCCATTGCCAAGGCGAGCAAAAACAGTTCCATGAATACTTTTATGTTGATCATTACCCCTGAAATCATTACCAATTTTGAAAAGTATCATGTTTGCGATTCCAATCAATCGTTTATTGGGATCAAAGAGCACGAAGACATATTTCAGGCCATAAAGGACCAAGATCCAAAGCGGGCCAAAGAAATGATGAAAGTTCATTTTAAGGTTTTATATCAATACTGTTATCATACGGATAATTAGCATAGCGTACTGAAAACGGAAAGTGCACGATTCTGTTTTCAACGAATAAAAAAGGAGGGAGTAAAACTTGATGAATACCATACCGGTCGTTTTCCGAACGGTATTGTACAGTCATTTTATAATAACGATCGAAATAGAACGAAAGATGATGGGCAGCAATGCCCTGCTGTTACCGTTCGTACCGGTCGTCATTAGAATACTATTATGAAAATAAAAGGATTAAGATGGTGGGTGATTACGTTGATCGCATTGGCAACGGTAATCAATTATATGGACAGACAGGCGCTTCCCGTGCTTTGGCCGGATATGGCCGAAGATTTGTATCCGGATAAAACGGCCGATGAGCGCAAGGGCATCTATGCCATTATTTCGACCATTTTTATCTTTTCCTATGCCTTCGGACAGGCCATTTTCGGGAAAATTTTTGATAAGGTCGGTACGCGGTTGGGGTTTACCCTATCCATTGGTTTTTGGTCCATTGCAACGGCATTGCACGCCTTTGCCAAAGGTGTGGTAGGGCTGAGTATTTTTCGTTCGTTATTGGGTATTTCCGAAGCAGGAAACTGGCCCGGTGCGGCAAAAGGGAATGCCGAGTGGTTTCCTACCAAGGAACGGGCATTTGCACAGGGTATTTTTAACTCCGGAGCCGCCATTGGGGGCATCATCGCGTTTCCTACTATTGGGCTGCTTTCGGCCTATTTTGGATGGGGCTACATTTTTTTGATCGTGGGGCTGTTGGGGTTGTTATGGCTCGTTCCGTGGTGGATCTTGGTAAAGTCGCCACCTTCCAAACATCCCTGGATATCGGATGAGGAACGGCACTACATTTTAAGCGGACAGCAACATAACACAACGGGTCATGATGAGGAGGAGGACGAAGGTTATAATCCCGATACCCTAAAATTGCTTTCGCACAAGGAAAGTTGGGGGGTAATCATCGCCTCCGCCGCGATCGATCCTATTTGGTGGCTGTTCATCTTTTGGATACCCATTTACCTCAATGAAGTGTACGGTATGGATGTAAAAGCGATCGGCTTTTATGCCTGGGTACCCTATGTGGGCGCCATGGTCGGGGCTTGGTTTGGCGGACTTTTGGCCCAAAATCGAATAAAAGCGGGGTGGTCCGTAAACAAAACGCGCAAATTGGTAATTACCTTGGGATGCCTGATCATGCTCCCCACTTTGTTGGCAATGTCGGCTCCGGGAGGTCCCGAAACGGCCGTAATCTTAATGGCCGTGATCCTATTCGGTTTTCAAACGGCGATCGGAAACGTGCAGACCTTGCCCAGTGATTTGTTAGGGGGGCGATCGGTAGGTACCCTTGCAGGTTTTGCGGGAATGGCGGCCAAACTGGGCGCATTCGGTCTAACGGCATTGGTTCCCTGGCTTACTTCCGGCGGAAACTATACCCCGGCCTTTGTGATAGGGGCGGCGTTGGCCATTATCGCAATGGCCAGTATATGGGTACTATGCCCTAAAATAGCACCCTTGACAAGTAAAAATTAAACATATAATACGTAATAATACAACACTAAAAGATGAAGGAAAATAATGGCAAAGTTGCTATAATAACAGGAGCAACAGGTGGTATAGGTTTCGAAGTTGCAAAAAGATTGGGCCATGATGGCTACACGGTGGTATTAAACGGTATCGACGATAAAGCGGGAGCAACACGTTTGAAAGAACTTACCGATCAAGGTATTACCGCGGAATATTATGGTTTTGATGTAACCAAGGAAGAGGCCGTAACCGCCAACATCACCAAAATTGGTGAAAAATATGGAAAAATAGATGTTCTGGTCAACAATGCTGGCGGTCTAGGGGGCCGATCCAGGTTTGAAGAAATGTCGACTGATTTTTACCGGGGCGTCATGGCACTAAACCTCGATTCCGTTTTTTTTGCTTCCAGGGCGGCAATCCCTTTTCTTAAAAAAGGGGAACATCCCTCCATCATTAATTATACCTCGAATGCCGGGTGGACCGCAGGCGGACCTGGAGCCGGAATCTATGGAACATCCAAAGCGGGTGTACATGCCATAACCCGGGCCTTGGCAAAGGATCTGGCGGAATATGGGATCCGGGCGAACGCCGTATCCCCGGGAACCATCGATACCCCGTTCCATGCGCAAATAAAAGCGACCAAACCCGAAGTTTTTGCGTCTTGGGCCAATAACATTATGCTCGGGAGACTAGGGCAACCTGAAGACGTGGCGGGGGTCATATCATTTTTGGCCAGTAAAGACGCTTCCTTTATCACTGCGGAGACCATCCAGATAGGAGGAGGACAAGCGTTGGGCATTTAATCCGATAACTATACATATCGGCTTAAGGCCATATGTAATGATGTACACGATCGAAGGTCCCAAAACCATATTGGCACAAGGGAAACAAGAACGGTTTCTGTTCCAAAGGAGCGGACCTTCAAATAAAACGTACCATAAAACAATCTAAATAGATGAATAAAGTAGTGACCTTTGGAGAGATTATGCTCAGACTGGCACCTCCGGGATTTTTAAGGTTTTCACAAGCCAATAGTTTTGATGTGGTCTATGGTGGTGGCGAATCCAACGTAGCCGTTTCTTTGGCAAACTATGGGGTACCCGTGGATTTTGTTACCCGATTGCCCAAAAATGACATCGGGGAATGCGCCCTCATGGAAATGCGGAAACGGGGAGTTGGTACCGACAAGATTATTTATGGTGGAGACCGCCTTGGCATTTATTTTTTGGAAACCGGAGCCGTAAGCAGGGGGAGTAAAGTAGTTTATGATCGCGCACATTCTGCCATAGCCGAAATAGAAAAAGGAATGGTAGATTGGAAATCCGTTTTTAAAGCGGTAAAATGGTTTCACTGGACCGGTATTACCCCGGCCATTTCCCAAGGCGCCGCAGATGCTTGTCTGGAAGCCGTAAAAGTGGCCAGCGCCATGGGGGTCACCATTTCAACGGACCTGAATTATAGGGCCAAACTTTGGAAGTATGGTGGTGATAGGGAAGCCATTATGACGGAGCTTACCTCATATTGCGATATTGTTTTAGGAAACGAGGAAGATGCCGAAAAACACTTCGGCATCAAACCCGAGGGCTTGGACATCACTACCCAAGGCGAGCATGTGAAGGCGGAGGCCTTTTTATCGGTATGCCAACAGATGATGAAAAAGTTTCCCCGGGCCAAAAAGGTGATCACTACCTTACGCGGTTCGATATCGGCTTCCCACAACAGTTGGGCGGGCGTCCTTTACGATGGAAAAACCATGTTTAAATCGCCGGAATACCAGATTACCGATATTGTGGATAGGGTAGGCGGCGGCGATTCCTTTATGGGCGGACTGATCTATGGATTGTTAAAGTATCCCGACGATGATCAAAACGCCCTGAATTTTGCGGTAGCGGCATCTTGTTTAAAACATACGATAAAAGGGGATGCCAATTTGGCCACCGTAGCGGAAGTAGAAAAATTAATGGGAGGCGATGCTTCCGGAAGGGTAGCGAGATAAGGAGAACTATGGCACAATATTCAAGATTGGAAGTGGCAAGTGCGATGCATGAAAACGGCATGGTACCCTTGTTTTATCATCCCGATATTGCTTTGGGCAAAAAGGTGCTAAAAGCATGTTATGATGGTGGGGCACGTTTGATGGAGTTTACGGCCCGTGGCGATTTCGCCTTCGAAGTCTTTTTGGAACTGAACAAGTATGCCATAAAAACGTTGCCGGGAATGATTATGGGAGTGGGTTCCATAACGGATGCCGCCGCAGCTTCGTTGTTCATGCAAATGGGCGCCAATTTTATCGTTACGCCATCGCTTCGGGAAGACATCGCTATGGTCTGTAACAGACGAAAAGTGTTGTGGTCGCCGGGTTGCGGTTCGTTGACCGAAATAAACAAAGCGGAAGAACTGGGTTGCGAAATCGTAAAACTATTTCCGGGCGCCACTTATGGTCCCGCTTTCGTAAAGGCCATAAAAGGTCCCCAACCCTGGACCAGTGTTATGCCCACGGGCGGAGTAAGTACGGATGAAGCAAATTTAAAAGAATGGTTCGATGCCGGGGTAACCTGTGTTGGTATGGGATCAAAACTTATCGGTAAGGAAATTTTAGATACCCAAGACTTCGAGAGCTTAGAAGAAAACGTTCGAAACACCCTACAAGCGATACGACGTTTAAGAAGTTAACGTATCCGGCACACGGAACATCAATGCGTACGAAAAATCTAAATAATTTAATGAACTCATTTAGACTTTTTTAATTGGCTAAAAAATTGCCCTTTACAGTCCTGTTTTTGTCTTTTTTTCCTCCCGTAGCTCTGCTATGAAACTCAAAAAAGTCTTCAACAGGCCTTAAAATGGATAATTTTCGCTTCAATCCAAAAAGTCTAAATGAGTTCAATATCAACTTTACCACATTTCAATTTTACCTAAATGTTTTTGGAGGTGATGATGAACTGGAATTCGCGTCCTTGTTTTTGCCTATAAACTTGGTGGGCAATGTTACCGATACCAATACCGATAAACTGGTGCTCGGGAATTTTGGGGTATCGGGACTGAGTACGATGAGCATGGGTTTTGATTCAGTTTTCGCAACTAGGCACGTTAACTAAGTGACAAACGGCGTTCCCTCGATCGGGGTTTTATTTCGGCTATTTCGGTCTTATGTTTATCGAATAACCAAAAAAAGCAGAACGATGGAAAACCAATTTAGCTTAAAGATCGATAGCCCCTGTGCCCAAGATTTCAAAAATTTTTCTACTACGGGTAAGGGAGGTTTTTGTGGTGCCTGTAAGAAAGAGGTCATCGACTTCACGGATATGGATACCGAACAGATTATCACCTATTTTAAAACCGAAGCCACCCAAAACACTTGTGGCAGGTTTAAAAATGGGCAACTGACAACCTATCACAACAACATTCGGAAAGGAAACAGGTTTCGTTTTTCCAGTGGGTTGGCAGCGGCCTGTATCGCACTTTTTTCCTTTGGTAAAATGAACGGTCAGGCCGTGGCTAAAGAAGCCAAAGAGATGGATCAAAGAAATCCGAAGGTTCAGGATACGATACGGCAGAAACGTATCGCGGTCACAGGCACCGTAACCGAAAATGGAGTTCCGCTACCAGGGGCCAACGTTTATTTGGAAGGTTCCGAAATAGGTGTGGTCACCGATTTTGACGGGTATTTTGAATTTCCCGAAAAACTGGAGGAAGGCTCTGTTTTAGTGGTGAGCTATATCGGTTTTAAATCGAAGAAAGTAACCGTTCAGGATCGCGCCGCTACACAGAACATTGCTATGGAAATCAATCTGAATGTAGATTCCTGCATACTTATGGGTAAAGTAGCGGTAAATAAGGTATACCGATCCAAAAAAGACTGATCGATGGGCGTTTATATCAAAAACTGCCTTTGTATGTTGGTTTTTATTGTATTGAAAACCCACGCACTGCGGGCACAAGTTTCGGATTTTAAGTCCTTGGATTTGGTACGGGTCGATAACAGGGTAAGGTCGCTCAAGGGTGCCGCTTTGGACAACCTTCCAATATTGGCGCACCGACTGACGCAGGGGTTGCCCACCGAAGTAGAAAAGTTCCGGGCCATTTATACTTGGGTCTGTACGAATATCAAGGGCGATAGGGCGCAACACAATACGGTAGATCGCATGCGGAAAAAATTAAAAAATGATAGCCTCGCACTCGTTGATTGGAATGCCGAATACAAAAAAGTGGCCTTTGCAAAATTAAAGCGCAAGAAGAAGACCATGTGTACCGGTTACGCCTATTTGATTAAAGAGCTCTGCTATTTGGCCGGTATCGAAGCAGTGATTATTGATGGTTATGGAAGAACGGTCGATGCCAACGTAACGAAACTGGAAAATGCCAACCATTCCTGGAATGCCGTACGCTTGAACGATAAGTGGTACTTGTGTGACGCCACTTGGTCCAGCGGATATATGGAAGAGGGCAGGGGATTCGTAAGCGATTACAATGACGGGTACTTTTTAACGGATCCTGTGCTGTTCGGCAAAAACCATTATCCCTTGGAACAAAAATGGTCGTTGCAAACCACTTTTGCACAGGAGGACTTTGCAGCTTCCCCTTTGGTGTATGGTAACACCTTTGCACAGCGGGTAATTCCGTTGCTTCCAAAAAAAATGGAGACCGTGGCCCTCAAGAACGAAACGGTATTCTTTTCACTTAAAACGCTTACGAAAGCGGTAGACCAAGAGCTATCGATGAGTTACTATAGCAATAATGAGGAAAAAACATTGACCATTTCAAATTTGCAATGGAACAATGGTACGGTGTCCTTCACTCATCAATTTAAGCGTAAGGGCATTTTTGACATCCATTTAAAAGTGAATGACGATATTATCGCCACATATGTTTTTAAGGTCACCGATAAGGATCAGCCTTCCGGTCCGTAAACACGCCGGTTACGATTAAAAAAGGAGAAAGTACAAGATAATCGAGAGGTATTCCACAAGGAATTTTTCACAGGAGGGTTTCGAATGCAACCACGGGTTTAAAGGGAGCGGACCCTGGCACTATTGCTCCTTTAAAGGGTGCTATGTTTGTTTCGATATTCTTGCGCCGATATGCCGACCTGGTTTTTAAAATTGACGCTAAAATTACTATGTCGGCTAAAACCGAGTTCATGGGCTATCTGTACGACCGGCATTTTGGTTTCCCGTAACAGTGCTTGGGCGCGATTTATTTTGACCAATAGTACGTATCGGTAGGGGGTGGCGCCAACGTATTTTTTGAAATTCAGGATGTAGTGTTGTTCTTTCCATCCGGATATCTTGGCAAGTGTGGCCACCGATATTTTGTCTTCAAGATGTCTGTGGATGAAATGGAGCGTTTTTCTGATTTTAAAGGGAACCTCCGTAGTATTTGGTAGTGGAATACCTCGTGTATCCACCGTGTTGAATTTGTGAAAATTATTCAAGATGATCTCGGCGGAAGTGGTAATGTCCACCGATCGAAACGGTTTCACGATATAACCCCTAGGACGCGTATTTTTTGCGCGTTCAAGGGTAAGCTGGTCGGTGTATGATGTAATATAGGCGTAAGGGATAAGGTCGTCCTCCTGTAAAACTTCGCCCAAGGCGATTCCATCCATTTTTCCGGAAAGATTGATATCGATAAATACCAGATTGGGTTTTGTTCGTTGTATACTTGCCAAAGCTTCTTTTACCGACATGCAAATATCGGTTACCGCAAACCCCTCGGACAACAGGCTGTCTTTGATGTCCTTTGCGATCCATAGTTCGTCTTCCACAATTAATACGGAACCTTTGTCCATCTCATTTCATTTTAAACGTTATGTTGGCTTGTGTACCATTTTTGGTGCCCTTTATGGTGGACACCCCTCTTAATTGATTTGCCATTAGGGAAACCAACTCTAGGCCCAAACCCGTTTTAAAGGGGCTTTCGCTTACAAAACCGGTTCCGTTATCGCTTACCGTCAAGCTATAGGAATCGAGTTCCGTACGGCACATCGAAAGCGTTATTTTTCCGTTTTCACGCCCTTTAAAGGCATGTTTTAACGCATTGTATACCAATTCGTTTACAATAAGGCCGATCGATATTGTTTTGTTTATGCCAAGAAAAATACCCTCTGCATTTATTTGGTAATCGATTTTATGGGTACCATTTTTAAAACTGAGCGCTATGCCCCGTGTTAGATTTTCCAAATAGGATTGGAGCGGTATTTTATCCAATCGTTTTGAGGCATAAAGGGTGTCTTGGACCAAAACCATCGATTTGATCATTAACTGTCCGTTTTCAACAAAGGTCTTAATATCCAAATCTGCCTTTGTGCGCTCCTGAATGTTCAAAAAGCTAGAGATCAATTGCATGTTGTTTTTTACCCGGTGATGGACTTCCCGAAGTAAAAGTTCTTTTTCCGTAAGTGCTTTTTGAAGTACTGCACCTTGTTGTTCGAGTGTTTTGTTGTTTTTGTGGATGGTAGCATTTTTAGCCGCTAGGACCTTTATGACCCTTTTTTTGTTCATAAAGCGGGTATACCACACAAGGGTAGCCAGTAAAGAGCAGACTAAAAGGCCCGCTGCAAGGGCGATCTGCATTCGTTTTCGGGCAATGTCCTTATCCTTCAAGGCCATGGCCAGGGCCAGGTTGGAATTGTTCCGCTCAATTTCTGCTACCTCATACTTTATTTGAAGCTGCTGTAGCCTTTTAAGGTTTCTAAGCTTGTTAACACTGTCCTTAAGGTGCAATAACGTATTGGTATGCCCGTACGCCGCATCAAATTCATCTTTGCCGGCATGGTAGGCAGCCAATTTTTCCAAAATGGTGATACGGTACTCCACCAGCGATTTTGGGTAAGCGGCCTTCAAGGCCTTTGCGTACATTGCTTTTACTTTTGAAGAATGCTTTAGGCCTTCATAGCAGGCGCCAAGCCCCATTAGGGCTTTCACGCGTTCTTCCTGATTGGTTTTGGGCAGCGACCGCAACGCAAAATCAAATTGGCCAATGGCATCGGTGTAGCGCTCAAGACCCTTGAAGGCATTTCCATAGCCAATGGCATTATAGGCCAACCCAGTAGTATTGTCGATATCACGGTAGATGATTTCACTTTTTTTAATGACTTCTAATGCCTTTTGGTATTCCTTTTGTTTGATATGGCATGTGCCGATATTGTTCAAGCTAAGGGCTGCCTGCTTTTTGAAATGGTTTTTCTCGTTTATGGCAAGCGCCCTTTTGAATTCTGCAATCGCTTTGTCGTATTGACCGTTGGCATTCATATATAAGAGTGCCAGATTACTATGGACTTTGCTGATGCCGAGTGGATTGTGCTGTTCGGTGAACAATTTTTTGGCGATGAGAAAATGCGTGATGGCCGTATCATATTGCTCACTATCAAAATAGGCCATACCTATTGAATTGTTGGCAAAGGCCATATGCGTTCGATTGTCCAGGGCTTCGCTTATAGCGAGGAAGGTTTTAAAATAGGCAATGGCCTTTTCGGGCAGGTCCTTCCTAAAGTAAATATTGCCCATATTCAATTGAAGGAGACCGAGTAAGCTACTGTCCCTTAACTTTTCATTGAGCGATAAGCTTTTTTTGTAAAAATAAAGTGCAGAGTCCAGTTGCACGGAATGGGTAAAGGACAAGCCTTTGTTATGATAATTGTAGGCGAGCCCTTTGGTATAGTTTAACCGTTGGCTCAAGGCGATTCCCTTGTCCGCAACAAAACCGGCCGAATCGGGGCGTGTTTTTTGATATTCGGACCATAAATAGGCGTATAACAGGGCCTTGGTAGTATCGTTGGGCGCAGAGCGTATAACCGATTTTAGACTGTCCATTTTGCGATGCTGCGCTATCGTTCGCACCATGCCACAGCTCCAAATCAGGGCTAAAAGTAGTATCGCGTAGCTGTTGTTCGAACGATATTGGTGCATAACACTAAAATATACTTTTTACCGTAGACGATATGTCTGCAAACAAAGGGAAGGTAGAGCGACGCAGGAAATGCGATTAAAACACTAAAGGGAGCTTGCATGAGAATGTTGCGGATAATTTTGCGCTGCGAAATTGGGATATTGATGCAGTAGTAATGATTATACCTTTTTTAAGGGACCTTGATGTCGAGCGGTAACGTCCGCCACCTCATGATGGGCCATCGTTTTATAATGATGATAGGGTCATATTTTTCGGATACCATATTTGCCGATACGTATGATAGGCAACGGTGTTATCAGGCAAGTTCCAAATTGTGTTATTGCTTTCTTATGTCCGTCCTGTCCTGGGTTTTGACCCAAGAAAAGAACGGGCCCTTTTGGTAGGGCCCGTATTTTATCGTTTTTAAAAGGGGAGCAAGACATCAAAACGCTCCCACCGTTTCGCCCTATTGCGATTGCAACGTATGGCCCGTTGTCCGTTTTCCGAGCTCACATACTTTTGGTTAAAACCCTGTAAGGTGAATTTTCCATCGGGTAGTACGGTGAGCATAAATTTTTCATTGGTTCCAATGGTAGCGCTGGTGGCCCGCATCAATTGTGTAGTACCGTCCACGGTTACAAAAAGGCCATTGTTGGCTTTTAGGGCAACACTACCATCGTCCTGATAGCGCAATTCGAAAACTTCAAGAGCAGGGTCGGCATTTCCGGTACTGACCATAGCCGCCAAACCGTTTTCAGAACTGAGGTTCGTACCGATATTGGCTTTGAACAGCACGGGGACATTCCTGTCCGATTGACAGTATTGCACATTGTCCGCAATTGCCCGATAGGTGCCCAGTCCGTCTACGAGTTTTCCCTCTATGGTAACCCCGTTCACTGCTATGGATACCTCACCATTGTCCGCAGCGAAGGTTTCAAAAACCCTTTCCCCGTTCAATTCTAACAGCAATAAATCTCCGGAACTCTGCAGTACGGTAACGATATTGATGACTTCACCACCGATCAAACAGGGCGATAGATCAAAATTTCCCTTGAACGGAAGCAAATTAGCGACATCTAAAGATGTGGAACAATACCGCGTAATATCTTTGAACGCTACCAGAAACTCGGGAACACCATCGACCAATTTACCGGTAAAGGAATAGCCCTCGTATTCCAAGCTAACGATTCCCCCCTCTTTGTTGGTGAAGAATTCAAAAGGTACTTGATCTCCATTGAGCCGAATGAGCGCAAGTTCCCCTCCTTCAAAAGTATTGACCGTAAAGGAAATGGGTTCGTCAAAACCGGTACATGGCGCTAGTGTATATGCCCCATCAAACGTCAATAGGGCTTGTATCGTTGGCGGATTGGAACAATAGTTATATTCATCAAAAAATACGTCAAAAACGGGAACGTCATTTTCCAACCTTCCCGTAATAGAAAAAGAGGGAGCGGTCAATTGAATTTGATTGCCGCTTACATCGGTTTCAAAATTTAAGCGATACGATTGATCTTGAAAACGGATAAGTTGCAGTTTGTTCTTTTTGTTCCTTATCGAAAAACGAAGTTGTTCGAATTCATCTTGCCTACCGGCCAAACATACGGCAACCGTATGGTTTCCCGCAAAACTGTCGTTGAATTCTTTTTCGTCCAATACTACTCCGGTAGTTCTTAATTTTACTTCTTGTTCGTCAGGGTATCCTACTTCTTCATGGGAACAGGAGAACACCACCATAAGAATGGCTGCGCATTGCAAAAAGGCCTTACATCTTTTCATTGTTGTTTTTTTAGGTTAAAACTGATTGTTGGGGAGTTGCGCCAAAGCGCGTTAACGTTGTTTGTTTCAACAATTCCATTGAAACAGCTGCAAGGAAATTAAAATTTGCTGAACCTTGTTTCCGAAAATACTGTTAATAGTGTTCTTTTTATGATTTTTTGCCGTGGGCGTTCCCCTACATGTGTTTTGTTGGGACCTGGCGTAATACCGTTATGCTATAGACTTCCAATCATAACCTTGCCGTAAACTGTTCACGAGCGACCAAACCGTAAAATCCAGGAATATCCTGGGTTTTAGCATGGAAAAATGCGGGGTGATCCTTATACTTTTTTTTGGCAATCTTTTAAGTAGGGAAAGGTGGTTGGTACGGAATAAAAGGTAGTACCTACCACTACTTCGCTTAAGAACTCAAACATCGTCATATTGGGATGTTTTTTTCCATTATTGATTAACACGAGCAGAACAGCTACAACCCTTTTCTTACCGTTTAACGACCATTTTCATCGACCTAAACCACAAATTAAGGGCGTTCAGCTACAAAAGTGGGGTTTTCACAACATAAAATTATTGTAAGTAATTACTTACTATATATTTATAATAATCTTACTTGGATATAGCGGAGTCTATATTTCAAACTTAACCTCAAATAGTACCAAAATGCTTGAACTACTTTCTGCATCGCCAGAGTTTACCCTGACCAGGGCAGATGCTCCCATTCGAGTCAAAAAGAAAACAAGAACAAAACAAAAGGATAAACGTGCCGTGGCTACTTTTCACAAGGAGCAGGCCGATTACCATTTGAGTTATGAAATAGGAGAATTTATCTCTAAATATACCATGAATTTTGACCATGATGAAATTCGCTTTTTCAATACCCGGAGCAGCGATAAGGTTATTTTGAATACCCCATCAAAAACACGGGCCATTGTAAACTTGGAGCGGATAAACAACTATAGAAAAATCAATCGTTTTTTTGAGGACGTCAATTGTTTGCTACAAAACAACGACCTCTTCATATCCAGTGTGGAAACCCACACGGTGCGGAAAAACCGTATTCTAAAAAAGGTTCCTTCCTTATTACGAGGGGTATACTATACTTTGGATTTCGTATGCCATAGAATATGCCCCAAGTTGAACCACGTTAAAAAATTATATTTTAAGTTGACCAGAGGTTACAATCGCGTATTGACCAAGGCAGAGGCCTTTGGAAGGTTGTATGCTTGCGGTTTTGAGATGGTCGACGATATGGTGATCGATGGTCGCCTGTTTTTTGTGGCAAGAAAACGTGCCGACCCTTCCTATGACAGCAAACCTACCTATGGTCCCCTGATTTCCTTAAAAAGAGTGGGCAAAAATGGGAAGATCATCAATGTCTTTAAAGTACGCACCATGCACCCCTATGCGGAGTACCTGCAGCAATACCTTTATAATAGGAACAGTTTAAAGACCGGCGGCAAGATAAAAAGCGATTTTAGAATTTCCAGATTTGGCAGGTTGTTCCGAAAATACTGGATAGACGAACTGCCCATGCTGATCAATTTTATAAAGGGCGAAATGAAATTTATTGGTGTAAGGCCCCTTAGTGAACACTACTTCAGCCTATATCCTAAGGAGTTACAACAAAAACGGACCCAGGTAAAACCCGGACTTTTCCCCCCTTTCTATGTAGACATGCCCGAAACGTTGGACGAAATCATAAAATCCGAAGAGAAATACCTGGACCTGTACATGAAAAACCCCATTATGACGGACATGGTGTATTTTTTTAAAATTATCGTCAATATCGTTTTTAAGGGAAACAGAAGTGCATAGCAACCCTGTGGGGGTGCATAAATAAAAGTCAGTTCAATGGAGCATGAAGATATCGATAATCAGGAACACTCGATTATCAAAGACTTACTGGAGAAGTATGTATACCATTGGAAACTGTTTCTCGCGTTTTTTCTGCTGAGCTTTCTGCTCGCTTTTTTCTATTTGCGGTATACCCAAAAAACCTATAACGTAAGCGCCAGTATTCTGATCCGTGTGGAAAAGGACGGTATTTTTTCCGAGCTCTCCGCACTGGAAGATCTATCCATTTTCAAAAATGCCAACCAAGAGGTCGAAAATGAAATCGAAATTTTAAGATCGAGACCGCTTATAGAAAACGTGGTAAAAGAATTGAAGCTGAACGTCTCCTATTTTACCAAAACGAAATACACCAAACGTTTCGTTGAAATTACGGAAGGACTACCCTTGGAGATAGCGTTTTTTGGTCCATCGCAGTATCAAAAAAATGAAAACTTTATTGTAAAGTTAAACTCCGCACAGGAATACGAGCTTTACGATAACGACGGTAGCTTTTTAAGCAAACACCAGGTTCGGGATACTTTGGAAACCCGCTACGGCAACTTTAAGGTAACCGTTAAGGATGCCCAGGCCAAGGCCTATCTGAATACGCCGATCTATGTTCGATTGACATCATTGCCCGCTGCGGTGGAGCGGTATAAATCCCAGCTGAACATCGGGATCAACGACCCCAAATCTACGGTAGTGATTTTATCCGTAAAAACAAAGGCACGAGAGCGGGCCAAACTGTTTTTGAACGCCCTGATTTCCGAATACAACCAAAACATTGTCGACGATAAAAATGAAATCATACAAAACACATCCGACTTTATAAAGGAACGACTGGATATCATTAACCAAGAATTGGTCGGCTTGGAAGGCAACCTACAGTCCTTTAAAATCGACAACAACCTAACCGATATCGAGACGGAGGCGGCGTTGATGCTGAAGAGCGAATCGGAGAACGAACGGACCATGATCGACAACTCCGTACAACAGGAGTTGGTGAAACTGGTATTGGATTTTTTGGATAGTAAAAAGGGCGATCTGCTACCCGCAACTTTGGGCTTCGACGATAATGTGGTGGCCAACCTTATCGTAAAATACAATGACATTGTGGTAGAGCGCAACCGTATTGCAAAAAGTTCCAGTGAAAAAAACCCAATCATTATAGCGCTTGACGAAAAACTGAAAGTGCAGGAGCAGAGTTTAAAACAAAGCTTGCACAACCTTCAAATAACCCTTCGATCCCAATATGCGGGACTACAACGTATTGATGGCGGTTTTGATCTGAAAAAAGGGGAAATTCCCGGGAAGGAACGAAAACTTAGGGATATCGAGAGGCAACAACAAATAAAGGAAACGCTGTTTCTTTACCTTTTACAAAAAAGCGAGGAAGCTTCCATATCGTTGGCGGCAACGGCCACCAACGCCAAAATTGTGGAGCGGCCCTTTACATCGTCTACCCCGGTAAACCCCAAAAAAAATAAGACCTATATTTCCGCTTTTCTTGCCGGCATTCTCATTCCAGTGCTGTTATTGTTGATAAAGGATACGTTGGATACCAAGGTACATGATCTTAAAAACCTGAGAAGGGTATTGCCCCTTCCGTTGCTTGGTGATATTCCCAGCTCAAAACAGCTCGGTAAAGTACAGGATTTGGGCGAAGATCGCTCCGATGTGGCCGAATCGTTCCGATTGTTGGATATTAACCTGAATTTCCTCCTCACCAATATTGAAAACGAGAGTAAAACTATTTTGATCACATCCACCAGAAAAGGGGAAGGTAAATCCTTTGTAGCGAGTAATTTGGCCATTACCCTTGCCAGATCGGAAAAAAAAGTGGCCCTATTGGAAATGGACCTACGATCGCCAATGATACGATCGCATTTAGGGATCAGGGCGAAAACGGGACTCACCAACTACATAAAGGATACCGACTTGCAACTATCGGACATTACGACCCGAATGAAAGGCCTCAATAACCTCGATGTGATTACTTCGGGTACCACGCCACCAAACCCGGCGGAGCTTTTAAAAAGCAATCGGGTGAAAAACCTTTTTATAAAGTTAAAGGAGCAATACGACTACATCATTATCGATACGCCTCCCGTGAGTTTGGTTGCCGATACGCTATTGTTGAGCCAATATGCAGATTTATGTGCCTATGTAATCCGGTTCAATTACTCGGACAAACGCATGCTGGATATTCCAAAAACCCTGCATCAAGAGAAACGTTTTAGCAGTATGGCCCTTTTGGTCAATGACGTGGACTATAAAAAAACCTATGGTTATGGCTACGGTTATGGTTACGGCTATGGCACCAAGCAAAAGAAAAAGTCCCTATTCAGCTGGAACTAACCGGACGTTTACACCGGTTGTTTTGGTTTCCCCGGACAGCATTTGGACCAATTTTTTAGTATGGATGTCTCTTCCCGATTTGGTCAAGTGATACACATTATCAAAAAATAGGCTATCGGGATAGACGAGATCCCCAGGTTTGCCCAACATTTTGATATGCATCCGGTCTTTGAACTTCTCGTGAAGTAAAATAAGCTCTTTTTGGTTTAACGTATACTCCGATCGGGCGTATGGGCTATAGGTAAACAGCACTGTAATGCCTTTTTCTTGAGCAAATCGATAGAAATCGTTTAGGACCTTTATTTCATTTTCCTTGTTTGAATCTATGATGTATCTGCTGCCTAAAACGGATGGAGCCTTCATAGTAAGGTGCTTTACCCCATCACCAAAACGGTTGAAATCATTACGGGTATAGGCAGGCCCACCTTTGGTGATCCAATCGCTAATCAACTTTTTGTACAACATATGGCGATACTCGAAAAATCGTTTGAAAACGGAGTTCGATTTTGGTGTGTAGTATGCCAATGCCTGGGGATTGTAGTACGATGCAAGCCGATGGAGATCTTCATCCCCCTTGGTATCCATAAAATATTCCATGGAGAGCAAGACCACATCATTTTTATCGGCAACATCCCTTAACTCGTTCAGTATAAAATCGAGTCCCAAATGTGCGCGCAGGCCTAAATTGACCACGGGAACATTCAGCTTTTTTCCCAGCGTTTCACTGTCCACGCCAAAAATCAAGTTCGAGCCACCTGCAAGGATAAGTTTGGGCCGATCAATGGATGCAAGGCGTTTGTGCTTGTCACTCATCGCCGCCATAAATTCTGAAGACGTTGCTGCGTTACCGTCCAATAAGGGAAGCGATAATAACACTAGAAGCGTAACGGTAACGAACAAACCTAATTTGAATAGAAACTTTTTCATCTAAAATTGGAAATAAATAAATTGTTGTTCTTTTCCGGAATAATAGAGAATTATCCCGGTAAGCATGCAATACGCGACCCATCTACCATAAAACGGTATTTGATAGCGAATGTGTTCGATGGCATATTCCTGTTTTCTGCCCAGCCATTCAATTCCCATAAACACGGCCAAAAGCAATAGTACCTTTTTTGGAAAGACCTCGGGATAGGAAACAAGGGAACCCGAAAATATTACTGTTATGTACGATACCGCGTGACCAACGGTCTCGGCCCTAAAAAAGATCCAGGCCAAAACGGTGCCCCAAAAAGTGGCGAACATCCCCATCAATTCCCTAATCGATGGCAGGTGCCCATCGTTGGCAACGGTATCCATGTTTTTTCTATTGCTATTGGAAAGTAACAGTGGTAAAAAGTAAATGGCATTGAGCGCGCCCCAAACGATAAAGGTCCAGTTGGCCCCGTGCCAAAAACCGCTTACGATAAAAATGATAAAGGTATTGCGCACCTTCATCCAGGTGCCGCCCCTACTGCCTCCCAAGGGAATGTACAGGTAGTCCCTAAACCAGGTAGAAAGCGAAATATGCCAACGCCTCCAGAACTCGGCGATATCCCTGGAAAAATAGGGGAAGGCAAAATTGCGGTTCAAATGAAAACCGAACAAACGCGATGTTCCAATGGCAATATCGGAATAACCGGAAAAGTCCCCATAAATTTGAAAGGTGAAGAACAGGGCACCGAGTACCAGCGTACTTCCCGAATACATTTCCGAATTATTAAAAATGGTATTGGCGTATTCCGCACAGGTATCCGCGATCACTATTTTTTTAAAGAGTCCCCACAATATTTGGCGAAGTCCGTCCACTGCCTTGGAATACTCGAACGTTCTTTTTCTATAAAATTGGGGCAACAGATTGGTAGCCCGCTCTATGGGGCCGGCCACCAATTGTGGAAAAAAGCATACAAATGCCGCAAAGGCTACAAAATCCTCGGTAGGCGTTAATTTTTTACGATAAACATCAATGGAATAGCTTAGCGTTTGAAAGGTATAAAAGCTAATACCCACGGGCAGTATAATGTTCAAGGTGTTCGGTTGGATCGCATTGCCCAAAAAGGAGAAAGCGGTCACAAAATTTTCCAGAAAGAAGTTGTAGTATTTAAAAAAGCCCAAAAGGCCGAGATTGACCACTATACTGGTGCCTAACAGGAGCTTTCTATATTGTTCGTTGGTACATTTGACCATAGTATTTCCCACCCGGTAATCCACAATGGTGCTGAATAGGATCAGGGATAAAAAGGTCCAGTCCCACCAGCCATAGAAAAAGTAGCTGGCCAAAACGATGACGAAGTTCTGTAGCCGCAGATTTTTATTTGCCAAAAACCAGTAGACTACAAAAACGATAGGTAAAAAAACAGCAAAATCGAGGGAGTTGAAAATCATATGTCAGGCTTTTACAAAAAAATGTTTTTTGATGACGTTCTTTACGTTTTGAAAAACCAGTTCCTTGCCCCATAACATCATGTTATCGCTCCAGCGCTGCGGGTGAAACGTGAACATTACCCTTTCCGGAAAATGATCCGTTGTTATGGCCTCAATGATCTCCGAGGTGGTGTGGTATGTTCTTTTTTGGGAGGTTTGAACGCGATCCCGAACGCTTACGTTATGGCCGTCCCACTGTCTGCCCGTATCGGTAAGGTAGAAAACACGGTCGTAATCGATATCGAAATACGGTTCGGCCAGGATACCATATTCCCGATAATCATAGGTGTTCCAAAGGTCCTTCGAATCGTATTTGGACATGGGACTACCATGCATACAAATGGTGGATACCGGTGCCAGTTTTCTCAGTTCACCCAAGTTTTTTTCAAAATCCAAAATCCCTTTTTCAAGATTTCCACCTGTGGTGCTAAGGCATTCGTAGTGATAGCCAATTTCATGGCCCAAACCTGAAATTTCCAGGATCACCTGTTCGTCCCAACTTTCAGGTACCGCCCTAAAATAATAGGTTCCCTTAATTCCGTGATTGGCCTGAATTTTAGCAAACTCCAACGAATGATGGGGCAGTAGATCAACATCGTGTCGCAGTACAATGGTTCTATTTCCGGTCGACCGTACAAAAGTGTCGAAGGTTTCAAAGGTATAACGCGCCTTTAATAATGATCCGATGAGGGTTTTGTATGTGGCTAAAGTAAAATCCATCTATTTAAAGTTGTATTGGTAATCGGGGTTTTCCATCATAATGGTCTTGCTCTCCGGGTAATTTTCAACAAACCATACCATTAAGGCGGTAACGTCTATTTTATCGGCCAACAGCTTTTCGCGCCTGTCCTGAAATGTTTTTTTAAAATCTTTGGTGGCCTCTAGTTCCTGTATTTTTTCGAATACGCCCTCTTCGGACTGAAAGTTAAAAACGAGACCGTACTTTTCTTGGTCCTCGTTATAGGCCCTTCGAATGGAATTGATGTATATTGCCGGTATCCCCAGAACGCCCGATTCGGCCGCCATGGTGGCGCCTTCGCCAACAAAGAATTCCGCTCCGGCCAATACCTCGTGCATCTGCTCCGGTGCAATTTTTATTTGATAGGGGAGGTACGCATCCGGGAGTTTCCCCTCTGAAGTGATAAAAACGCGATACCTTCCGGAAAGGTAGTCGATGATCCTACTTTTTTCGCCGTCCGAAATGCCAACATGGCCCTTGTCGTGGGAAGCATTCCAGGAAACGAACCTTAGGATCACATACTTTTCATCGGACCGTAGTTTTAATATGGTGGCGGCATCTCCCGTTGGACGGAAATATTTTGGATGCAAATAGGCCAACTCATGGTACGATCGGTATCGGATCTGTTTGGTCCCTAGATCTTCGAACAACACATCTGGAGTGAGTACCGCACCGGTAAAGGGCAAATACAGTTTCATTTGCTCCCAATTGCCCGAATCCTCTAAGGAAATGTGTGGTTTTTGAAGTACTGCCGCCGCATGGGACGCATAGGGCGATCCATGGCTCATAAACACATCCGGTTTAAATCGAAGCCCTTGGATCACCGAGAGGAAATCGAACTTCAGCAAACCAAAAAGTTTGCCTATGGTGGTATTGAACTTGCTTCCAAAGGATTTAAACGGAAACCCCTCGGCATTCAACAGTTCGATTTCGAACTCCTTTTGCCTGCAGGTAAAAAGAAATTCGTGCCCTCTTTTCTGCATTTGTTTGGTGAAGTTTTTGAACAGATGAACATGTCCGGGATGTCCGATATCTATGAGTATTCTCATGTTGTTTTTTTAAGAAGTTGTACCGCTTTTTTTCCGATTTCAAACAGAACGGGCTTGGTAACGTAACAGTATCGTCCGTGTTCCACGAGGTCGCCCCCAAATTTTGATTTGAACTCCCGTACACCATAATGCGCGTCCGGCTTGCCCGCTCCCATAAAATCGAAACGTGGAATATTGTTCTGTAGGGCATAATCCATAGCGGCCCAGGTGGCCAAAATGCTTGGGTATACATTCTTGAATTGGCCATCCTTACCGCAAACGAACCATTCGTAAATGACTTTTCCCGGTAGGATAGGGGCAACGATACCGCCGATAATTTCGCCCTCATATTGTATCAACAAAAATTTGGCGGCATCCCGTAGCCATAGTTGTTCGAAAAGGTCAAGAGCGGGTAAGGGGGTCTTTACCTTGGTGGTATAGAGATGTACTAAAATTGCGTAAAAGACGGCAATTTGGTCGATGTTTTTGGCCGCTACAATGGTCGCCCCGGTAGCGATACTTTTTTTTACCTGTCGCAGTTTGCTCTTGCTCATCCGCTTTTTCATTGAGGTTTCGTCCGAACAGTCCAAATGGAAGTTCAAATGGGGATGATAGGTATAGCCGGCCTTTACGAACGCTCGGTGATAAGGGCTATAATCGTTCAGGTTTCTGAATTCGATATAAATGACCTTTTGCTTTAATTCTTGGATGAGGTGTCGGAGTAATTCCGTGTGCTCGTCATAATCTGTTTGGTCCAAAAAAAGAGGACCGCCATAAATAATTGCCCTACTGGTAAAGTTCGATTTGATACCGCTTTCCTTTTGTATGGTCCCCGAAAGAACGGCGACGACCATATTATTTTGTCGAACGGCATAGGTAAAGGTCTCCAGCCCCGAAGCTTTAAAAAAAGCGATCGCTTCCGGGGATTGAAAAAAGTTGCCCGTAGGGGAGTTCAATAGGTTTTCCCATTCCGTTTCGGAAATGGAATGGCTGTCCGTTTCAATTTGTAGGGTAGGCTGTGTCATGCTATACTGGTGTAAATGGAGGCTAATTTTTCCGCGATAAGCGCGGAACTCAGGTGTGTTATTGTTGTTCTTCCGCTAGTTTTGGTATCGAGCCGTAGGGCGTATTCGAGCTTTTTTGAAACATCGGAAACGGTGGCATCGGCAATAAAGCAACCTTTGGTGTTGCCGATTACTTGCCTTACATCGCCCACGTCAACGGTTACGATTTTGCAGTTACAGGCCATTGCTTCCTTGATCACGTTTGGCGATCCTTCCCACCGACTGGTGAGCAACACCACTTCCGCCGCGTTAAAGTAGGCGGGCATAAGCGCGTTGGGAACATCGTTCAAAGTATGAAGGGCAACAGGAACATTGATATCCATGGCTTGAAAACCGTCCTTGGCGAGTTGAAAGTTTTTTTCGCTGCGCGTGGGGTTGGCGGCAAAAAGCACATGTTTTTGATCCGGATCCCAGCCAGTAACCTTTAGGGCCTTTTCTCGGGGGATAGGTCTGAACGTATTGAAATCCACGCCGTTGGGGAGTACTTTTGCATCTTTGAGTTGAGCCGAAAGCCGCATGTCCTCCGATTTTACGATGACTTTTTTCCAAAACAGTCTTTTGAAAAATTTGATCATGTACTTTAATATTGGTGAGGCCTTTACATCACTTCCCATTAGGGATACCACCAAAGGTCTGGCGCCCGCCAAGGCCGCGGTAATGGCGCTTAGGGAGTAGTGTGCATGTACCACATCATAGGAGCCGCTCCTTAGAAAGTTTCTCAGGATGAAAATGTGTTTTAAATAACCTTTTATGCCTTTTCCCTTTATAGTGAAAAAAGAGATGTCATGGCCCAGCCCTTGTAAGGAGACCCCTTGGTTACGGACGATGGAGGAAATGCCCTCGCTTGTATTTCCACTGCTTACAAAAAGAATGTTCATCGGATTTCGGTTTAAGAGATGCGTTTTAAATTGGGCTCCAGTACGGGAAGCGCTTCGTTATGGATATGGGCCGCTATACTGTCGGCATAGGCCTTTTCGATGTCCAATTTTTGTGGTATAAATTCCCATTGCCCGGATGCTTTGGAGAAGTAACCATCGGAATAGGGAATGCCAGCGGTACCGAAATAAAGTGATTGAAATTCGATGAGATAGAAGGCCTTGCCATCAAAGGCGATATCGATTGAGATATGGGGAACGTTCATTTTTTTAAAGATATCCAAGGCATAATCGAAAAGACCCTCCGGTGCTTCGGCTTCCAGTCCATAGAAATAGTTATCATACCCGCCTCCGCTGGCCTTTATGCCGCGCCCTTTGAGAATCGGCCGTTTGAATATGTATAGTTTCTCTCCGAAAAAGTATACCTTCCAGTCGTTTACCAGGTTGGGAATAAGCTCTTGAAGTATGAATTTTTGCCGGTACAACGACTCTCTTTTGTACCCCTTGTGCCGAAACGATCTGAGGTAATCGCGTAGGTCGCTCTTTAGGTTCCTTTTCCCGATTTCCTTTACTTTTTTTATGAGCGCGTGTTTGTTTTCGATAAGGGCGACACCCGTACCTGAGGCTCCTCCGGACGCTTTAAAGACGATCGGAAAACGAATTTCGTCCAGTTTCATTCTTAGATCTTTCAATGACCCGAAAACTGTGGAATGCACGTTATCGGTGATGCCCAAATAGTCCCGCGTGAGCTCCATGAACACCTTATTGTTGTTCATTTTTAGATGTCGGTAACTTGGTATTACGTTGGCTCCGGAAAGTTCCAGTGCATAAATGAGGTCTTCGATATAGGATTTGTATTGATAGCCATTATCTTCCGAGGAGGTATAAATAATATCCTTTCCCTTATAAAAGTTGTCCTTAAAATCGATCTCACGGAAATACCGGTATACGATATCGATGCCTAGGGCATTAAAATATTCGGACAATTTTTTTTTGTCCATCCCGCTTCTGTAAGGGGTGTCAAAATGTTTGGAACCAAATTTTGATTTATAGTCTACTAGTGCGAATACGGTTTTCATGCGCTTTGGAGTTTTAGGTTCGTTTTTTTTGTTCGGATGTTGTATACTATGGCCAAGCTCATGAGCAGCATGTCCCGCTCTTTTTCCGGGGTAAAATCCGAGAGGTCGGCCAATCGTTTTTTAAGTTCCATGGTATTGAATAAGGTGGTTTCGTTTAAGAGGTCCATGAGGGTCGCCTTGTTTTGTCGGATGCCCGAAACGATACCCAGGTTATCCAAATAGGTTTTTTTCACCTTTCGTTGAAGTCGTTTTTTAAAGAAGGGCAAAATGATGTTTATGCGATACAGCGGATTACTGACGTCTCGGGGGGTATAGCCCTTTCCTGTTTTTTGACGGTAAATGGTACGGTTCGTTTTTCCGATGATATCGGCGTAAATGAGCTGTCCCTTGATCCGTTTTAAAGGGTTGTTGGTAAAAAAGTCGTTATTGGCTCCGGCGTATTTGGATCCGAGCAATGCGGTAACGAAATCAAAATCCAGAAATGGCGTTCTGATATGCAGTTGCTGCCGCTGGGCCGCTACCCATTGTCCAAAAAACTTTCGGAATATTTCTTCAAAAACGACCGTATAAAACTTTTGATTTAAGGAGATATCCTGTGGGAGTCCAGCCTTAAAAGCAACGATTTCTTCCACAAGTTCGTCCAGTTCCGTTTCAAATTCTTGTCGGTGTAGGGCAACCAGGGTTATTGATTGTTTTAACTGTGTTCGCAGTACGCTATCGTTATCACATTTAAAAATATCGATCATGGCCTGTGAGGTTACGGCACCAGGGGAATGTAGCGCCCTAAAAAGTTCACTACCACAAATACCCGATAACAGGTATTTCGATTTTTTCGCAATGGCCTTTGCACTGTACGGGAAATGTGCATATATAAATCCGTTTCCAATACCGTTGGCGTTGGTAAAGTCATAGGCGTTTTTAAGGTAGCCGCTGTTGCAATACTCGGGTGCGCCCAAATCAAAATAGCGGTATGGGATTCCCAAGGCCATGGCATTTTTTTGTGGGATGCTGACGTCATCGTTTTCTGGCCTGCCAAAGGAAAAGGTAGCGAAGTTCTTTTGGTGGTAGTGCGCACAGCTCACTAGGGTCCTTCCATCAAAACCACTGGTAAAAGCAATATCAAAGTGGGTGTCCGGAAAATAGGATTTGGAGGTCTCTATGAACAGTTCGCTTAGTTGACTCGCGGTTTTTGGCTTTGCCGTTCCCTTAAAGAAGTCGGTAATCTCAAAATGTTTTAAAACGCTCAGCGTGCCATGTTGTAACTGTACAAAACTGTTGCTGGGTAACAATTGTATTTCCTGGTATTTGGTTCTATTGAAAAGGCCGTAATTGAAAAGCAGTTGCTCTAGAATAAACTTTTTATCCAGGCGCAAGGGATAGGGGGCCAGTTCTTCGATCCATGAAAAGGAGGAGCTGATCTGTTTTTTATCCCGTGACATGTAAATGGGAAGTATGCTAAAAAAACTAGTAAAGACGGTGATGGTAGAACCCGCTATGACGATAATGTGAAAATTGCCCTTCAGTTTGGGGATATCCTTATCTTTTGTTTGGAAGAGCGTTTCCTTTGGGGCAATCAGATCTCCAAAAACAAAATACTCTTTTCCGTTTTTTTGAAAATGGGAGTAGTCATCGTTTTTGATGAGCACGTTCCATTCTTTCGAAAGCACTATAGTATGCCCAACGGTGGACCGCTGTGGTGTTTGGCTATGTAGTAATATAAATTCGTTCATGGTTTGCTTTTTAAAAAAGACCTCTGTTCGATAGTTTAAACATGTTCCACGCCAGGATGGCAAAAAAAATAAAGCCCAGGTATACGAACCAATGCTTTTCTTTTTGGTGGTAATCCACGGCTATACCGTCCGACATGAAAACGATCAGGAAGGGAAGGGCCAAAATTTGGAAACGATCTTGAAATGATATTCCCGAAACGGCCAAGATCATGATGTACAGCACGGCAAAGCTGGCGGGAAATATGGCCGTTGCCTTTCGGAACTTTATAAAACGGAACAACCCTATAAAAACGAAAAAGTACATGATGTTCCGCACGATCTCGTTTTGAAAATGGGCATAGATACCCAACTGCCGTTCTTCAAAGTCCAACAAAGAGGGAAACGGGGTAATAATCGCTCCCGAGATCAACAAGGGCGACACTAATGCCGCAGTGTAGTTGATGCCCCTGTCTTTGGAAGCTTTGTCCAGTTCGTTTCCAAACTGCTCCGAACTGGCTTCTATGGCAGATTCAATATGCTTGTCCATCGAAAGTTCATACGTGATGAACAAGCTTCCGAAAATCAAGATCAGGGTAATAAAACTGGCAAACACCCGATAATTTTTATTCCGGGTCCTGTAAAATACGATCTGTAACAAAACACAACCGACCAAAAGGGGCACCAAAACGGTCCTAAAAAAGAAAATGGAACCAAAAAGCAACAGAACCATTAAGGTATTGACAATCCTAAAGGCGCTTGTTTTTATGATTTTTGTACAGTAATAGCCAATATTGGCTATAAGAAAAATGAGTAATGTTTCCTTTAGCAACATACCGGTAAACCATAATAACGGAGGCATTAACATGGTGAGTATTCCCGCTATCCTGGCCTGTTTTTCGCCATAAGCGAATTGGGTGATCTGGTAGATGCGAAGTACCGTAACACTTCCAAGAATAGCATTTAAGATTTTGACAGCGGTTACGCTTTTGCCGAATATGGTATAGATAAACCCGATACACAACGAAAACCCATAATCGGCCTCGCTCTTCCAAAAATGGGATAGCGCTTGAAACACATTTCTATTCTGATCGAGGGCGTCCGCTACGATTACTCCGGAGTAATGATAGTTCCATGCATCCGAGGCGGCAATTTCAAAGGGTAGGTTGGCCGGGTCGTATTCCATTGTCAGTACGTACATGGCGGCAACGGCAAGTAGTCGGTACATTAAGCTATGGAAGAAAAGCCTCGTTGCGAAATCGCTTCTATTTTTCCAACCGTTCACATAGGCCCTGACCCCCAAAAAGAAAAAGAGTACCGTGGCAAAGCCGACCAATAGTATGGGTAAGGGCATAATGTAATTCGGAAAGAAAACAATATGGCACAACAACACCGCAAGGGTGAAAAAAAGGGCGATCTGTGTATGTCTCTTACTCCAGGCCATAGTGCAATTTATATTGCCGTTCGGCAATGGTGATATCATAATTTTCGCGGAACATTTTTTTTGCATTAGCGGCTAGTTCACGCTTTTTGTAGTAGGATAAGGCCATAAATTGCCGTAGTGTTTTTTTAAAGGAGGTCACTTCAAAATCATCGGAGACGAACCCAATGGAGGGATTTACAATGTCGGGCATACCCCCGGCAGGGGTGGTAATAATGGGAACGCCCATCGAAAGTGCCTCAAGGGCGACGATGGGCATGCCTTCCTGAACCGAACTGATGACCAGTGCGTCGGCCTCGGTCAACAGATCGGCAGCATTGCTTACGGCCCCCGCCAAAAAGACGTTCGGGGCATTGATCTGTTTTAACTCTTCCGTAAGCGCCTTGTCGGAAGGGGCCCCTACCTGTATGCACATCAGTTCGGGAAACTGCTCGCGCAAGGCCTTAAAACTTTGTGCAAGCAGGGCGTAGTTTTTGTTATCACTGATGTTGCCAATGGCCAAAAACCGAAACCCTTTCGTCGGTGGAACGCCGAACCCGTGCCAGAACCGTTTTACCGCACCTCTTTGTCTACTCGGAACGTAAGGTCGAATGCCATTGGCGATGGTGGTGGTCCGGAATTTTGGAAAATCCTTTTTTATGGCGTCCGTTATCGTTTTGGATAGGGAAACGTGTACGATGCGGTTGTTGAGAAAACGGAGTTTGTAAATGATGCCTAGCACTCTTTTCCAATTCCCAAAACTACTGTGCATGGTATGGATGTACTTAGGCTTCCGTTTAAAAAAGGATAGGGCAAAAACGTAATAGAACGGGTTGTGCAAATGTACATGTACGGCATGGGGGCCTATGTTGTTCAACTGTCGGTTCAGTTGGTATGTCTGGCGCAGACTATACTTCACGTTCCATCCCAATTCCAAATAGGCCACATCCGAATGCAGTGCCGCAATATAATTGTTCTCAGGGTCGGTATGTCCAAGAACCAGAACGGTAACCCGGTTTTGCGACACCTGGCTGTTGGCCAGTTGTACCACAAAATTCTCGGCGCCCCCGATGTTTAAGGTCGATATGATATGAACGATTTTCATTTAGGTACGTTTCCCATAGATCCAGCTATCCACTACCTGATGACCCGTATTGTTGTAAAAAACCTCAAATCCGTTCGCGACCAGGAATTGCGACATTTTTTCCTTGATCTGTCGGTTATCTTCAAAAAGAAAATCGTGACAGGAGACCGCGATATGTTTGGTTATTTTTATGGCGTTTCGCATGCCATCGATCATCGGTAGCTCGGAACCCTCGATGTTGGCTTTTAAAAAATCGATTTTATCGATGTTTTTGACCTTTACCAAATGGTCCAGGGTAATGCCGTCCACTTTTGTTCCTTTGGCATTTTTGTTTACCGCATCTACCTGATACCGATCACTTTCTTCGATCCACACTTCTTGGTTATGGTCGGTAATGGCCATATGCAGGTTTTCTGAATTTTGAATGTTGTTCTTCACACACAATTCTTGTAATTTTTCATGGCTGGCCTTACTGGCTTCAATGGAATATATTTTACCTTCTTTTTGAACATGTTCGTTAAAAAACAGGGTTTCCGTTCCGATTCCGGCACCTACATCAACGATGACGTCCCCTTTTTGCGGTAGGTAATGCTTGCAGGCAATTCGTTTTATTCCATTGTATAGTTTGGTTTTACTGAAATAGAAATAGGGCTCTTTTACCATGTACAAATGGCTTCCGTTACTTTTTAGCCAGTACATATCGTGTTCGGGGTCGTATGAGATGGTATTGTTTTTATGGATGAGAACGCTACTTACCATACTCAAAAAGCGTGCTTTCTGTGTTTTCTTCGGAAAAAGTGCCGCTATGGTGTTAACCAGAAATTCGGTGGATTTGCGCAGTTGTTTTTTCATGGTCGTTAGGGTAGAAAATTGGGTTTATAATTTTTTTGAGATGATTCGTTTTATTTCGTACAGTTCCTGAAATTTCATGATGTGGGAAATACCCAAGTAAAAAATGCCGCAGAGTACGCCCCCGCTTACCAGGCGAAGGGCGATGCTCGGTATCAAAAAACAAATAAAAAAGCTTGGGATAACCGCCAAACAGGCGGCAACGGCATAGGGTGATAGGTCCGCCAACTGTTTAAAGGCGCCATATTTAAGGTCCTTTCCCGTATAGTGGGAATTGATGAAAAAGCTAAGGCAGGAAACGCTGATATAGCCAAAGGTCATGGCCGTTAAACCGAACTTGTACGTCAGTACTATGGCGACAACCGTTAGTGCGTTCTTGATCATTTCCAGCTTTAAAAAAAGGTCGGATCTTCCTTTGGCGTTCAGGTAGTTGAGGTTGATGTATTGCATCGGATGGAACAAAATATCCAGGCAAAGAATTTGTAGCAATAACACCGTCGGCAGCCATTTTTGGGTAAGCAATACCAGTATGAGCGGTTTCGCAAAGAACAACAACCATAAAATGACCGGTAAAAGAATAAAACCGGTAAGCTTTGTGCTCCGTACCAGAACGTGTTTGGACTTTTCGGTATCATCGATAACCTTGACCATTAACGGAAAGGTTACGCTCTGTAAAATATTGCCCACCAAGGTACCGGGAACTTGTTTGAACAAGGAAGCACGGGTATAAAAACCCAATTCTTCCGCCTTGTAAAGTTTGCCGATGATGATCAGGAACAGGTTTCTAAAGAATATTTTCAACAGTTCGGAGAGCATTAGTTTTGATCCAAAGGAGAAGAGAGATCGAAAAGAAGTCTTGTTAAAGATCAGGGTGGGATGCCATCTGTTTAGCATCCAATACAACAGGGCAAGAAGTACACTTCTGGAAAGGGAATGATAGACCAGGGCCCAAACGCCGTGGCCATTGACCGCTGCATAAATACCGATACTGCCACTGATGACCGACGATGTAATATGGGCAATGGCCTGCGTCCTGAAATCTATTTGTCGCGCCATCATCGCCTTATGTACCACTGTGGTGGAAAGGATGATGACACTGAGGGAAACTACCTTTACAAGGTCCGTAAGCAAGGGTTCCCCATAAAAAAGCGCAATGTACTTGGCGGTGCTATAGAGTAGTACATATAGCAGCAGGGCAACGCCCATATTAAAGAACAGAATGGTGGAATAATCGGTATGCGAAATATTCTTTTTCTGTACCAAGGCCGTATAGAAACCACTGTCGACCAAGCATTGCGAAATGGAAATGAATATGGTGATCATACCGATCAACCCAAAATCTTCAGGGGCTAATATTCGAGCCAAAACGATTCCTACGGAAAACTGTATCAACAAGGTCGAAAACTTATCGATACTGCTCCATAAAAGTCCTTTTTTTGCCTTGTTTTCTAATGCCCCCATTTTTTGTTTTAAGATGCTTGATGCAGCATGCGGTTCGGTTTCATAAAGGGGTGATAATCCCCCTTGAGTTTGGCGATGGGTGCGGTTCGGATCGCATGTACGATTTCAATCGATTGCTTGGCATCCATTAGTCCGAACCCCTTGCCCTCCAAAATGGCCTCGTAACTCTTGTTATGCAACTCGGTAAAGCCCGTACTGAATTCAATTTCTTCCCCGTTTACCCGAATAGAACGGTAGGTACGCTTACCGTTTACCTTTATGGGGTCGGGAATGGTATCGTAGTCAATGGACAAGTACCAGCGAACCCTGGCCTTTTCAAATTCCAGATAACCCGACGCACTTTCGTTGTTCAGTAAGTGCACCTTGTTTCGGGTGACCTTACCAAAGATCCAGGAAAGCATATCGTAAAAGTGTACCCCGATGTTGGTGGCGATTCCCCCGGATTTAGAGACGTCCCCTTTCCAGGAGTTATGGTACCAATTGCCCCGTGAGGTCAAATACGTAAGGTCTATTTCATGAATCTTATCCGTCGGCCCATTTTCAATTTTTTCCTTTAGCGCAATCATACTGGGGTGTAATCGTAATTGCAGAATGGAATTCACCTTTTTGTCCGACTCCTTTTCGATCGCTACCAAGGAATCGATGTTCCAAGGGTTGATCACAATGGGCTTTTCGCAAATAGCGTTGGTGCCCCTACGAAGTGCCATGCGAATATGGGCGTCGTGCAAGTAGTTGGGTGTACAGATACTCACATAATCCAACTGGATGTTCTTTCGTCTTTTCAGTTTTTCGATATGGCGATCAAAACGTTCGAATTCCGTAAAAAAATGGGTCTTTGGGAAGTAACTGTCCATAATACCGACGCTGTCCGATTTGTCCAATGCGGCGAGCAAGGTATTGTTGGTATGTTTTATGGCCTGAATATGGCGGGGAGCAATGTACCCGCCAACACCTAAAATAGCAAAGTTCTTGTTTTCCATGGGGTTATGATTTGGTTACTGTATCGTTTTGTAAGTGGTAGGTTTCTGAACTTTCTTCGCAGATCGCCGTACCGGTCTCATCAAAATTGAGCCGACAACCGTATTCGCTCATCCACCCCATTTGCGTGGCGGGGTTTCCTACCATCAGGGCATAATCCTTGACATTCTTTGTGACTACCGCCCCGGCACCGATAAAGGCGTACTTACCGATATCATGACCGCAAACGATGGTGGCATTTGCTCCAATGGTGGCACCTTTGCCAACATGGGTCTTTGCATAGTTGCCCCTGCGGTTGACCGCACTTCGGGGATTTGTTACATTGGTGAATACGCAGGAAGGCCCTAGGAACACGTCGTTTTCGCAAATGACCCCTGTATAGATGGAAACATTGTTCTGTACTTTTACATTGTTTCCCAAAACCACCTGCGGGGAAACGACTACATTTTGTCCTATGTTACAGCGTTCTCCTATTTTCGAATCGGACATGATATGGGAAAAGTGCCATATTTTGGTACCTTGCGCTATAACACAGCCGGAATCGACCACGGCGGTTTGATGAATAAAAGGATTGTTTTCGGTTTGGATGTCCATTGTTTTGTTCATAACCATTTTATTAGTGATACGGAATGTTGTAAATGATTTGCATTGCCGGGAGTGGCATTATCGATAGAGAATTTTCCCAGTGTCTGGAAACTCAATCGCAGTTCATGTTCAATTTTAATATTAAAGCCAAAACCGGTGTTTAAGGTTTTGTTGATATTTTTATTAAAGTAGCTGCCGCCCGCCCCGGCAACGATAAAACCGGTGAACCAACTTCTTCTGGGATTTAAAAAATAGTTGGTAGTGTAGTTTTTAAAAAGTAGGTCCATGGAATAGTAATTCGTGTTGTTCGTATTGTTCAGACTGTTGATTACCTTGCCCTCGTTAAACCGGTTAAGGGCAAAAATGGCCTTTAGGCCGTAATCGTAACGAAAGCGTTGTTCTGCCGAAACCATAATGAGTTTTGAAATGTTCCAATTCTCACTGGCGTTCAACAAGCCGCTAAACCGACTTCCCGAGTTATCGACCACGTTAAACCCGACCCCTACGACCAAAGGATCGTGTTCTTGGGCCGATACCATTTGTAGCGGTAGCAACAATATGACTAAAAGAGCTCCCTTTACTAAATTCATATGTAATCATAATGAATTAACTATGTAGTAATATTACTACAATTTTAAAATGGGTAATTATTAATGTTGTGAAGTGCCCCAAATGTGTTGAGAAAGTGCCCTGTGGTGTGTTACCGATGTCTTTTCCGGTTACTTGTAATGCTAATGTTACGGTACAGGAATTTCTTTAACGATATGAATTTCAAGACTCTGGAGTTTAGTGGAAGAGGTTTTGGTACTTCAAAATGACCAGATTTACTAACGAAAGAGGACTTATGCCGTTGAAAAAAAAGATTAAGATATTGAAATATAAAGAGTGTTTTTTTCAAAATCTTTCATCGATATGATACTATCACACAGCTTTTAAATGGATAGCCCATTTAATAAGTATAGGATGAATGTCGCCATATTAATACACTAAAAGATTTCACATATGCTGTTATGGTAATCATTCCAACTTGTCAATGATTACTCATTTTTTGCACGTTTTTGATGTGTTTTATAATCTGGTTCAGTTTCGTTTTAAATCTGTAGAACTAAAATCATCGAGCGTTTTAAGTGCACCAAACTTCTCATATTTCAAAAGTTTAAATTAAGGGCAAAGATGCGGTACGCTTTAAACAATAGCTATTGGTATCATTTTTTTAATTCCTTTTTTGCGTTCAAAAGTTACTTTTAGCCTTTCGGTTTAAATAGGGCTCATACTGAAAAATAGTATGTTTCCGCTTTCTAAACCTAGTAGGTTATTCCACTATAAATCGGGAACTCCATGCTCTTCCGCTGGTAAAATCAAGCTTTAAAATATAGGTTCCTTTTGCAATACCGGATACGTCGATACTCATTTCTTTTAGCGCAAATTGTACTGTCAGTGTTGATTCTAAAACAACACGTCCTTTGAGATCAAATACGCTTATTAAGGAGACATTTCCCGGTATATCCGAGGTATTCAATTTTAGTGTCCCAGTCGTTGGATTGGGATACATGCTAATTACGGGTTCATCGGCCACATTAGCTTTAAGCCCTGTGCTATTGCTATTTGGTACTTCCAGCTTCCATTGCGTGCAATTGCCCGTAAAATCCTTACTTACCTGGGTTATGGTATTGCCTGCTGATCCAGAGCACCCTTTTGACCGGAACCATTGTCCGGTCTGTCGATTTTCTATTCGGTAATATCCCTCTGTTGTAGGAATTAATCGCCATTGTTCGCACCATCCAAAAGAAGCTTCCCCTACCTGTACAATTTCGACGGTGTCGTTTGCTGTAGAATCGCAATTTTTTGGACGGTACTTCCCTTTAGTAACCTGGTTCCGTATAAAAAAATAATCATCTTCTGTTGGAACAAACTCAAATACCGTACAGTTTTGGCTATCTGTACCACTAAGAATCAAAGGGGTGTTTTCCAAATTTTCCTTTGCACAACTTTTAACTGCTAATTTACTATTGGTAGCCTTGTTTTTTATTTCCCAGATGCCTTCAAATTTGGGTTCGACACTAATGTCGTACAAGTCCCTAATGGCCAAGTTATCGTTAAAATTTTTTCCGATCGGTACTATAAAACTACTCCATTTATAAGCAGTCTCGGCAACCGGTGTCTCATATGCGATGGGCACCCTTATGGTTACGGACCCCTTTCCTTTGGTAACCCTTGTTTTACGATATCCATATTCTGTAAAAGGGGTATCTTGCAGTTGAAATAGTACTATAATATCTCTTTCGGCCGCAGCCTCATAGGCAATTTCAATATCATAACTGGAACCACTGTTTACTGAGCGCACGGCGTCTATGGCGTTTATTACGTCCAAGGGCGTTACATTTTCGCCGAATTCATATGCTCCAATATCGGGAGTGCCGTTGGAACGACTTTTTCCATCCAAGTCTACGACGGAAGATAATGAATTGGTACCGGCATCAATTGCCGGGGAGTCATCTTTCAAACGAAAGTTCTGATTTCCTTTATTCACGAACGACGGATTTTCCTCAATAGCATTGGTTCCCAAAAATACTTCCATACCGGGTAAAAAAGCATTCTGCTCGCCAAATACAATATTGTTGTCCATGGTTACCGCTCCCTTGTTTTCGGGGTACAAGGTTGCCGAGTTGCTCCATCTGTTTTCCGCAAAAATATTATTGGCTATCCTTATGTCAGAAATGTTTTTATTGAATACGTGCATGGCATACTGTCCACTATTAAACACCGTATTGTTATATATGGATATGGCATAGAGATTATTGTCTCCTTCAACAATGGTGTTGTTGGCCGAATTCAATGAAATACCGTTCCACCCGGTGTTGTAGATGAGGTTATTGTATACTTTTATGTCATGGACCGTACCGCCTTCCTCCGCTCCGATCGGAATACCGGTGTGATCAATGTCATGGATGATATTGTTGTAGATTTCGATATTATAGGCTTCGCTATCCCAACCATCGACGTAAATACCATTGGACTTTCTTAGATTATAGATTTCGTTTCCATACACCTTACCGTTTCTTACGTTAATCTTAGAATCAATACCTATTGGTAAATTGGGTTCCCTGCCCACAGCCGTTTGGTCATGAACCTTGTTATTACGTATAATGTAATTTTCAACGCCAAGGGCAATGGTAAGATGTTCATTAAATCCATCGTTTACCGCCCCCGATATGTCACAGTTTTCAACGATTATATTACGGCAACCGGTGTAATCGTCATCAAAAGTTTGCCCCCAAATAGCAATACCGGACGAGCGAGTATTTTCGGTAACGCAATTTTTGATGGTCACATCGGTAACATTAGGTCCCCGCACGATAATACCTGTGGCATTCCCTGCATTTGGACCGGGGTTTGCGTTCATGACCTTAAGACCGTCCAGCGTAATATAGCTACCTCTAACATTGAACAAACCCGTAGACTCTGTCCATAAATAGTTATAGGCCAAACCGTCTCCATTGATGATAGGGATTTCACTTTGGTAGTTTTTTACCAGTATACGGGCGTTCGAAGTTCCCGAGCGAAACATGGTGACGCTTTCCACATAAGTTCCACCTCTAAGGTAAACAACATCGCCTTCTTTAAGGTTTTGAAAATTAACGGCATAATTTATAGTGCGCCAGGGAGCGGAAAAGCTACCGTTATTTCCATCATCTCCGGATGTAGAAACATAATAGTCCGTTGCATGGGCAAACTGTATGCCGATGAAGAAGATTAGAGCACAAAGTGATAGTATTTCATTTTTGTACTTTGATAAAGCGCTATTTGTATTGGGAATATAAGTAAAGCGTTCTAGAAATGATATCATTGAAGTCATAACCAATGTTTAATTGTTTATATAGGTGGTGTTTTTTAATTTTTGATAACAAATGGGGTACTCTTGGTGGTGCCTTGTGAAAAAGTGATATTAAGAATGTACATTCCTGCTCCCATGGCAGAAACATCCAGTACAGGTTCAGTGACGGCGGGCAGGTCATTTGCCGTGAACCGACGGACAATTTTGCCTTGTAAGTTAAAAATGTTGATTTCTTTGATAGTGTTTTGAAACAGTTCGCTATTCAGTTGAAGAACGTCCTTCGTTGGGTTGGGAAATACTAATAAAGACGTGTCGGAGTTTTTTACGACACTTTTGGAGGCAACTATTTTTGAACTTGCACCTTGGAATACTGAAATGTTATCGACGAAAGCGTCCCCTGTACTGTTCTTGCGTCTCCAGACTCCCACAACGGCGGTACCGTAGACGTTAGGTGCTTTGAAACTGACCGATTTTGTTTTCCAATTTCGAGTTGTTGCGCCAATATTATGAGTAGCGATAATATTATCTTTATAATCCCTAAACTGAACAAAAACTGTTACCCCGCCATCGGCCCGATCTGATTTCAGATCTGCTTTCAGGGTATAATTCCGGTTGGGTAGAATGCGATAGCGCAAATCTCTCTTTATGGAAGTAGCGTTTGGAGTTGCGTTCGCTTTTAAGAACTTGTTTTTGCCTTCTGTACGTATTTCGGCAGTTCCACTGATATCCCAATGCACAGGTTTGTCGTTAAAATTACCATTCAAAACAATTGGGTCTTTGTAATCGAGTGTATACACTTGTACATCAGTAGGTTGAAGTAGTCCCTCCAATATATTTCCATTTAAGCTTAGTGTATGTCTTCGTCCATTATTTTTAAATAATGGTTTTAGGTTTGATACGTTGTTTGGAAGATCTTCGATAGAAATATATCGCTCAGCGTTTCCTCGTACTTCCTGAAAAGAGTTTACAACGATTACATATACTTTGTCTCCAAAAATCCAATAGCCATAATACACGTCATAATTGGGATTAAATGGTGAAAAATGCAATTGACCAAAGAGCAATACTTGTTCTATACTGCGCAGTTCGTTCTTAATTTGTATCGACTTTTCCCATATGTCCGGTTTGTCAATGTTTAAACCGTTTTCGGTGGCGACATTTGTTTTCCCAAAAGTGTAGTAAAAAATTGATTTAGCCCCTGCGATAACGCCTAAATACGTATGAGCATCAAATTCGCTTGGAGTCAGCCAACGTTGGCCGTCTTTAAAAAAGTCGTTGTTGTTTGTAGTTTGTCCGTGGAGTACGGGAACTTTATCCCATAACCGACTTGCCTTGACCAAGGTCAATGTACCTACATAGGTATTGTGTAACCACGCGCTGCTAACAGGATAGCTTTGTACTCCGGGTGCATCAGCCGAGGACACATATTCAGGATCGGTACTGAATATAGCTGCGGAAGAGCTGTGAAAGGTAAGGTGGTCATTATCTAAACGTTTCACCAACTCTTGTTTATCATTCAGCTGTTTCGCAGTTAGCCTAAATACATCATCACTGTGATAATATCCTAAAAAAGAGGGGTTGTTTCTAATGTTATTTCCTTGATCGGTAAATATCACGTCATCGGCCGGACTTAAGTTGGGAGATATAGGTGCTGTACTTCCAAAAAGCCCATAGGCCACTCTGACGTCATACGCATCGGCGGTATTAAAAACATTGGTCAAACGACCGAAAAGTGATTTAGGTACTCCGTAGGTAATCATATCAAAACCGGAATTTCCCAAAACTTCAACGGCTGATTCCTTTTTTTCTATCTCATTAAACTCCATCCAGTATCCTATGGGAAAGATAGCCTCCCCATTATGGATGACATTGCCCTTGTGGCGCCAGGTTTCATTCTGAGCGGATAGGAAGGTGCCATTGGTGATGACAAAAAGTAATGCTAGTAATGCGGAATGTGATAACTTTTTCATGTCTTTTTTAATAGATTGTAGTTGTTTTTAAGTTTAAAGGGTATTTTTTGCTCCATTTGTGATGAATAGCCCGAAAAATGAAGACTTCCATTCCAATAAAAGGTATTGAGCTTCGGTTTTAGGGAGTCTTAGATAGTGTTCCGTATTGAAATCTTATTTTGATCTCTTGGATAGCCTGTCCAATAGGCGTATTACGATGACATCATTCGGAACATGTTCGGTGGATAATATGTCCCTTCTTTAAAAACGAATCGGTACCGTTGAGCAGTGAATCTAGTAGTAAAGCAAACGTAAAGAAATCACTCTTTTGTATTATTCAAAAAACGCTGGAATTTTGCATACAAAAAGGGAAAAACATCTGGTCTATCGTATACTAATAGAGAAACACCTTATATGACGTTAGCAAACGAACCGAGTTTATTAAAAGATGTAATTTCGAGGGGTAACTGTTTTTCATTTTAAGCATTTTAATGGTGAGTATAACGCCGAGTATGAAAACTTGTCTTGAAGTAGCTGTGCTTGGTCGAGCATTAACGCTTTTTGATATACGTAAAAAACGAAAGAAAAGATTACCAACAATAAAATTTTACAATGCAGTTTGAAAGCGGTAGGTAGCTAAACATTTGGGACAGAAGCAGTAGTGGTATTGAAGATGTGGCAGGCCAAATACGAAATAACACTATCAACAGCAGGGAAGGGATTTTATAGCTTTTAAAAAAATACAGGGCCTGACTTTTGGTAAGACCCTGATTGTCAAATATCTTTTGCGAAGTTAACCGGTGGGTATTTACTCTACAATCAGCTTAGTTGTCTGTTCGGTGTTTCCATCCCTAACAGTTACAAGATAAAGACCTGATGGTAACCGCAATGTTGAAGTATTTAAGGTTATTTCGGAACCGGTGACCGATTTTTGATACACCGACCTTCCTTGAAGATCAAAAATTTGGAGGGCTCTGGATACCCCTTCCTTGCCTAAGGAAACCGTGAAATCGCCCTTGGTGCCGTTGGGATAGATCCGTATTTCTTGATTATCCGAAATCGTACCGGTCAAACGCGGACTACCGCCCTGTGTCAATTCAAAATCATCGGCAAAGCCGGTTTGTCCATTACCGATCCATAGGTAAACTTCCGCTTCGGTATTGTTGGCTCCCGTAGTAAACGTCAGGGTGTTTTCTGTCCATGTCGTGGCAGTTAGGGCGAGCTGTTGGTCGTCCCCACTACGATTTACCCCTGCATACATCGTATTCCCGTTGTTGGTTTTGCTCCAAAAGCCTAAGGTATAGGTGGTATTTGGCGTTAAATCTGTAACTACTTGCGACAGGTATCCGTCGGTATTGGCATTGCCCCCCATACGTACCCCGAACTGTCCGGTTTTTCGGTTCTTCACCCGTACCGCAGCATTATAGGCGCCCCAAAACTCCAAAGGTGTGTTTCGTTCAAAACCGGGGTTTTGGATGAGGTTGGTACTGTTTTCCTCTAATACGGTGACGTTTACCGTGGTCGTGGCATTGCCAAGTACGGCCCGGATAACAATTGCCGTATTGCCCGGCGATACGGCGGTTATGGTTCCGTTGGCGTCCACTGTAGCAATGGAAGTATCGTTGGAACTATAGGAAACTGTTTTGTCCGTAGCGTTTGACGGGTTTACGACAACGGTGATGGCCTGTGCGGCACCCACCAGGAGTTCTGTTTCGTTTGGTGTGGCGGTAATATCGCTGGGAGGTATACTGATAGTTCCTATGGTCTCCAGCGAAATGTCATCGAGCCAGATCCATCCCAAAGGCATTTCAGATGCTTTCAAGGTCAGTGTTGCGATGGTGTTCGATACCCCGGTAGAAAACGTAATATCGGTCTTTATCCAGGATAAGGTGGTAACACTGTTTTTGGTTACCGTAGCGCCTCCAAAATCCGATGCCGAAACGGACAGCGAACCGGAAGTACCGTCAACATAGGTCCAGACCGTAATGGCATAGGTGGTATTGGGCGAAAGTCCGGTCAAGTCTTTCCGAAGCACATCGGATGAAGCGGTCAAAACGGCTCCATAATTTCCGGTCCGTGCCGCCCAAGTTTCGATACCTGGCGTACCCGTGGTATCCCAACCGGACAGATTACCGGTTTCAAACCCGTAATTTTGGCCATTGCCTCCGGTCGTGCCTTCCGTAACAGTAATGGTCGAAGTTGCCGTTTTATTTCCATCCCGTGTGGTGGCCGTAACCGTTACGTTCCCTGGAGCGATGCCACTTACTTTTCCATTGGAATCGACCATGGCAACAGCGGTATCGTCCGATATCCAGGTTACTGCCTTGTTGGTGGCGTTTGCCGGGCTAACGGATTTTTGAAGTTGCACGGTCTCGCCTACCTGAACACTTGCGGTGCTTGGGGTCAATACGATTCCATCTACGGCTACGGTCGTTTCTCCGCCGGAAGTACCGGAAAAGACTCCGAACGATTCCGTACCGACATATACTTTGCCAAAAACTTCCTTATCACCGTCCATACCGCCTATGGTACCATAAGTGTCCAAGGGGAACGTCCCTATTTGTTGCCAGCTGGCCCCACGATCGGTAGAGCGGTAGTATCCGTCCTGACCATTGAACCGGCCCTGTACAAAAATGGTCGGATAATCGTTCAATGCTTTTCCGATGCCGAAGTTGTAAACCACATTGTCCCCGGAAATGCTGGTAAAGGTAACCCCACCGTCAGTAGATAGCATTAAGGGGGAGTCTCTGTCATAACCTGCGGACCATAAAATATGGCCTTCCTTTCCCAATACAGGTTTCAATACCAAGTGAACGGCAGAGGCCGGCAAAGTACTGTTTACCTTGGTAAAGGATTGTCCCTTATCGGTAGATTTGAACAAGCCGCCTTCGATCCAGTGGTAAAAATAAAAGGTACTTGGCGAAATGGCATCGGCGCAAATATTTTTTCGATTATGATAACGAACCGGGTGTCCGTTCCGTTCCGGAATACCCTGCGATTTTTGCCAGCTGACACCTCGGTTGGCGGTGTAATACAGGTTTGTCAGATTTTCTTCCGAGGGTGCCACACCGGTAAAAAGTCCGGTGTTGTTCATTAGGATGTTATTTGGGTCCGTACTCGAAACGGCAATGGAACCATAACCTTGTTCCAACTTGTTCTGTTCTTTTTTGCCGGGCCAATCGGGCATGGATGCAAAACGGGTCCAGGTACGGCCACCATCGTCCGACCATCCGCTTGTTTCATGCTCTTTAAAGAAATTTTCATTGGACATGATGACGGCCATAAACTGGGGTGTTCCGGCACAATAATCGCCGTCCCAAGCCGATTGAAATTGATCGTCCGGAAAATGCCTATTCGGAAACTCATCTTCGTCCTCGATAACAAAAATGGGTCGGTCCATACTCAGTTGTACCAATTTTTGCCCTGGTGCTTTTATAACGTCTTTACAGATCAGTTCCTCAATCCCCACGTTTCTTGAAATCCAGTTTACTTCACCGGCCGTCATCCCGTAGTCGGCATAGTATACCCCTGTTCCGTTGGACATCCATAGCCTTCCGTTGACTTTTGGATCATGGACCACTTCGCCAACGGATAGAAAATTTTCTTCATCTGCCCAGGCCAACCAAGGAATGTCATTTGCGGTAATACTCTTCTCGTCATCGGTCGCTATCCATCCGCCATCACCTTGATTCTTGGAAGCATATAAGGTACCGGAAATGTTGGTGATCACTACATTATTGGTATCGAATGGATCGACGGAGACATCGATGAGGAAGTTCGAAGGAGAGGGTAGGGTAGACCAGTTGCCATTTTTAAAACGAAACACCCCGCCATTGTAAGTGGTATAATAAAACGTTCCGTCGGCGTCTATTGCGGTATCGGTTATTTGATAACTGCTACTCGGTGCCGACATTTTTCCCCAATTGGAACCCCCATTGGTACTGCGGTAAATACCGAGGTCGCGCACCGCTACATAAATGGTCGTTTTTTTTCCATTGGTGGTTGGGCTGGAAGCATCGATTTCGATACCGGTTATACCAAAAGGTGCCGTTCCGTCGGGAATAGCATTGATCTTGGTCCAATCGTTCCCGGCATTGGAAGTGAGGTAAAGGCCGTTTTCATTGGAACCATAATATACTACGTCCTTGTTTACGGGGTCTACGGTTATACGCTCCCCGACAAGCTTGGAATCTTGACCGCTTTCATTGGAGAGGGTTTTTACATTAAGTGTGGTAGGGGTCCATGTATCACCTTTATTGTTGCTGCGGTACATAATGTCGTTATACATCATATACACTCGATTCTCGTCCGAAGTAGCAGGGCGGATACTTGCCACCCCTTTAAACGTTTTCGATTCGTCCGGTTCAAAAGCCCGGCCCAAGCCTACTTTTGAAGCGGGCATGGAGGTAACCGATAATAGCTGTTTCCATTCGGTGGAATTGCCCTGTAAGTCCAATCGGTAGGCACCGCCCACATCGGTCCGGCAATAGGCATAACGCCCATTTTTTTGAATGTCCATTCCGGTAACCCAGCCACCGGCACCAATTTTTACCCGTTTCCAGGTATAGTCCTGTGCGGTTGCCGAAAATGCCATTAGAAACAGAAGGATCCATGAGCATTGTACCGTTTTAAGAAGAAAGCTTTTTTTTGTTTTCATTGGGGTGAATTTTAGGTTTTCTACAAGTATTGCTGTTTCGAAAACCAATGTAGTGGATGCCCCCGTACAAGCAGGACAATTTTAAAACGGAATAGGACAATTTTGGAAAGAAGGTGTTGTAAGCCCTTGTTTATAGGGTAGTTCGGGGCCAAAATACATCCTTTTGTAAACTGTTTGATCCCTTAGCCCAATGTAGGGTCTGCATATTCCGTGGGGTTCACCCCGAACGTTTCCTTGAATACTTTTGCAAAATATGAAGAGTTGGAAAAACCGGTTTCATACATGATTTCGCGAATGGTACCCTGGTTGTTTTTGAGCAGAACGGCGGCACGTTTCAAACGTACATGCCGTATAAATTTACTGGGAACCAGATCTGTCAACGCGTTTAATTTTCGATTCAACACCGGTTTGCTCATTCCCATTGTCTTACAAAATTGAACTACGTTAAAAGTACTGTCCGAAATATTGGCCTCCACTGCCGAAATTGCCTTTTTTAAGAACATGGCATCTTTTTCATGTAGCGCAATTTCCGACGGCAGGGTAAGCACCTCTCGCCTCAATCGTTGTTTGAGTTTGTTCCGGGTGTTTAGGATGTTACCGATTTTAAGCAGTAACATATCGGCATGGAATGGCTTGGTCAGGTAATCATCGGCCCCTGCACTCAAACCTTTAAGTTTGGCCGTATTGGCGGTTTTTGCAGTCAAAAGGAGTATGGGTATATGGCAGGTGTCCATACTGGACTTTAGTTTTTCGCACAATTGAAGGCCCGTCATATTGGGCATCATAACATCGCTAATAACAAGGGCTACGTTCGTTTTTTTTAATTTTTCCATAGCCTGAAAGCCATCTGCCGCAACCATCACCTTATAGGTCTTGGTTAGGAGGGAGGCAATGTAATTGCGCATGTCCTCATTGTCCTCGACCAGTAAAATATTGGCCTGGGAAAGCTTTGATGTGGTGATGTCCGTAGCGGTTGGAATATTTGTCCCGTAACTAGTAGTAGGACCATTTAATATCGTTTTCGTTTCCGTGACAGGCATTTCCCCTTCGGTATAGGCAGCTTGGTCGATCGGGATGCGTACGCTAAACGTGGTGCCCTTTCCCAGGCAGCTTTCAAGTGCAATAGTCCCCTTGTGCAGTTCCACCAACTCCTTGGTCAAAGCCAGTCCGATTCCGGCCCCGTCCGGATTTTTGGAAGCAGCGTTTTGCGCTCTATAATACCGGTCGAACAGCTTGGGTATGTTTTCCGTGGCGATACCGATTCCCGTATCCGTTACATTGATATGGAGCTTGCCTCGCGTTTGGGATACCAACAGTTTTACCGTTCCTCCAGGCCTGGTGTATTTTATGGCGTTGGATAAAAGGTTGTTCAGTATTTTATGCAATTTTTCAACATCGATAAAACCGAAGGTCACGGAAGCGTCGATACTAATATCGAAAGCGATTTGGTTTTTTGTTGCTAAAGGACGAAAACTGGTGCTAATTGTTTTTATGGTCAAAGGGAGGTTACAGTGTGTAATCTGTAACCGTACGATTCCCGACTCCAACTTTCGGATGTAGAGCAGTTCATTGGTTAGGCTGAGCAAGCGATTGGCGTTACGTTGTACGATCGAAAGTTGATTTCGAATATTCGAGGAAAGGGCACCGTTTTTTAACAGTGTGGTCACAGGGCCTAAGATAAGAGTTAACGGCGTTCTTAGTTCATGCGAGATGTTTGTGAAAAAATGCAATCGGCTTTCATTGGCCTGTTGTAGGTCGGCAGCAAGTTGTGAAATTTCCTCTTTTTGCTGAAACAGGGTTTCGGTTTTGGCCTCTAGTTGTTCGGTACGCATGGCAACCTCTCGTTGCAACAGTAGTTTTTGGTCGCGAAGGGCCCTTGTCCTATGTTTAAACCAAAGATACCCTAGGGCAAGTGCACCGGCGAGAAGAAGAAAACGAAACCAAAGGGTACTCCAAAACGGGGGACGAACATGAAGATGGAAAGCGATGTTTTCCGAAGAAGCTTCTGCATCACCATTTTCGCCAATGATCTCAAACGTATAGTCGCCAGGGTTCAAGTTGGTGTATTCTACGAATTGTTGCCCCGAAAAGGCCGTTTTCCATGTGTTTTCAAAACCGACAAGACGGTATTTTAAAACGTTTTTTTCGGGGGCCGCATGGTGTATTATAGTAAACCGAAAAGTAACATCGTTTTGGTCATGGGCGAGTTCTAAAGTCCGCTTTACGGCAAGGGTGTCCGGCAAAATGGTCAACACCCCGTTCTTATCGGTCGGAGCGGTTCTATTTCCGGAAACAGAAATCGCATTTAATATGACCCTTGGCTTGTAGGGATTGCTTTCGATGCCGTTGGGATGAAAATGTGTTACCCCTTCCGGTCCACCAAAAAACAAGCTGCCGTTTTTTGCTTTATAGCTGGCGCCCCGGTTAAATTCATCATCGGCAAGTCCATCCTCAAAGGTGAACACCCTTTTGGCACCGGTTTTAGGATGAAACCGGATGAGCCCCTCGTTGGTTCCCAGCCAAAGAAATCCCTTGTCGTCCTCCTCAATGGTGTTTATGGTATAATAGCTACCTGGGCCGTTCAGGTGGAAGTGCTCAAAAGTATTGTCTTTACTATTGAAGCGATCCAAGCTGCCCCCTTCGGTGCCTATCCATAATTGATTTTCAGTGTCTAAGTGAAGAGCGTTCACCAAGTTCGACGAAATACTTGAAGAACGGTTTTCTTTATGTAGAAACTGTTGCACCTTACCGGTTTTCGGGTGATAGGCTACCAAGCCTTCCTGATTGGTAGCGATATATAGCGTACCATCTTCTCCTTCTTCCAGGGCATTGCCAAAACCGTTGAATAGGGTTTCAAACCCCGTAGGTACTATTTTTTCGAAACCATCCGTTTCTGGCTTGTACAGGGCCAACAACCCGCTGGTAGCGGTAAACCAAAGACTTCGGTCTTTCCCTTGTATCATATCCCGGACCGACCAAAGTGGAAAGGCCGTGGAATCGTTCAAACGATACCGATAATGTTTGAACCGGTTCGTTTGCGGATGAAGGTAACTCACCTTATAGTCATAATATCCCACCCAAAGTCGTTTTTCGCTATCCTCCAGAAGACTCCCGATAATGTTACCGGTCAAGGTTTCCGTACGCTTTTTATCGAACAAACGGGTGTTGGCTTTGGAAGGGTGCTTGCGTACCAATCCTGTATTGGTACCGACCCATAACGTACCGTCCTCCGTTTGATGTATTGCATAAATGTCCTTCCCGGGAGTGGGGGCAGTGCCATCGTTTCCCAAAGAAAGTTTGCGAAATGGCTTTGCGTTTAAATCGCATTTTAGCATGCCGTCCTTGATGGTTCCCAACCAAAGAAAATCATTGGAATCGATGTAAACGGCAGAAATTTGATTCCCCTTCAAGCCAATTTGGTCTGGGCTATTTTCGTCATAAACCTTCATTTGATCGGTTAGGGGATGGTAGACAAAAAGACTGGTAGGGGCCGCTCGATTGATAAAATAGACCCTTCCCCAGCGATCTTCAACGATTGTATTTATAAAATTGTGACCGGTAACGTCCAAAAAGCTATCGGAATCCAAAAAACAGCGGATGCCCTCTTTTGAAATTTTGGCAACACCTTTTTCATATCCTACCCATACCGTACGATTGGCACTGCATTTAATTTTTTGGATACCGGTCGCCGTTCTGTTTTTAGCAAATTTTAGCGTGCGTTTGAACCACAGTTTTTTGCCATCGGAACCTTTGGGTATTTTGGTAATTTGATTGAGTCCGAAACCCGTACCGATAAAAATTTGACCATCGGTTGATTGCGCAATTGCGGTAATCTTGTTGTTTGATAGTGAATGATCGTTGTGCTGATGGTTGTAATACTGTTCGAAACGACCCGATTTTTTTCTGAGCAGGTTCAGCCCATTTTCCGTGCCGATCCAAAGGTTTCCCGATGAATCAAGGAGCAATGCGTTTACTTCGGAACTCGAGATGCCCATGGCCTTGTTCGGTGTCACGGGTACTTGTGTTACATGCCTATGGTCTTCTTTGTCGATTTTAAAAAGGCCATCGGAGGTGCCAATCCAGATATCTTCGGAGTCCTCGGTAATTGCTTGTACTATAGCTGCCTTTGCGTCTATGGTTTTGGCATCCCCATCCATGTTGGTAAGCCGTTTGGCCTTTGTACGGTATAGCGAAAAACCGCCATAGGCATAGGAAATGACCAGGTCTCCGTCCGATGTTTTATAGAGTCCCGAAACATCCGCTTTCAACAACGCATTTTCCACGGTCCGATCCGGTAAAAAGGTATCGAAATAAAGACCGTCAAAAGTGTTCAGACCGTACTCGGTACCGATCCACAAATACCCATTGTCATCTTCTTGAAAACATTTTACCAAGCTGTGGGACAGGCCGTCTTTAGTCCCATAAGGTTTGAATACAAAATCTTGTGCCATTCCTTGCTGAAGGAAAAACAAAAAGACAACCAAATAAAAAAGAGATTTTCTCATTTGCGATATCAACTTTTCACGAAAAATTGAATTGGAGTAGTATACATACGTTAAAAACCGTTAAAAGGTTCGTTCGTATCGTTAATGATGGCATTGTTCGGTAGTGTTTGAAACCCTTTCCTACATTGACCAGTATGGATAATTTCTATTTCGTAATGGTGAGAAATCCCCATTACCGCAAAATCAACTTGTGTGGAGAAAACGGAGGCTTTACAAATCGGAAAAAGACGATATCCTTTCCGTCCAAGTATTGCTTCAAGATCGATAAGCTTGCGTATTTGCTTATGGAATGCCTTTACATGCGCTAACAGGTACTTTTACAAGGACTTCCGGGGAATTACATAAAAAGGGTTTTTATATTGCTCTTTCTTATTGTCGAGTATGAGTTGAGCGGCCTGCTGGCCCAACTTTTCAAAATCGGTAGAAATTACTGTAATACCGTCCAACAATACCTCTTTTATGGGGGTGTCGTTATAGGAAATGATGCCGACATCCTTACCGAGCCGATAATCGGTAGCCTTTATTTTTTTGATAAGGGTTACCAAATCTTTTTCCCTTAGATTAATGTAAACGGTGTGTTTTTCTATAATCTCGTCAGCAATGGCATCAATAATTTTAAAATCATAGGCGTAGGTTCCGCAGAATTTAAAAAACCCCTTTTTGATCTCAACGGGATGATAGGTTTTTTTGGGAACCAACAGTTTTAGTTGTTGGTATTTCTTTAGCTGGGGGTTCAATTGCTCCAAGGCGGCGTAAATATCGTGTTCAAAATCTTGGTAAACACTTGCGGGAACGGACTTGAACGCGGCAATATGTTTATCCAAAATCAACAGTTTTTCCTCGGGGATCTCATTGCGAACAAAATCCAGCACATCTTCACCACCCTCTTCAAAATGGCAAATGATGGCGTAATGCGAATAATTACGGGTCTTACTGGCGGTTATTAAGTTTTTGAACTGTCTGTAGTTGTTGTCATAAATAAAGAAGTCTATCGTAGCTTGGTCGCCGAGCGCTTTTGAAAATGCATCGTAGATGATTTTTTTATGTGCGCTGAGTTTATTGAACAGCAAAAACACCTTGGCTTGTAACTTTAAATCGTCATTGGTCACGTAGTATCCTTTTCCGGGAACCGAATCGATAAGCTTCATGGTTTTTAAATGGTCATAAGCCTTTACAATGGTATCGCGGGAAATATCGAACTCCAACCATAGGTCGTTGACCGAGGGCAGTTTATCGTTTACCTTCATTTGCCCGTTCCCCAAGGCAGATAGGACCGAGTTTACGATCTGTTGATACTTGGGTATTTTGGAATTTTCGTTTATTTCAATGAGGTGTAACATGTTCAGCGTTCGATTGCATTTCGAATATACTCATATTGCGGCAGTAACGTACTGCTGTAATAGCTTTAGATGATCGTATTTTGGCAACAGGCTACTATTTCCAAAGACGAAATGATACAAATACTCGGTTCAAAATAAGGTCATTCCAACGGATACCATTCCTCCTGTTGTAGCGGTTGCCTGCGGGCGGTTTTTTTGGGAGGATAATTAGCGGTCAAATAGGAAAGGATGATTTCTTCTTGCGCACCCAGGTCCCAAAGGTTTTGGGTTTCCTGCATCCATCGTATCGTTGAAACCCATGCCTCGCGTCCCATCCGGTTTTGGATGATCAATTGTGCCGAATGGCAGGTAGTACAGTTATTGACTACCTCGGTAAATCCGTCGGCCACTATGAGACCGGTGGGCGTATGAATACCGTCCACAATGTTCGTATCCTGATCTAAGGTCGGGGGCAGTTCTTCAGTACGCGAAACAAAGGTGTTTTTTTGATGGATGACCAGGCCGATGGTAAGCAATAGGAATACAAGGGCGATCCATCGGAACGGAAAACCGTTTGTCCCCTTTTCTTTGGAATCCCCTCCTTTATTTTTTTGGCCGTTCATTAATAACGATCGTTGGTTAAAAAAATACACTGTAGTACTAGCCTTTGCCCCGAGTGGTTGGAGCTATAAATTTTCAACAAGTCGGCGGTCGCAGGTTACAGTCAGTAGTTTAACGGATTACAAATCGTATTACCGGCAACTATGTACCGCTACTTTAATGCCATGTGGAAAAAACGTTTTCTTCTTTTCCCATAAGTCGATACCTTTTAAATGCATCGTAGTGGTTTGGTCAAGCGGTTACTTTTACGGCAATTCGGTGACAGGCGTTGTTGAGGTACCCCTTGGGATTCCAGCCCGGAACCACCATGGGTTGGCTATTTCCCTTGGCGTCCGTAGCCCGCGCCCATACTTCATAATAGCCTTTTTTAGGGAAGCTGACAGCGGCCGAAAATTGTTGCCAAGCCAAACGATTGACGGGTTTTTCCAACATGCACTCTTGCCAATTGGCCCCAAAGTCAATGGAGTATTCCATTTTTGAAACCTGAAGTTCCCCTGCCCATGCATGCCCTCGAATGCTGAATTTTTTATCCATAGGAAACATGGCCCCGGTTTTTGGATAGGTGATCAATGATTTCACCGGCATCGATTCGATAATACAAAGGTCCTTGTCCGCTACTTTTGCTCCCGGCGCAACAGGTTCGCAGGGCACCCGATAAGAGGCGCCCGTCATTTTGGCCCCGTCATGTACTTGATCTCGTATACGTAACTTTTGGATCCATTTTCCGGATGCGGATGCCGGCCAACCACCGGCAACAAGGCGCAACGGATATCCATGGACGTTCGGGATCGGTCCACCATTCATTTCATAAGCGAGCAAGGTTTCTTTTTGAAGTGCTTTTGCCAAAGGGATACCGCGGGAAATGGGTTCTTTGTCGGGGTCTCGGCTCAAATGGATGTCAGCGGCATGGTAGGCGATGTAGACCGCATTCTCTTTAAACCCGACATCATCAAGGATGTCGCTCAAGCGAACCCCCGACCATTGTGCACAGGAAACGGCACCTACCGTCCATTGGTTTCCTTTTGCCGGAGGGGAGAATTCACTTCTGCCGTTGCCGCCGCACTCCAAAGTAAGTTGATAGGTATGTTTGGTAAAGCGCGACTTCAAGTCTTTTATGGTATAGTGTTTTGGCCGTATTGCTGCGGCACCCGTCACCTGTAGTTCCCATTTTTCAGGTACTATCGTTTCGGGAAGTAGCCCGTTGTTCCGAATGAACATTTTTGAATTTGGAGTGATCTTATTGTCCAACAGATGCGCCTGGGCTTCCATATTAAGTGGCCTTTCGTTCAATACCGTCATCTCCGAATGTTTTTCGAACAATTTAAAAGGATCGGTGGTCCGAAGTGCTATCGGGACATAATCCGCAGGCATGTGCGCTCCGAATACGATTTCGGTACCTATCGCAGCGGCCATGGTACCCAGCAACACATCCGATACAAAACTACGCCTCTTCATTGGTGTCTTCCGGGGCGGTATCCGCTTCGTTTGTCCCCTCTTCTTCGGTTTTGTGCAACTGATGCACCATGATGTTCAATTTTTTGAGTTTCCCTTGCCAGGTTTCCAACGCCTTTTTATGACGGTCGATATTTTTGATGACATCTTTTACCAAAGGATTGTCTTCCGAGGCATTGGAGAAGAATTGAAGGTTGTTTTCCAGCTGTCGAATTTCGTTTTTGCTCTCCGTAATCTTTTTACGGACAAATTGGCGTTCGTTTCCAAGGGCCCGCTCTTGATCTTCGGAAGTGGACAGTTGATTGATCTTATTCCCATATTGCAACAGTTCGGCCTCTTGTTTGCTCAATCCGATTTTTCTAAAAAGTGCATCCAAGATTTTCTGGAATTTTTGATCAATGTTCTTTTGTTTGTAAGGTACCCTGCCCAGACCTTTCCATTCGGAAACGAATCCCTTGATACGTTCCAGGTCTTTTTCCTTTTCCCCTCCGAGTTCGAATGCGCGTAAATTTTCGAGAAAAGCCAGTTTTTTCTTTAGGTTTTCTTCCTCCTGTTGGTGCGCGCTGTTTTTTCGAGCATGTAGCCGGTCAAAATAGTGGTTACAGGCATTTTTGAAATCTTTCCAAATGCTATCGGAGTACTTTCGGGGAACATGCCCTATTTGTTTCCATTCGTTCTGGATGCGCTTCATTTCTTGGGTAGCGGTATCCCATTCATCGCTATCCTTGAGTTCATTGGCAATGGCCAGTAACGCCCGCTTTTTGTCCAGATTCTGTTGTTGTTCCTTTTTTAGGCTCTTGTAAAAGGTGTTTTTATTATGGTTGAAGGTCCGTACCGCGTCCTTAAAGGCGGCCCAAGTTGCTTCGTTCGCATGTTGGGGTACTTTTCCCGCAGCAAAAAACTGTTCCCGTAATTGAGCGACCTCTTTAATTTGCTGTTGTAGTCCACGATGGTTGGTAGCGGCATTGGACCCGATTTCCTGTATTTTAGAAATGAGTTCGTTTTTAAGAATCAGGTTATCCCCGTAACTGGCTTCCAGTACCTTATGATATTCCTGTCGGCGTTGGTGGAGAACCTTGGTAGCATTGCTGAAACGATCCCAAATGGCATCTCTATGGTCCCTATCGACCGGGCCGATATCTTCTTTCCAAACTTTATGGAGCATTTGGAGCTCTCGAAAGGCCTTTCCTAAATTTTCCTCCGTTGCCAGGGCTTCCGCCTTTTCGACCAACTTGGTTTTTTCTTCCAAATTGTGCTTGAAATCCAAATCGCGCAATTCCCGGTTCAAATGCAGAAAATCATAAAAGATCTCCATATGATGCCGGTAGGTACGCCACACATCATTATACTGGGTTCGTGGGACCGGCCCGGCATTTCTCCAGCGCTCCTGTATACTTTTGAAGTTGGCGTAGGTAGTATTGATATCTTCCTCAACGTTTACCAACCCCTTCAGCTCCTCAATGATCTCCAGTCTTTTGGAAAGGTTTTCCTTGAGAGTGTTTTCCAGGTTTTTGTAATACTGGTTTCGTTTTTCACGGTAATCCGAAAATACTTCGTTGAATTGCCTTTTGGTGACCGAATTGTAATGAAAGTCGATTTCGTTCCCACCATTGGCCACAAAATCCTGTTTTTTACCGTCTATGAACTCTTGGAATTTCTGATCGAATTCATATTTAATGCCGTCCACATGCTTTTTTATTGCCTGGACTTTTTCGTTTCGGACTAATCGCTGTAGTTCTCCCACCAAATTTTCCATGGACATGGAATGGTAGTCCAAAATGGGGATTTGATGCCGTTGTTGGTTTTCCGCATCTTCGGCGTCCTCGGCGTTTTCCTCATCTATCTCTGCAAGTACGGCCTCTTCTTCCTCGGGTTTTTTCTTTTCCGTTGGTGCTATGGCCGTTTCGGAAATTTCGGCATCACTCGTTTCTGCGGATCGGGTAGCGTCAGGTTCGGGAGCAGCTTCCTTTTTCACTTCGGTTTCAACCTCTTGGGAAACGACCGGATCACTAGTGGTTTCCGTAGGGTTTTCGACCGTTACCTCTTGGTCCTTGGCGGTATCCGCGGAGGGCGTTTCCTGGGAATCATTTGTAGCCGTTGCCGCCTCTGAGGAATCGACATCGTTAGAATTTTCGGCGTTCTCCGGTAGCGTCGTTGTCTCTGTTGCCACTGTGGGTTCGGAGGTTGCCGATCCTTCGGAAGGTTCGGTCAGTTCCTTATCGGAATTCCCCCCTTCTTTTACTATATTTTCCGGTAGCTCGTTGCTTTCGTTTGCTCCATCGGAGGCATGTTGTACCTCTTGCTCTTTATCTTCTGGCATTTTAGTTGTATTTACCGGTTGTTGTTTGTGCCTGTTGCCGTAATGTCCCGTTCGTTACCTGTGCGTTCTATTTGAGCATAATGGGCTTCATGCGCAGTATTCATTAGCGTTACCGCTGAAATGAATTCGTTCAGATCGGAACAAAAACGAACGTTGATACGTTTGTTTAACCCAAGATAGTAACAACCCTGCTAATGGCAAAGTGATTGTAAAAGTCTTTTTTCTTTTGTATATCCGGTAGGGGAGCCCTAGAAGCGACCGGTATGGAAATCTACCGACCGGGTCAACACTTCATGAAAGCTATGGGCGGGTCAACGGCGCTGTTTTGGTAGCGTTTCCAAAAGGTATTTCCTATTGAGATGGTAGGAAGGTTAACGAAGTATTTTTTATCGATTTTCATCGAATCGTTCGGTCCATATCTCCCAGGCTTTTTCGGCCTGTAGTTCCAACATACGAAGTCCGTTGCTAATAGTGGCGCCGCGTTGTTCCCCTTCTTGTAAAAAAGCCGTTTTCTCGGGGTTGTAAATCAAATCGAACAAGAGGTGGTCTTCAGTGATGTCGTCATACGGTAGGGGCGGTTTTTCGGTTACGTTCGGTTGTGTGCCCAATGGTGTTGCATTGATGAGTACCAGATGTTCTTTAATGACATCGGAATTCAGCTGTCCATAACCAAATTGTCCGGGTTTTGGATTTCTGGATACGAACGAAAAGGAAATGCCCAAATGGTCCAATACGTAGGCAACGGCCTTTGAAGCCCCTCCGGTGCCTAAGATCAATGCTTTTTGATGATGTTTTTTAAGCTTTGGTTCCAGTGCTTTTTGAAACCCATAAGCATCGGTGTTGTAGCCAAGCAATGTGGTTCCTGCTACTTTTATGGTATTGACCGCCCCGATCTGCAGCGCTTTTTCATCGATTTCGGTAAGGTAGGGGAATATGGCCTCCTTATAGGGAATGGTGACGTTGAACCCCTGAATGTCACCTAAATCGTGCTTTAGACGCTCAAAATCGGAGATATCCGGGAGGTCAAAGTTTTCGTAGGAGTGCCCGTCCAGACCCAGTTCCTGAAATTTTTTCGTGAAATGACCTCGGGAAAAGGAATATCCGATGTTCTTCCCGATCAAACCGTACCTATGGCGTGCTGCTTCTTTTTTTTCCATACCAATCCAAAACTAATAAGATTCCTATTCCAATACCCACGCAAACAAAGGCCCACCAGGTTTCACTTGTGGTAAAGTCGGGCAGGTATCGTTCGTAATTCAATATCACCGCTTTGCCATTGGTGTCCACCTGCATCGCTCCGTTTTCCGCTGTTTTGTATATGGTTTTTTTCCAAGGCCAAACCACGCCCAAGGATCCTGTGATAAAACCAAGTATGGTAATGGTCGTCAGGTGTTTGTAGCGCTTCAGTACAAAGGACAGTAGATGCGATAAACTAACGAGACCGGTAGCGGATCCGGCCGTGAACACGGCCAATATGGTAAGGGTATTCAAGCGCGTTTCATTGGAAACATAACTAAAATCGCCCCGAAACACTTCCGAAAAGGTATCGTAAAGCGCGTTTACGGAATCCACCAACAGCAGTACATAATTACCCAACAGAATCAAGATAAACGAACCGGACAGTCCCGGAAGGGTCATTCCAGAAACGCTGATCATGCCGCAAAGAAATACGAACCATAAATTATCATTTTCAGTGGCCGGACTCAAAAAACTTATGGATACTCCCACCAAAAGCCCTATCAACCCTGCGGGTATGGTACGTTTGTTCCAATGTTCAAAATCCTTTCCGATATAATAGATGGAGCCTAAGATCATACCAAAAAAGGCGGACCATACGAAGAGCTCTTTTTTTGCCAAAAAATAATCCAAGAGTTTGGAAACACTGAAATAGCTGACCAGCATCCCAAAGATGAGTAGGGTGAGAAACGTGCCGTTCACGTAACGGTAAAAACTTCTTAAGCGACCGTTGGCAAGAAGCTTGAACGCTTTTAGGTTGATGCGCTGCAAGGAGTAAATGAACTCCTCATAAAAACCACCGACAAAGGCAACGATTCCCCCGGATACTCCGGGCACCTTGTTCGCGGCGCCCATGCACAATCCTTTCAGGACAAGAAAGCACTTGTCCATAATGCTCCTTGGTTCGTTCATAGAGTTACTTTTTGGAAGCCAAACGTTCCAGCATAAAAATAAGGGAAAAACCAAAGAGGGCCGCAATAACGGCAAAGAGTATTTTAGGCTCGCCGTCAAAAGCGGTGGGCAGAATGTTCTGTTCCCGAATGACGATTACTTTATCCCCGTAGGTACGGGTTTCCAGTACTTGTTTCCAAGGCCAAATTTTATTTAGTGAACCAAAAATAAAACCGGTCAACATAGCCAAGGTGATATTTTTATAATGCTTGAACATCCATTTTAGCAGTCGGGCAAAGCTTAAAAGCCCAAAAATAGCCCCTGCAGCGACCACGGCAACGGTTTTCAGCTCATATTCGTGAACGGCATCCAAAATTGTTTTGTACGAACCCAAGAGCACCAGTATAAAGGCACCCGAGATTCCGGGCAGTATCATGGCACAAACGGCGAGGGCCCCGGAAAGAAACAAATAAGGTAGGCTATCAGCATTTTCGTTCGCGGGCAGGGTAGTTATGTAGTATGCGGCGAGTGCCCCCAAAAGGAGTACGACAATGGTGGCGATATTCCATTTTTTCACTTCTTTCCCGACAAAAAAAATACTCGCCAAAACAAGTCCGAAAAAGAAGGACCAGAGGAGGATCGCCTCATGCTCTAAAAGCCAGCTGACCAAAGTTGCCAAGGAAAAAAGGCTTAGGAAAATACCCGCAAAGAGCGCTACCAGAAAATTACCGTTCAACTGTTTCCATGCCGCTTTTAAACCATCGTTCTGCAATACTTTAAAGGTATCCAGGTTGATTTGGTTGATAGCGGAAATTAGTTCTTCGTAAATACCGGAGATAAAGGCTATGGTTCCACCGGAGACCCCCGGAACAACATCGGCCGCGCCCATTGCCATGCCCTTAAGTGCAATAAAAATATAATCAATCGGTTTGCGCGTTGCCATAATACAGGTTGTTTACAAAAAGTTGGTTGGTACGGTGCCCTATGGAGCGCTGCAAATATCTTTATTTTAGAAATAAAACCGTATCGAAACCCCCATAAAGTTACGAGGCTCTTTTTGATGCGGAATGCAACTCTAGCACCCAACTTTCTGTAGCAAATTGCGGAAACGCTTGATGAAACCCTTCAAATTTTTCAAGGTTTTGTTTTAACGCTTTCATCAAATGGATACGGCCGTTTATACGATCGTCCTGCAAGAGATGGATTCCTGCCATTTGATAGGAAAGTTCCGCCCGGTCGGGATAAAACTGTTGCCCTTGGAGCAATATCTCCAGTGCATCGGAATGCCTTCGGTCCAACACCGTAACGTCGGCCCATGAAAGCCAAGTGTCCAGCTCGTAATTGCCAAGGTCTACCGCATGCTTATATGAAAAATCGGCATTGTCGTAGTCCTTGAGCGCCGTATGGATCTTTCCGCATTTTTTCCAGTAGTTCGGATTGTCACCATCGATATTTAGGGCCTTGTTAATGTAGTATATGGCTTTCTTATAGTTCTTTTTTTTGTAGTAAAACTCGGTGATGACCAACCACCCCTTATCCAGTAAGGGATCCTCATGAACGGTTTTGTAATAGTGGTATTTGGCCATTTCATCATTTCCCTCCTTTTCATAGCATCGCCCGATGCGCAAATAGGCATGGGAAGTGGGGTCTTCCAGTTTTAAGGTCGTTTCATAGTTTTCGATCGCCTCTGCAAATTTTCCTTGTTTTTCGAGCACCTTTCCCTTTTCAAAATAGGCGCCGATAAAGGTATCGTCGGATATGATGGCAAAATCAAAGGACGTTAAGGCTTCGGGGTACATTTTTTTGGAATAGTACTGCTTTCCCAATTGGTGCCAAGCGACTTCGCAATACGGATTTTTATCCAAATAGTCGTTAAGATAGGTGATGGCGCCATCAAAATCCTCTAAAAATTCAAAACAGTAAATGACGTTGTAGAGGGATGAATAGTCCTGTTGGTCAAAGGCGACACATTTCATAAAGTTGTCCTTGGCGAGTTTAAAGTCGTCCATGAACAAGTACTCCATGCCAAGCAAGGAGTGAATATCGAAGCTGTCCGTGGTAAGTTCCAATGCTTCTTCCAATAAGGCTACCGCAGCTTCGTGGTTGTCCTTTTTAGAGTAAATATTGGCACGCTGAATGTAAATTTCCTCGTTATTGCTATCCAATACTTGCAATTCGTCCAACAGGCGTTCCGCCAACTCCAGATTGTTCTCGAAGACCAACACTTCAACGTCCAACAATTTTAAGGCAATGGAAGCCGGGTGCTGCTGAAGTCCGATTTTAATGGCTTTTTTGGCCAGGGCGATTTTCCCATGGTTGAGGTAATAATGGATAATTTCTTCAAAATCTTCCGCATCAAAAAAATAGACATCGTCTGTTTTGAGCATCGATTCGAATTTGGTAACAGATTCACCAGGTCTCTCTTCGGATTGGAATGCCATAGGAACGTTTTGGTTAAACTATAGAATTAAAAGTAGTCTATTACGCCTATTTTCAATGGCTGATAAGGGCTATATTATTAACAAATTAGTTAACAGTTTATTGCTCATATGCTGTTAAAACCGTTGTTATAATACGACACCCTTTTTCAATTTCTTCCTGGGAAACGGTTAGGGGAGGAGAGATGCGTACCGCTCTTTTTTCAAAGAGCAGCCAAAACAAAAGCACCCCTTTTTTTGCACATTCCAAAACAACATAATCCGCCATTTCTGGAGTTTTCATGATCAGTGCCAGCATGAGCCCTTTACCCCGTATTTCTAGGATGGATGGGTGTTGCAACAGTTCCCGAAATTGCTTTTCTTTTTCGAGGGTATCCGAAATGAGGTTTGACTCGGTTATGGTTTTTAGGGTGGCAAGACTGGCCGCGGCGATAACCGGATTGCCGCCAAAAGTGGTGATATGTCCCAATTTTGGATGGTCTTTTAAACTATCCATGATCTCTTTGGAAGAGGTGAACGCCCCTACGGGCATGCCGGAGGCCATTCCTTTTCCCATGACCAATATATCGGGTACACAGCCGTAGTGTTCAAATGCAAAAAGGTTTCCCGTTCTACCGAATCCCGGTTGAATTTCATCAAGGATGAGCAGGGCACCCGTTTCGTCGCAACGTTTTCGGACTTTTTGAAGGTAATCGGCCTCGGGACAGATAAAGCCGGCACCGCCTTGAATGGTCTCCAAAATAACGGCCGCCGTTTTTTCGGTAATGTTTTCCAGTGCGATAGGGGCATTGAAGTGGATATAACGGACATCGGGAATCAGCGGGCGAAAAGGGCTTTTTCTTGGTTCGTAATCACTTACGCTCAAGCTTCCCATAGTATTGCCGTGATATGCCCGGTGTGCGGCAATGAGTTCAGAACGCCCCGTATAGCGCCGTGCCAGCTTTAAGGCGCCCTCGATCGCCTCTGTACCGGAATTTACCAGATAAGTCGTTTCCAAAGGTTCGGGAAGCAGGGAAGCCAGTAATTCCGCATAGCGAACGGCAGGTTCCTGAACGTATTCCCCATATACCATAACATGCAAATAGGTTTCCGCTTGTTCTTGAATGGCTTTTACAACATTCGGATGGCAATGGCCTAAACTACAGGCAGATACTCCGGCGACAAAATCGAGATGTGCCTTGCCATCGGTATCGTAAATATAACTTCCGGAAGCATGGGATATCTCCATCGCTAAGGGATGGGGGGTCGTTTGTGCCTGATGGGCAAAGAACTCTTTTTTCATCGAACAACTTTTGGTTCCAAAAGGGTCGCTTTCATTGGTCACGATCGTTAGTTGAAAGGTTGCACCTTGGTACTAATACTATTTTAACTTTGAAATAGCACTAATAAAAGGTTTCTTTTTCAGCTGTACTTCGTTAAAAAGCCGGGGACGGGCTTTTTGCCTTGAACAACTAAAAAATAATTCAATTTCTATACATGCCATTTCAAAGTTAAAATGGTATACGCTTTCCCGTTTGCTCTGGGCAATTGCTTTTTATAACAAGTTCTCCGTCGCAAATGCCATACAAACCAGCCTATCGCCGACAGGTAATCGGTATTTTGGTACGTTACGGAAAAGAATTTCATTCTTTGGTTGTATGCCTTTTAAATACAAAACAGTTTCGTACTGCAAAGCGGATAATTGGTACCGTTATCCGTTCCCTTTTTGTATGATTTTAAGTCATAACGCTTCGCGGCTTTCTTAATCGTCATGCTAATAGTTGCCTAGGGACTTGGGGCTTGCACCGATTTTTTTATGTTCTTCTTTTTTCTGATGCCGCTAGGCTTTCTTGTTTTCTCCCGAATATCGGAATCTCTTGGTTTAATATTGTTTACCGGGTCTATGGGGTTCAGCGCACGTTGGTCTTCCTCTGCGTCGGTGTCTATCGGATTGTTAACGCCTTTGATGACTACCAGTTCGATGTTGTTATCGTCCTCGTCAAAAATATCGTCCTTCGTTAATATACGTTCATCGCCACGCCAGATAAATCCTTTGAGTTTCGGATTTTCTTCTTCCAAGAGGTCCTGTGGGGTGATGTCCCCATCGGGATTGGTGAAAAATGTGAGGTCTTCCACATCGTTATTGGCCATGATGATGTTGATTTTACTACACACCGTTTGGTCTACGCCGATAAGATCTAGTTCATCGTACATATAATAAATGACCTCTGTATTCTTTATCAGGTCGATGTACTTGAGTTCGTTGTCGATGAATTTTCCAAAAAGGTCTTTTCCCTTGGCTTGGTTGAAACCGATTTTTCCAATGGTATCTTGGGATATGATAAACGCATTTTCCAACACTTTTAAGGAATCGAGTTTTTCTGTTTTTAAATCGGACAAGAGGTGAATACTATCCCCGGTCATTTGGTTTTCGCCGTTCCATAAAATGGGGTTTCTGACCAATTGGGTAATTCCCGTGCGTTGTTCGGAATGAATGGAATCGCATTTACCGCTGAGGTCCGTCTTATAAAATTTTGCGTTGCGGAACGCCCTTAGAATACGAAGCTCGGGCGGACCGGTCACCATTAGCGTATCGCCATGCATATAGAGCGAATCCAATTCGACAAGGTTTATTGATACGGCCCGTTTCGTTGCAAAAACGGAGTCCTTGGCCTTGTACACTTCGGCGTAATGCGCGCGAATGATACCTTTGTTCACCGTGTCGGTGACTACTATATTGTTCGTAGCGGAAGCGAACTCGGTAATTTTATCAAAATAAACGCTATCCCCTTCAATGATGCGGTTGTTGTAATCGATACGGGTGTTTTTAATGCCATAACCGCTTTCAATATTGGTGTCGTAAAAACCACGCTCGCAATACATCCGGTACGTTTGCCCGATAATGGTCGAAGGCCCGTACATATAGGCATTTTTCGAATTGGTATAATAATCGAGCTGTTCCGAATCCAGGGTAAATTCAGGATTGTCGATATGGACGCTGTCCAGAAATTGCGCCTTTTTAATTTCCATAAAATACCTTCCGATCTCGCTGGTAAGCGTGTTGGTCGAGTCGACTACCGTACCGAAATCCTGATAGTACGATTCTTGCTTTTCCCGATCAAAGTATAGGGTATCCGTGGTTATCGTAGTGGTCTTGTTTTCCAAGATTACATCTTCGTATGCCTTTGCGAGTTGGATTTCGCCATCGTAATCGATTTTGCCGCTGGTCAATTCTACGGAGTCTCCCTGCTGCAAACGCACATTGCCAATGGCCCGTAAGCGATTTTCTTTTTGATAGTGTATGGCAATATCGCACCAAAGATCCGCGCCCTGATGGCGGAATTGTACCTGTTTTTGGTCCTTACTGAAGATAAAAGCTCCGGGAAACCGTATTTCGTCCTTGGTGAAATTGGCACCGTACACCACGCGTATTTGTGTGGTATCCACCTCTTGTTCCGAAGTTTCTTGTGCCCATCCCAAGTGGGCGGTGAGCAATAGCATTAGAAAAACATACCCGGTTCTCAACGTCTGGATTTTGTTCAAAAATACCACTTTTGACGGCAGAACCTATTCATTTTTGGATAGAATTGGCAATCGGGGTATGGTATATGCGGCAAAGAATGGTACCGATTTATGGAGGTGTTTCGTGTAAGGTAATTTAAAAATCAGTGGTCGTTCTTTAGGGTAAAAAAAACCATGAACCCATTTAGACTTTTTGGATTGAAGCGAAAATTAGTGATTTAAAGGCCTGTTAAAGACTTTTTTGAGTTTCATAGCAGGGCTACGAGAGGAAAAAAGGTAAAAACAGGGTTGTAAAGGACAATTTTTTAGCCAATTAAAAAAGTCTAAATGAGTTCCATTTAAGATAAAACGTCTTCCTTGCGGTGAAGCAGGGAAGACGTTCTTTAGGAATTTACAAAACGATTAATCCATTGTGGCATACTTGCTAATGGTTTCCAGCAGTTCCATATCTACTGGTTCATTGAGCAAAAACGGATGGATTTCTTTTGGATTTATAGCAATATGAGGAAAGAAAGAAATAATCTTTCCCTTTTCTACTATAAAGATTCCGTTGGTTTTATTTTTCCCATTGTTTACTCCGTAATATACGTTTTCCATGTGCCCATAACTCACGGGTAGTCTTTTTTCATTTTCGAAAAGCTCCGGATGTAGGGCGAATAAATCATTATGCGAGATAAAAAAGTTTATCTCGTATTTGTCCGGGTCTAATCCTATAGACTCTTTTGTAGACTTTTTGATATACAATAGAAGATTTTCGAAATACGGATTTCCTTTCAGGGATTTATGGATATTTACGTATTTATGAAAAACATCCATCGGTAAAGAGTCGCTTTCGCTAAGAATAAACTCATTTCTAAAGTTACGCAGCAACAGCGTATCGTTGGTAACAACTTCTTCCTGACCACTTACCGTTGCAAAAGCGAACAGCAACAGGATACCGAGATACCTTAGGAATTTTGGAAAATTAATTGCTTTTTTCACAGGTATAGATTGACCTCTGTTAGTTGTGGTCCCCTCATTTTACCAGGCGAGGGTTGATGACATTTCCTTTTAAGAGTGCTGATTATTTTCAGTGATAACGTTTCATATCGATATGCTATTCGGTCGTTATTCCATAGGATGCAGTTCCAAAAGTTCGTCCGGGGTCCAAAATCCTTTTTTATCCTTTGTAGCATCCCGTACGGTTTTTACGGTTTCGGGGGTAACCACAGTGGCCTTATTGCCAAAGGCATTTCGCACGTAGGTCAATACGGCGGCAATTTCCTCGTCCTTTAAAATATCCCGAAAGGCCAGCATGGGTACTTGTCCTTCATAATGGTTGCCGAATACCTTCATTGGGCCATATAGTCCGTTCAAGGTTAGCTTGATCAATCGTTCCTGGCTGCCGACCACCCATTTTTGGTTTACCAAGGTGGGATACCCGCCGGCTTGAAGCCCCCCGCCATTCTCTTGGTGACAGGTAACGCAGTAGCCTTCCGTTTCGTAGATTTCCTTTCCCTTTTTAAACTGTTCAAAGTCGTCTCCCTTCAAGTGGGATGCCAGAACCACGGCGGCATCTTTTTCCTTAAAGGTACCGGATAGTGTCGCATGGGCAAATTCATAGGAGGCTTTCATCCAATCGTCAAGGGGGTGCGCCGCTGCGGACTCCAAAATATTCAGTCCGGTTTCCGAGGGCAACCATGATGCGGCTGCGATTACTTCCAATCGCACACGGCCATGGGGGTCGTTCGCCGCTTTTTTCATCAAGGTATTACGCTCCGCGATGTCGTGGCCGGCATAACGCAATACCCGTACCGCTGCGGCGCGGGCCCTATGGTCTTTGGCGGAAAGCATTTCCTTTAAAACAGTAAGGTCGACCTCGTTCATCCCCCAGGATACCCATAAGGCCTCAAGAAGGTGGTGTTCGTATTCGGAGTCCGATTTGTCCAGAGTGGCGACCCATTCCCGCAGTTGTTGCATCACGGTTTTTTTGTCCTTTCCCCTCAGGGCCCTTCTACTACGGTAACGGCTGCGGTACTCCGGTAATTTCAGATTGTCCAACAGTTCCGGGATACTGGCACCCGCAACCTTCGGTGGGGTCACCAATGGCCTTGATGGATAAGTAACCCTGTAAATGCGGCCGTGTACGTGATCGCGTAACGGATCTCTGGCGTTATGTTGCATATGGCCGACCAGAACATTATGCCAATCGACAAGGTATAACGAACCGTCCGGTGCGAATTCGATATCCACGGGACGAAAGTTGGCGTCGGTACTGGTGAGCAGATCTTGACGGTGCTCGGTACGGTAACCGGTTCCGTTCTCCTGTACCCGATGTTGTTTGATACCTAAAAACCCAATGGTATTGCCCAAAAGGATATCGCCTTGTACGTTTTCGGGAAAATGCTGGCTCGAAACAAATTCAAGGCCCGATGTCGGCCGAACGCGGTGGGCTTCCTCAATAAGATCTTCCGTCATGGGAGACGAAACTCCGTAAACCGGGTTTAAGGTGCTGGGCATCATCCAACGCATTTTGGTGGTAGAGGTTTCCAAGAAAAAATCCTGCCCCCAATGGTCAAAAGCGATACCCCAGGGGTTCGGAATACTGATTTGGGCGTTGCGCTCCAATCGGTTGCTTTGGGGACTAAAACGATAAAAGCCTCCATTGGTCGCACGTACCGTTCCGTAGGGGGTTTCTACATTGGAATGTAAAAAGGTACCCTCCCCCATATAAATGGCCCCGGAAGGGTCTGCACAGAAGGCGGAAATCGCATGGTGGGTGTCATGGTCGTCAAAACCGCTCAATATAATTTCTTCCCTATCGGCTTTATCGTCCCCATCCGTATCGGTATATAACTTTAAATGGGTCCCTTGGCTTACATAAACGCCTTCCGGAGCAAATTCGAAACCGATCGGTAGGTGCAGGTTTTCGGCAAACACCGTCTGTTTGTTGGCCTTCCCGTCGCCATCGGTATCCTCCAGTATGAGTAATTTATCGTTTGGTCTAGGGTCTCCTGGCCGGTAGTGCGGGTATGATGGCATTACGGCCACCCAGGCCCTTCCCTTGTCGTCAAAAGCGATTTGTACCGGATTGGCCAAATCGGGAAACTCTTTTTCCGAAGCAAAAAGATCGATGTGGTACCCCTCCGCCATGGTAAACGTTTTTAGGGATTCCTCTCCGTAAAGGTAGCGTACGGCCTGATTGGGGTCGCCCATGGTAAAATTTGTTTCTACCGGTGGTAACGCTGTGGTATTTTTGTCGGCCGCGGCAACATCATAGGCGTTGTTTTGGGCAATAGACCAGATTGCGGTATCCCTAATTGCCGTCATTTCCCGTATTTTTTTGATTTCAAACGGGTAGTTGTCCGGACCGTAAGGAGCATGTCTGCGACCATAAACATGAACGCCGTTGGGCATTTTATAGTCGTTTTGCCAATAAAAATTCTTGTCGCTGACGGCTTTTGATAAGCGGTCGAGCGGTATCGAACTGCTTGTTTCACGTGCGCCAAAGATCACATCGGCCAATTGTTTGGCCAATTTTTGATAGCCCTTTGAATTCAATTGAAGACCATCGATCGTAAACGGACCATCTTTTTCGTACCATTCTTTGGAACTATGAAATACATCAACAAAAGGAACCTTATGGGTGTCACAGACCGCTGCCATTTTTTGGGTATAGCGTTCCAATTCCTTGTTGCGCGCAACACCGTCGGGCAGGTCCCTTACCGCGGAAAGATCTTCAAAGGCGGTCGGGGAAACGATTACCAATTCGGGCGGAACGGAGCCATTGTATTTTTGGGATCGGGTATGCACTATAAAAGCTTCCAGTTCTTTCCCAAAATTCTCCAGTCCGTCCGCACCGGCATACGGCGCATTGTTACCAAAAAAAGCGAGTACGATATCGGCGGAAAGTCGTTGCAACCATTCATCGGGTTTTTCGAACAGCCCTTCGCTACCGGAACTTATGGCCAGTTCGTTCTGGAAACTTTTAGCCCCTTCAAAGGCCCAGGCGTCCATACGCGCGGAATGTGGTCTAAAGCCGGGTGTATCCCCACCGTCGCACATGTTTCTTATAAAAAGATTATGGTTGGGATAACGAAGATGCAGTTCGGTCTCAAAATGACCGTAGTTCCCCATTCGGGAACCCAAATTATTTCCTAACAATACAATTCGACTGCCCTTTTCCAAAGGGACCATCTCTTTTTTAGAAGTATCACAACTCGCTAAAAGCACAAGCACCAATAGCTGTAAAATACAGTTGGGAAACGAAAATCTCATAAGGTATGGGTTTCAATGTTTTCTTTGGTTTCGAAGAACTTGAAAACCACCCATAGTTATTCTAACGGTGTATGGTCTGCGTACGGTCCGGACCTACGGAAACAATTTTTATGGGTACTTCCAATTCTTTTTCCAAGAAAGCAATATAGGCATTTAAACTATCTGGAAATTGGTCGATATGATCCATTTTTGTCAAATCCTGTTGCCATCCGTTCATTTCGGAATAAACCGCCGTTACATTTTCGGGTTCAATGTTATAGGGTAGGTGGGTAATCTCTTTTCCCTTGTAAACATAGGCGGTACATACCTTTATGGTGTCAAAGCCGCTCAACACATCGCCTTTCATCATCATCAAAGCGGTTACCCCGTTCACCTGCACGGCATATTTTAACGCTACCAGATCCAACCAGCCACAACGTCGCGGTCTACCTGTCGTTGCGCCGAACTCGTTACCGACGCGTCCCATGGTTTCCCCGTCCGAATCGAACAGTTCCGTGGGAAAAGGCCCGCTTCCCACTCGCGTGGTATAGGCTTTAAAAATACCGAATACTTCCCCGATTTGATTGGGGGCAATACCAAGGCCCGTGCATGCTCCTGCAGCGGTAGTGTTACTAGAGGTTACAAAGGGATAGGTCCCAAAATCGATATCCAAAAGGGACCCTTGGGCGCCTTCCGCAAGTATTTTTTTTCCGTTTTTACGCGCTTGGTATAGGTATTCCTCGCTATCGATGAACGTCAGTTTTTTCAAAACCTCCACGGCTTCAAAAAAGTCTTTCTCCAAATCTTCCAAGTCGTACTCAAGTTGTACATCATAATAGGCGATCATGGATTCGTGCTTGTCCGCCAAAGCGCGGTATTTTTCTTCCCAATCGCTCATCTCCAGATCACCGACCCGTATGCCGTTACGGCCGGTTTTGTCCATATAGGTAGGGCCGATACCCTTTAGCGTGGATCCGATTTTAGCCTTTCCCTTTGAAGCCTCGGAAGCGGCATCCAACAACCTATGGGTAGGCAATATCAAATGTGCTTTTCTGGATATCAAGAGCGTTTTGGTAATATCAAGCTGAAACTGTTCCAAATTATCCAGTTCCTTTTTAAAGATAACAGGGTCAATAACTACGCCATTGCCCACCACGTTAATGGCATTTTTATGAAAAATTCCCGAAGGTATGGTGTGGAGTACATGTTTGATCCCGTCGAATTCCAACGTGTGACCGGCATTGGGCCCGCCCTGAAAACGTGCGATAATATCGTAGTTGTTGGTAAGTACATCAACTATTTTTCCTTTTCCTTCATCTCCCCATTGCAATCCTAAAAGTAGATCAACTGCCATGTTATTAAACGTATTTTTGTGGTTATTGGTTGTATTTATGATTCTTTTTCCTCATTCCGTGTGCCGTAGAAATAAAGGGAATGGTTGTTGATTTTGATATCGAATACCTCCTCGATGGTCTTTTTGATGGATTGGATACGTGGATCACAGAATTCGATGACCTCTCCTGTATCGGTAAGGATAACGTGGTCGTGTTGCCGGTCAAAATAGGACTTTTCGTATTGCGCCTGATTTTTGCCGAATTGGTGTTTGCGGACCAACTTGCATTCCAATAAAAGTTCAATGGTATTGTAAAGGGTCGCACGACTTACCCGGTAATTTTTAACCTTCATGTTTATGTAAAGTGATTCAATGTCAAAATGGTCGTCACTTTCATAGATTTCCTGCAGGATCGCGTAGCGTTCCGGAGTTTTTCGGTGCCCGTTATCCTCTAGAAATGAGGTGAACACGTTTTTTACGATTTCTTGGTCCTTGTTTGTTGCCATAGTGTTGATATCGCTGCATCAATTCGCAAATGTACAGTTAAATTTTGATTGATGAAACCTTTAAAAGGGGCAATTATCCAAAGATATTCCCATTTGGGAAATGCATGATCCACGGTGCAAAAAATATCGGATAAAGGCTATTGTTTTGAACGGTTTTCGGAACTGGCGCGAAGGTGTTCCGTTATGTGACCGATGGTTGGACCAATTGAAGCCTAGGTTAGATACGGCTCACTTTTTCGATTCCATTGATCTGTTTCAAACGTTCCATTACTTTTTTGAGGATGCCCTTGTTTTTTACCACCACCGTTATGGTTCCCGTAAATGTGCCGCCATCGGTGCTGAAATTGATGTTCCGCATGTTCACGTGCATGTTGTCGGAGATGACCGCTGTAATTTCACTGACCAAACCGAGGTTATCGATTCCGGTGAGTCGAATTTCGGAACGAAACTCTTCTTTTGACGAGTCTACCCATTTTGCCGAAATAATTCGGTAGGCATAATTGCTCTGTAACGAAATAGCGTTCGGGCAATTCTTTTTATGCACTTTGATCCCTTCCGAAACGCTCACAAAACCGAATACGTCATCTCCGGGTATGGGGTTGCAACATTGGGATAAGGTGTAATCCAGTTTTTCTTCTTCCTTGCCAAATACCAAGAGGTCATATTTGGAGGTGATTTCCTCTTTATTGACGTCTTCCGGAATAGGGTTGCGACGCATCTTGTTTTTAAAAAAACTGATAAAGGCATTGCTGTACGAGGAAGCAAAATCCTTGATCATGAGGTTGTCGATAGCGCCCATGCCTACGCGATAAAACAAGTCCAAGCTGGTCTTTAACTTAAAATGGGCCACCATTTTGTTTACCGTATCCTCGTTCAAGGTAATTTTTTGGGTCTTTAGCTTGCGCCGCAACACTTCTTTGCCTTCAAGGGCGATGGCTTTTTGCTCTTCCCGGAGGGACGATTTGATTTTTGACCGTGCCCGTGCCGTGGTGGCGTAGTCCAGCCAGTTTTGATTGGGTTTGGCCTGGTCGGAGGTAATGATCTCTACCTGATCGCCACTGTTTAAAACGGTACTGAGCGGTACCAATTTTCCATTTACCTTGGCCCCCCTTGTGTGCATGCCGACCTCGGTATGGATAGTAAAGGCAAAGTCCAACGGAGTGGCGCCCTTTGGTAGGGATTTTAACTCGCCATTGGGGGTAAAAACGAATATTTCCTTGGCGTACAGGTTGAGTTTGAACTCTTCCACGAAGTCCACGGCGTTCGTGTCCGGATTTTCTAAGGCTTCCTGCAAGCGGTTGAGCCAAATTTCAATACCCTGTTCCTTTTGATCACCGTGTTTGTATTTAAAATGAGCCGCATAGCCCTTTTCGGCAATTTCATGCATGCGGTAGCTCCGTATCTGTACTTCTACCCATTTCCCCCCAGGTCCCATTACGGTGATATGCAACGCTTCATACCCGGTAGATTTGGGCGATGATATCCAGTCCCTCAAACGCACCGGGTTCGGCGTAAAGTGATCGGTAACGATGGAGTAGATTTTCCATGCCAAAAACTTCTCGTTCTGTCGGTCCGAGGCGTATATGATCCGAATGGCGAACTTGTCGTAAATTTCATCAAAGGAAACGTTTTGCGCCTTCATTTTTCGGCGCATCGAGAAAATCGATTTCATACGGCCCTTAATGCTGTAATTTAACCCTTCCTTGTCCAGAGAATTTTCGATAACCTTTTTAAAGGAGTCGATGTATTCCTGCTGTTCTTCCTTGGATTCCTCTATTTTCCCCTGAATATCGGCATAGACTTCCGGTTCGGTGTATTTTAAGCTCAGGTCCTCCAGTTCGGTCTTTATATTGTAAAGCCCGATACGATGTGCGAGCGGTGCGTAGATGTATAAGGTTTCCGATGCAATTCTCACCTGTTTGTGCTCCGGCATGGCATCCATGGTAAGCATATTGTGAAAACGATCGGCTATTTTTATGATAATGACACGAACATCGTCGTTCAGGGTAAGCAGCATCTTTCGAAAGTTCTCCGCCTGTTGGGAGATGTTCATGTCCTTTTTTAAATGCGCGATCTTGGTGAGCCCGTCAACGATGCGCGCAACGGTTTCCCCGAACATCTGTTCGATGTCGTCCAGGGTATATTCGGTATCCTCCACCACGTCGTGCAATAGCGCCGATGCAATCGATACCGCATCCAATCCGATTTCGGAAGCGACGATCTTAGCTACCGCAATGGGATGAAAGATATAGGCTTCGCCGGACTTTCGTCGTTGGTCCTTATGCGCGTCCAGGGCAACCTCGAAAGCCGAACGGATCAGTTTTTTATCCGTTGGGGTCAAGGTCTGATAGCTGATACGAAGCAGTTCTTTATACTGCCTGGTAATCTCCTTGTTTTCTATTTCTAATGCCGCCTCGGTCATACAATATTAAAATTACCATAATCTGTTTGACTACACAACAAAAATGATGCCTGTTTATCGGGTTTACGGGCCATTCATCCCTAATTGTCAGTGATGCGCGCGGTCTTTCCCATTGTTGGTTTTATGAAGTCGGGATACGGGTATCGGTCGTTTTTTTCGACCGTTGTAGGTTTCGGATCCTATCGATCAGCGGAGGATGGGAGTAGTAAGCGAACACATAGGCGGGATGCGGGGTAAGGTTGCTCAAATTGTTTTTGGAGAGTTTTTTGAGCGAGCTTACCAAGGCATCGGCACCGTGGGTATCCTTGGCATAGGTATCGGCCTGGTATTCAAAAGTTCTGGAAAGATGGTTCATGAACAGTCCCGTTAACTCGGAAATGGGACTATACAAAATTGCAAAACCGACCAATGCCGCATGAAAACTCGGTCGGGTGACCCCAATGGCAAGGGATACTTGTGGGTTGTTGATGAAGAGGGATAGAACGAACAAGGTAAGAGCCGTCAAAACAAGTGATAACAGCATATTGAAAACGATATGCTTACGCTTGTAATGTCCTACCTCGTGCGCCAAAACGGCCACGATTTCTTTTTCCTCCAAATCCGAGATCAAGGTGTCATACAAGGTTACTCTTTTTTCCTTTCCAAAACCGGAAAAATAGGCGTTTGCCTTGGTCGACCTTTTGGAGCCGTCGATAACGAAAATATTCTTAAGATCGAATCCTACCTTTTGTGCATAATGTTCAATATCGTTTTTTAACGTTCCTTCCCCTAGCGGAGATTGTTTATTGAAAAGGGGGACGATCAATTTGCTGTAAAACAGGTTCATTAAAATACTGAATACGGCGATCAACGACCAGGCGTATATCCAAAAATGTTGTCCGGCCCACCGATAAAACAACATCACAAGGGGCAAAATGGCCGCACCGATAATGAGGCTCATGATCCATGTCTTTAATTGGTCGATAAAAAATAAGCTTTTGGTGGCCTTGTTAAAACCAAATTTATCCTCAATATAAAAGGTTGCATAATAGGAGAACGGAAGGGTCAACAGACTGCTGCCCAACAATATGGTGCCAAAAAACAGTAACGCCATTCCTATGGGTGCTTCGGTGACCTGCCGTACGAGCCGGTCTACCCATTCAAATCCACCGAAAATCAAAAAAACAAGTGTCAATACCAACGAAAACGAGCTGCGCAATATGCCAAAACGATGGTTTGTTTTTTTGTACTCCTGCGCTTTTTGATAGGCTTCCTTATCGAAAACATCGTCGAGTTCTTCCGGTATGGGGTCGTTATAGCGCTTTGCGTTCAAGCTTTTTAATAGCGTTTCCAATAGAAATTGAAGCAGAAGAATACCGATAATGGTGTAGAAAAGGGTGTTCAAAACAATGTTGGATGTTGGTGTGGTGGAATTTTAATCATTTAAATATAAACCATGGTAACAGCAAAAGATAGCATAAACGCTTTTGCTTGGTTATCGATACCCATTCGTTTATACCTGTTTCTCTCGTTGACGCTTTCCCTCAAAGATAAGGATTGCGGCGGACACCGATACGTTCATGGAGTCTATTTCCCCGTTCATGGGAATGATAATATTCTGATCGGATCCGGTCAACCAAGCATCGGAAAGTCCGGTTGCTTCCGTTCCCATGACTATGGCGGTGGCACCGGTGAAGTCGATCGAGGTATAGGGTTTGGAGGCGCTCAGGGCCGCAGCATAAATTTTGATTCCTTTCTTGGTCAGGTATTGGATAATTTCCGAACTGCTACCAGTGGCAATAGCGTTGGTAAACAGGCCGCCAACGCTCGAACGAACGATATTGGGGTTGTACAGATCGGTTTTGGGATCGGCAATAATAACGGCATCGAGCCCGGCGGCATCGGCGGTACGTAACAACGCCCCAATATTCCCGGGTTTCTCGGGAGCTTCGGCAACCAAAACGAACGGATTCTTTTCCGGTAATTCTAGACCGTCCAAATGATGTGGTTTGCTTTGGCCCAAGGCAACCACACCTTCAGTACTTTCCCTATAGGCAATTTTACGGTACACCTCCTTGCTGACCTGTATCATTTCAACGGTTTTGGGGTATGGTTTCAGGATTTCGTTCAATTCTCGTTCAGAAATAAGATCGGCAGAAAACAACAGGTTCTCGATGACGTAACCCCCTTTGATCGCGAGCCCTAGTTCGAGCAGTCCTTCCAAAACAAATAGCCCACTTTTTTTCCGTTCCTTGGACTTTTCTCGCAGCAACCCTATTTTCTTTACCAAGGGGTTTTGGAGACTGGTTATTTGCTTAATTTCGTTCATTCGGACAAATGTAAATAAAAGTGGTCGGATCGGATTCCCTCCACACAAATTAAAGGCCCAAAAACGAATGAAAAAGAAAATACAATGGCTACTGGTTTGGTGTTGCACCGCTGTTTTTTTGAATTGTAAAGAGCAACCAAGTAAGCGGAAAGAAGAAACGAAGACCGTAGCGGAAACCGAAGTTGTCAAAAGTAGGTTTCCGGAAGCTTTGGTAAACGTGTTGAACGGGCACGGGGGGCTTGAGGCCTGGAACAAAAAAAGGACCCTGCAGTTCGAACTTCCCAATGATAAGGGCGGTGAGGTGCATACGATAGACCTGCGCACGAGAAAGGATAAAGTGACGATGCGGGACGTGAGCATGGGTTTCGATGGTACGGATGTTTGGGTGTTGGACGAGAAAAACAATTTTAAGGGCGACGCGGTGTTTTACCACAACCTAATGTTTTATTTTTATGCCATGCCCTTTGTATTGGCCGATGAAGGAATCCAATACGATTCTGCCAAGCCTATCATTTTCGAAGATTACACTTATCCCGGTATCCGCATTGCTTATAACAATGGGGTAGGTACATCGCCAAAGGACGAATATTTTTTGCACTACGATCCCAAAACGTTTCAAATGGAATGGTTGGGATACACCGTCACCTACGGAACCGGGGAAAAGTCGGATACCGTAAAATGGATCCGTTATGAGGATTGGATGGAAGTTTCCGGATTGAGACTCCCTAAAAAGTTAACATGGTATTCCAATACGGGGCAAACCATGGAAACGGCAAAAAGCAGCCGTATTTTTGAAAATGTTCGGTTGGATACTACGGAAAAACCGGACACATTTTACGCACTTCCCAAAGGAGGAACGGTAGTGGACGATGTGGAAGGATTGTGAATTTTTAAGTACCTTGTACCATAAAAGAAACGGATAATGGAGGTGTTGTTGTTTGGTATTGCAAAAGACATTGTCGGCGCTTCGGTATTGGCAATGGAAAGCTTTGAAAAGCGGCCACATACCGTAAAGGACCTGAAACGGGAGTTGGAACGTTCCTTTCCCGATTTTGGGAAACTTTCGTCCTTGGCCATAGCCGTAAATAGCGAATATGCGGAGGAAGGCACCCAATTGCGTTCTGGTGATGAAATTGCAATCATCCCTCCGGTAAGTGGTGGTTAATGAAGGAAATGAACGTCGAAATTGTGCCCCAGATCGAGCTGGGTAAGGTATACGAAACCCTTTCGCACCCAATGAGTGGGGGCATATGTGTATTTGTCGGTACCGTACGGGAGTTTACAAAAGGCGAACAAGTGGTATCCCTTGAATTTGAGGCTTACGAACAAATGGCCCTTAAGGAAATGCAAAAGATCGCCGATACGGCATCGGAAAAATGGGAGCTCGATCGGGTACTGTTACAACATGCCGTTGGTGTAAAATCGGTCGCGGAACCGGTAGTCGTCGTAGGGGCGTCTTCGGCGCATCGAGAGGCCTGTTTTGCGGCATGCCGTTTTTTGATCGATACCTTAAAAGAAAAAGTGCCGATCTGGAAAAAAGAATTTTTTAAGAACAAGTCCGTCTGGGTGTCCGCCCATCCATAAGATAAAAATGGTAAGAATGAAGAAAGCGTTGTCCCATATCGATACTTCCGGCCGGGCCAATATGGTCGATGTTTCCTCCAAAAACATTTCGGTGCGAACGGCAACCGCAACGGGTAGGGTCACGTTTCCGAAATCGGTATTCGATACCCTTGCCGATCAGAACTTTTTGGGAACCAAGGGGAGTATCGTACAAACGGCGGTCATCGCCGGAATACAGGCCGTTAAAAAAACATCCGATTTGATTCCGCTATGCCATCAACTAAACCTGTCAAAAGTCCATATCGAAATTTTACCCGATGCCCATCATTTGGAAATCAGTTGTACGGTCAAATGTAACGAACGTACAGGTGTTGAAATGGAAGCATTGACGGGTGTTTCGGTAAGTGCCCTTACCATTTATGATATGTGCAAGGCACTTTCCCATGATATTACGATTACCGACATTCGGCTCGAACAAAAAACTGGAGGTAAAAATGACTTCAACCGCTAAACTATATGGCTTGGTCCTTTCCGGAGGAAAAAGCACCCGAATGGGAACCGATAAAGGGTTGATCACCTACCACGATAGCCCTCAAAGAGACCATTTGTATCGGCTGCTCCAGCAGGTCTGTGAAGCGACCTATATCAGCGTACGTTCGGACCAGTTGCCCGACTTGCCCAAAACCATGACCTCGATTACCGATAGCGACCGATATAAGGGGCCCTATAACGGATTGTTATCCGCCCATGAAGCATTTCCCGATGTGGCCTGGTTGGTTTTGGCCTGCGATCTTCCGTTAATGGATGTAGAGGCATTGGAACAACTCGTTTCCGAGAGGGATGATAGTAAAATGGCCACTGCATTTGCACAAAGGGAAGATCCTTTACCAGAGCCATTATGCGCAATATGGGAGCCCAACGCCTTACGCGCTTCCATGGACTATTTGGAAACAGGGCAGGGCAGTTGCCCAAGAAAGTTCCTGATCCATAACGATGTGAAATTGGTATTTCCCAAAAACGAAAATGTATTGTTGAACGCAAATTCAAAGGAGGACTATAACGCTGCATTGTCCAAAATGGGCGGATCTATTTCTTCTTAAAGCACTCCATGGACAACGAAAGGTATAAACGGCAGCTTATTTTAAAAGGCTTTGGTGCAACGGCACAGCAGAAACTGGCAAATGCCAGTGTTTTGGTCGTTGGAGCGGGCGGACTCGGTGTACCGGTGCTAACCTATTTGAACGCCATGGGGGTCGGGCGCATCGGAATTTTGGATGGTGATACGGTTTCGTTTTCAAACCTTCATCGGCAGGTCTTATACGTGGAGTCCGATGTCGGCCTTTCGAAGGTGGATGTTGCCAAGGAAAAGCTTTCCGCACAAAATTCAAATACCGTTTTAGAAGGGTACAACTACTTTCTGACAAAGGACAATGCATTGGAAACAATAGCGCAGTTCGATATTGTCGTAGACGCATCCGATAACTTTCCCACACGTTACCTGGTAAACGATGCCTGTGTACTACTCAAAAAACCATTTGTCTATGGAGCGTTGCATGCATTTGAAGGGCAGGTGAGCGTATTCAATTACCAAAAAGGCCCTACCTATCGTTGTTTGTTTCCGAACATGCCCAAACCCGATGAGGTACCCGATTGCAACGAAAATGGGGTATTGGGCATTCTTCCGGGCATTGTGGGTAATTTACAGGCTTTGGAGACGATTAAATTGATCACCGGGGTAGGGGAAGTGTTATCTGGACAATTGGCCCTGTTCGATGGATTGGGTACCGTACTGCGTAAAATTCGGTTTTCCGCGATACCGGAGAACCTCCAAATAACGGCTTTACGGGACAATTATGAGTTAGAATGTGCCGTGGCGCCCGTTACTTCGGTTACTGCACTGGAATTTCAGGAACTTCTGGAGTTGGGGAACCCGCAGGTAATCGATGTACGTACCTTATCGGAATATGAAGGACAACGGCTTTCGGTGGCCCGCCATATTCCTTTGACCGAGCTGGAGCAGCGTAAGGATGAGATCGATGTTAAGCGTCCCGTTTATTTCCTTTGCCAATCGGGTATCCGTAGTGCCAAAGGCATTTCGCTATTGGCGTCCTATTTTCCGAAAGCAACATTGATCAATGTTACCGGTGGCATGAACCAACTTCGTTCCTATGCTGCTACCCATTGAGCACCTTGTACTGCTGTGCCTTGGTTTTTTTATTGTTGCGGCCTTATATGCTTCTGTAGGGTTCGGTGGGGGATCTAGTTACTTGGCACTATTGTCCTTAACCGTAATCGGCTTTTTTGGCATTCGCTCTTTGGCCTTGGTCTGTAATCTGATGGTGGTTTCCACGAGTACTTTTTTATACTTTAAAAATCGCCATGCCAATTTAAAGGACTTTTTGCCTTTTGTGGTCGCCAGCGTTCCATTGGCGTTTATTGGGGCCTCTTTTCGATTGAAAGAGGAGGTATTCTTTATTATTTTGGGCGGCGCTTTGGTTGTCTCATCGATTGCCTTGGCCTGGCAGACTTTTCATACGGCTTCAAAAAAGGATTTTAGCCGAAGGTATCCCAAATGGGTTTCTTATGGTTTGGGAGCATCCATTGGATTGTTATCGGGTTTGGTGGGTATTGGTGGCGGTATTTTTCTAGCGCCCGTATTGAACCACTTGCGCTGGGCATCTTCCTTAAAAATTGCCGCCTTGGCCAGTTTTTTTATTTTGGTGAATTCCCTTTCAAGTTTGGCGGGACTTGCTGCCGCAGAAACCCTTGCCTTGCCTTTTGTGGAAACTGTAGCATTGATGGCGACCGTTTTTTTGGGAGGCCAACTTGGCATTCGTATCGGTCTTAAGAAAATGACCCCAAGAGCGATAAAAACGGTCACCGCACTTTTGGTATTTATAGTAGGTATCCGGGTATTGGTAAAGAATGGTCTAGGCGTTTTTTAAGGCAGCGTTGTACTGCGATAGGCAAAGCTTGATAACGATCAAATTCAAATGTCAAACACAAATTCAAAATCGTGTTTTTTTTGACTACTTACCACTTCTTACTTTATACTCACTACTCACTACTCACTACTCACTACTCACTACTCACTACTCACCACTAACCACTAACCACTCACCACTGAATACTAAACTACTAAACCCTGAAAAGGGCATCACTTCCCTTCGTACTTCTTCATATACCGTTTCCAAAGTTTCGTTTGGTGTGTTTCCAGAGATATGGCACGTCCGTCAATAAAAGCGTGCGTCAGCTGGTTGCTGCGCATATCGAGCGCATCGCCTTCCGAAACGAAGAGGGTCGCACTTTTTCCTATGGCTAGCGTTCCATACGTATCGTCTATTCCTAAGATTTTTGCCGAGTTTCCGGTAATCAATTGAACCGCTTGCTCCTTATCCAAGCCTTGTCCCGCTACCTGTCCCGCATAAAAAGGGAGGTTCCTTGTTTGAAAATTACTGGCTTCCCCATTTTGAAGGGCCACCAGAATACCGGCATCCAACAATAGCTTCGGTAATTTGTAGGGCAGGTCATAATCCTCATGATCGAAAACGGGCAATTGGTGGGTAAACTGCACCAGCACGGGAATACTGTTTTCTTTTAAGAAGTCTACCACTTTATGGGCATGGTATCCACCGACCAAAACGATCTGGGAAACCCCCTGGTTTTTTGCCATTTGGATGCCATCGATGATCTGACGTTCATTGTCCGCATAAAGGTATAGTTTCTGACTCCCGTCAAAAACGCCTTTCATGGCCGCGAACGCAGGATTCATTTCTTTTGAGGCGCCTTTTCCATACGCCTTGGCACCGGTCAAAAAGGTAGTAATTTCGGTCACTTGTTCCTCGTACTTGTCGTTGGGTTTATATCCGGGGTCTTCGCCCATCCACCACCGACCGGCCCTAAAGGTACTCGGCCAGCGCAAATGTATGCCGTCGTCCACTTTTATCGCGGCATCTTCCCAGTTCCATGCATCGAACTGTACAATGGAAGAGGTGCCCGATATGCGTCCTCCCTGCGGCGTGATCTGTCCGATCAACACACCGTTCGGTCGCATACTTTCCACTACTTTGGATTCCGCATTATAGGCGATGAGGCTTCGGACATGTGGAATGATATCACCAATTTCATCCTGGTCGTTACTGGCCCTTACGGCATTGACCTCAATAAGGCCCAAAGACTTGTTAGGGGCAATAAACCCGGGATAAACGTGTTTTCCGGAAGCATCGATTTCGGTTCCTTTAACGGTCGCATCGGCGGCAATAGCGGTTATTTTTCCGTTTTCGAACACTATTGTGGCATTTTCGATAAGGGTGCCATCACCTAAATGTGCCGTAGCCCCGGTAATGCTAATTGCCCCGTCCTGCGCCGGAGCGGGTGTTTGTTGTGCATTGTGCTGCAGGCACACGCCTAAAAGGACAATCAGCGCTATAACTACTTTTTTCATGGGATATCGGTATAATTGGTATAGTGACATATTATCGGGATTGGCAGTGCATTTGTTCTTTCTTGTTCATTTTCGGAGGTTGCGTTTTACCGCCTTTGTCTTTTTCCGTCAACATTTTTCCGATGAGGCGGTTGCGCTCCTCGCGGACCGATTTTCGCAGTTCCCCATCTTTTTGCAGATCAAAGAAAATTGCGCCGTCGATCATCGTTTTTTCAGCCTTGGTGTAAACGGACATAGGGTGCCCGCTCCACAGGACCAAATCGGCATCTTTTCCGTTTTTGATGCTTCCGGTACGCTCCTCCAGATGTAATAATTTTGCTGGGTTTATGGTCACCATTTTCCAAGCCTCCTCTTCGCTAAGGCCCCCGTATTTGACAATTTTAGCGGCCTCTTGGTTCAATCTCCGGATCATTTCGGCATCATCGCTATTGATGGCTACCGTAACCCCTTGGCTTTGCATGATGGCCGCGTTGTAGGGAATGGCATCGTTCACCTCATATTTATAGGCCCACCAGTCGCTAAAGGTACCGCCGCCCACACCGTGTTCGGCCATTTTATCGGCCACTTTGTACCCCTCTAGAATATGGGTAAAGGTGTTCATGCGAAATCCGAATTTTTCCGCAACTTTCATCATCATGTTTATTTCACTCTGTACATAGGAATGGCAACTGATAAAACGTTCCCCGTTTAAAATTTCTACCAAGGTCTCCATTTCCTCGTCCGTTCGGTACGGTTGACCGCTCTTCTTCCGTATTTCATACTCTTTGGCACGCTGAAAGTAATTGGTGAATACCTGTTCAACGCCCATCCGGGTCTGTGGAAATCGATTAAAACTGCCCCAATTGCTTTGTTTTACGTTTTCGCCCAATGCGAATTTGATGAACTTTGGCGTGTTCCCATAAATCATGTTATCGGCACTTTCGCCCCATTTAAGTTTCATAATGGCCGATCTTCCCCCTATGGGGTTTGCCGATCCGTGTAACAACTGCAAAGAGGTCACGCCACCGGCCAAAGCATGGTAGATGCCCTTGTCCTCGGGGTCGACCACGTCTTCCATTTTTACCTCTGCGGTGGAATTGTGACCGGCCTCGTTGACGGATAGTGCGGCAATATGGCTGTGTTCGTCTATAATACCCGCTGTCAGGTGTTTTCCGGTAGCATCGATGACCTGGGCGCCACCGGCATTTAAATCTTTACCGATTTTTACGATTTTTCCATTTTTGACCAAAACATCGGTATTTTCTAGGACACCTTCCGATTCTCCTGTCCATACCGTCGCATTCCTGAAAAGGGTGTTTTGCGGTTTCGGAATGGCATCATAGCCATAGGCGACATTGGGAAACTTGACCGAAATCGGGCCAGGCGTTTCCTGCGTTTTGGAATCTTCTTTTTTAGTATCCTCAAAGGCTTTTGTCCGGGTCACGGTGAACGAACGCTCCGCTCCCTTTGGCAAAACGGCCTTACCGCTTATATCAGTTGTATTTTCAAGGACGTTGGCCACAAGCCGGTAACTTTCCTTTTTCGCCTCATTGAAACTTAATTCGAACCAATTGCCCGCATGGTTAAATTTGGAAGTCAATACCAGGGTGTCTTTTTTTACCTCGGCCGTTTGTTTTGCAGCGGTTCCTTTGATCGCTAATGAAAAACGCTGATTCCCGATAGCGAGTGTATAGTCGCCCCTTAGGTCTTTTTTGGAAAAATCGTTGATTACGTTTTTACGTCCTTGTACCCAATTTTCGTAGAGTACCGTACCGGAGGCGAACAGATCACCTGAGGTAACGATAAAGTTGGCCTGACTACCTTTTTTCAACGACCCTATTTCGGCCGATTTTCCCAAAATTCTGGCGGGAACGGTGGTAAGGGCGGCCAAGGCCTCTTTTTTGGATAATCCTCGCGCCAAAGCTTTTTTTATTTTTGCGTCGAACGCTTTGGTAGACTTTAGTTTATGAAGCGTAAATGCGAACGGAACATTGTTTTCGGCAAGTATTTTTGGGTTTGATGGTGCTTGGTCCCAATGCCGCATGTCCGACAGCGACACATACTCCGAGTCGTAAGGGTTGGACACGTCGTAGGCCTCGGGAAAATTCAAGGGCAATACTAATGTGGCCTCCGTTGCCTTGATATCCGCTACCCGTTCGTACTCGTCCCCACCACCTACAATTACATATTGAATGCCAAATTGATCACCGATTCCATCGGCCCGGATCACATTGCCCTTGTCGCCGGCCTCAAAAATTTGTACCTGGCCCTTATTGGCGTTCAACGCCTCCAAAGAACGGTCCTTGGTGGTTACGTTGCCCTTGGCGTACCAATCGGCATCATAATACATTTGTCGCATCAAGGCCATGGCCCCCATTAAGGATGTTGGGTACGACTGTCGTTTGGCGATACTCTTTTTGAAAGAAAAATAATGGCCCGAGCGGTCTTCTAAAATACGGTCCGCTTCATTTCCATGGGGGTTGAGGGCGATCAACACCCCGGTACCTCTGGCAATTCCGTCCGGGATATGTGCGTTGACCACTCCAAAACCTAGGTTTCGAAGCGCTTTCGCTTTCTTATCGTCATAGGTGAATTTTGTGACCGCATCATTTTCGGGCATGATATGGTCGTTCCAATAAAAGCCCTCCCGCGACGGTTCGTAAACCGCGGACCGACCATCGCTCTTGGCTTTTTCGGGTTTTTCAATTCCAAAGTCGGAGTACAAATCGATAAACGAGGGATAAATCTGTTTTCCTTTTAAATCGATGGTTACCGTATTTTTTGGAATCGCTATCGCTTTTCCCGTAGCGACCACTTTTCCCTTTTGTATCAAAAGTGTTCCATTGTCGATGACCTCGTCCGGTGTCACATAGATCTTGGCGTTTGTAAAAGCGGTGTAGTTGTTGTCGTTAGCCTTTACGCCATCGTTTTTTGGAAAGTATTCTTGGGCAAAAACGGCCGTTGCGCACCAAAAAAAGGTTAGGGCAAACATTCTTTGTTTCATCTGGTAAGGTATCAGGTTATTAGTCCCGTTAAAAATAGGGGAAGTAGCGTAATTTTATCCTCTTGTCGGGATATTTTAACGTTTCAACGGTGATTTTATACCAATTTAGCTTTAAAATAACACGTATAGAAATTGAATTATTTTTTAGGTATTCAAGGCAAAAAACGGAAGCATAGCCGTAGCTATGGTTATTTTTTTTAACGAATAATAACTGAAAAAGAAACTATTTATTTGTGCTATTTCAAAGTTAAATTGGTATTCTACCATTTCTGATAAGCTATAGGATACTGGGGGTGCAACGGGGCTATATCGGATGCTTTTTATGGTAACCGACCATAAGACTGACCACCCTTCCATAGCTTTGTATGCCATCTGCCTGATTGTTGGCCTTTAAAAACGTACTGAAAACGGATTCAAAAATAGGCTCGAAAGGATTTTCATAACGCGTATAAAAATCACGGAGTTCTTGGTAGTTGGCCTTCACACCGTTGTTGAGGGTGCTGTACAATTGTTCGAATTCCGTTTCATTTTCCCTGGCGATGGCACTTAAGCAATGGCTGAGCGCGTAGGCATAGGCCGAATATTGAAAGTAAGGGTCTTTGTGGCGCACGGTTACCAAATAACCGATAAAATTGGTTTCATTTTCAGCGGCATACCCGATCTGGTGGCCAATTTCATGTCCACTGATTACGGGAAGTCTAAAAGCGGGCGTCAATGCATTTACTTGGGCCTCGTTGGTAAAAGGGTTCAAATAGCCCCCGATACCCAGATAACTCGATAAGGTGCTATAGCCCGAAGCCTTAATGCTCGGGTTGGTGTAGGTTAAAAAAGGAATTCTTTTTTTTATCTCTGCATATCCGTATACCGTTTTTTGAAAAATTTCCTCTTGGGGATAGGGAACGTTTACCATTTGGGTACTGTCGCCGGTCAAAGAAAATTGTAGGGTATTCGTTTTTTGGATCAATCGTTCGGTCAGTTTCAGTAATTCCGGCTTGGTAATGCTATCGGTTATCGCCAAGTTTTCGGCAATTGGGCGACGGTAGTAATTGAGGCCCCAGACCAAATGGAACGTGAAATAAAAAACGGACAGTACGGCCACGACATTGATCAGAAACCGAAAGGGTTTTCTTTTGATATGGCGCCACTTATGCACAAGGTACCACAGTATGCTGAGCAACAGCAGACTGTATACCAACTCCCCGATGGAAAAAGGGATCCACCCAAACGCCCAGCGAAACAGACCACTTATTTCCGGGTAAAGTCCCTTACTATAATACTGTTCTACCCATTCCGGGCGGTTTCCGAACCATTTAACGAACAAAATTTGAGGTAGTATGGCAAGCGCAATCCCTTTACGCAGGTTATCCTTCATATGAATTTTACAAACATGGATTCTAAAATATCAAATTTAGCTATTTAACCTACATGCCGATTTTTAAATCTTATTTTTGGGAAAACCTTCTTACTGATGAACCCTGATATACGATCCTTGGAGCCTCAAAGGCTATGGAACAAATTTGCCGATCTTAATGCCGTGCCCCGACCGTCGAAAAAAGAGGAGCGGGTAATCCGATTTATGGTCAACTTTGGAAAATCGCTGGGGTTGGAGACGTTTACCGATACCATAGGGAACGTTATCATCCGAAAACCGGCCAGTCCGGGAATGGAAAACCGTAAAATGATGACCTTGCAATCCCATTTGGATATGGTACACCAAAAAAATGCCGATACCAAATTTGATTTCGACACCCAAGGGATAGCGATGTATATCGACGGGGATTGGGTAAAGGCCAAAGGAACTACTTTGGGCGCCGATAATGGACTAGGAGTGGCTACGATAATGGCACTTTTAGAGGGTACCGAAATAGCGCACCCACCGTTGGAAGCCTTGTTTACCATCGATGAGGAAACGGGGATGACCGGAGCGTTGGGATTGGAGCCAAACGTGCTTCAAGGAACTATTCTACTGAATCTGGATACGGAAGAAGATGATGAACTGGATATCGGATGTGCAGGGGGAATAGATGTCACGGCCGAAGGTACCTACGAAAGCGATCTGCCGTTACGGGATCATGTGACGTATGAAATTACCGTAAAAGGGCTATCGGGCGGCCACAGTGGTATCGAGATACATAAAGGATTGGGAAATGCCAATACGATCATGAACGGCTTGTTGTTTGCGGAAAGTGGTCCCTCAGGTATGCGAATCATTCAAATAGAAGGCGGTGGCCTTAGAAATGCGATTCCAAGAGAGAGCAAAGCCCTTGTTGCGGTACCCAAAGACGGGGCAAGCGATTTTGAGGCAAGGATGCATCGGTCCGCCGAGACGATTGTGACCACCCATAAAAAATTAGACCCCGAAATGAATATCGGAACAATGCTGGTAACCGCTTCCGGTCCTCCAATGAAACAAGAAGCCCAAGCTGCGCTATTGGAAGCATTGAAAACGGCACATAATGGCGTATATGCCATGAGTGCCGAAATTCCTGATTTGGTGGAAACTTCGAACAATATTGCCAGGGTAACCGTTCGGGATGGCCGTATCCAAATAAGTTGTTTGACCCGCTCTTCGTTGGAGACGGGCAAAATGGAATTGGCCGGCAACTTGCGGGAAACGTTCGAAAAAGCGGGATACCAAGTAACCTTCAGCGGAGATTACCCGGGATGGAAACCCAATCCGAAATCGCCCATATTAAAAGTGCTGGAAGAAACCTACACGGAACGATTCGGAGAACGACCCAAGGTTGTGGCATGCCATGCCGGATTGGAATGTGGTATTCTGGGCAGGCATTATCCCGAAATGGATATGATCAGTTTTGGCCCCACCATTTTGGGAGCACATTCCCCTGACGAGCGTGTTCAAATTTCTTCGGTACAAAAGTTCTGGGGATTTTTATTGGACGTTTTGAAAAAGATACCTAAACTACATTAATATGAAACAAATCGCTTTTTTTTTACTGTTGACGGTCCTTGTTGGCTGTAAAACTACGAACGATACCGGAAACGTAATCGAAAGTACCGACGCCGCTACCTTCGTTCTTGAACTCGGGGAAGATGCTTTGGACCAGTCCATGATCGCCGATGGCACCCTATCCTGTTCAGGCTGTTCGGTTTCGTTGGAATCCATTGCGGGGAAGCCGGCAATCGGCATTACCACCGATCAAGAGTTTTCCGACGGTTTTATCGATCTCAAAAAATTATATGGGTATCCGATCAATTTTAGGGAAGCGGATTATTTGGAACTGGAACTCTACGTGCCCAAGGATAGTTGGATTACCGCTTTAAAGTTCAACTACAAGGATGATGAGGGGAATTTTGGAGGATGCCACGAAATCGCCAATAACTTTCACGGCAATTACGATCGGTGGATCAAGGTAAAAGTAGATTTAAAAGAAGCGTTGGCCGACTGCAAAAATTGGGTGGGCGACAAGAGCCCTATCCCGAATACTGCTAGCCTCTCTTTGAATCCCTATAATACCCATCAAGCGGATAGCTCGGCTATTTATGTACACCGGATCCGGGTGGGCAACGACCTCCCTGCCGGTGATTTTGTTGCGGCACTTTCCGCGAAACCCGATACCATCACCAGCCCATTTGTAATGGATTTTGAAGATACCCCGCATTTCCGACAAATATTGGCCTATCGGGGATTTGAGTCCTCAGGCCAGGCTTTTGGGAAAAATAAATTTGGAAATCCTACCAATGCCGTACGCTTAAAGAACAGTAATGATGTGAAACGAAAATTCACTTGTTTTCTTCCCATGTTCGATAAGGTGACGGGCAGTCCCGTAGATTTTACCAAAGTGAAAAAAATATATTTTGATTATTACCTTACCGAGGAAAGCGATGCTTTTGAAGATGCCACCCTTTTTCTTACCGGGCAGCATTGGGGCCAGATTTTAAAGGATTCCAGTGCTATTAAAGGTTTTAAAACGGGCTCTTGGGAAAGGGCGGAAATCTATATGGACAGTTTGGACCTTCGTTTGGTGAAAGGCGAGGTAAGCCCGATTTCGGAAGTGTATGAGCTGCGGTTGGATCTAAATTACCTTCCCGGCAAGAAAAATACCGAAATGTGGATGGACAATTTTGGATGGGAATAAACGTTATTTCCCTGAAAAGGGGGAATACCCGGCCTAGGGAAACTACTATCTTTAGCGCATTAACAAATATGAAGAAAACGTATCTTATGAAAAAAGTGATTACGCTCCTTGTTATCGTTATGGCAGGAGTATCTGTACAGGCACAGTTCGGAAAAAAATTATTGAAAAAGGGCAATGTGGATGCTGCCAAAAAGGTGACCAAGGCGGCTACGCTATCCGATGAGGACATGGCGGCCCTATCCTTACAATCCGTTGTATGGATGGATGAAAACAACCCCATAGCAGCGGTCGGAAGCCCTTACGGCGACCGTTTGGCAAAATTGGTGGAAGGATTGGAGACCGAGGACGGACTGGAATTGAACTTTAAGGTATACGAGGTGGTAGATGTTAACGCATTTGCTACACCTGATGGCAGTGTTAGGATAATGGCCGGACTCATGGACCTGATGACCGACGCCGAAATTTTGAGCGTAATCGGTCATGAAATCGGACATGTGAAACTGGGACATTCCAAAAAACGCTACCAATCCGCATACACCATTTCCGCTGCCAAAGATGTAGCGGTAGCCAATACCGGTGCCGGAAAAGTACTGGCCGACGATGAGGTGGGCGGTTTTGTCGAAAATGTGCTCAACGCCCAATTTTCACAGTCGAACGAGTCCGCTTCGGACGCGTACGGGTTTAAATTTTTGGTGGCGCATAACTATGATTACCATGCCATGGAAGGCGCTTTTCAAAAACTGGCCGACTTAAGCGGCGACGGTGGTAAGGGGTCTTTGACCTCCTCGCATCCAGGATCCGCAAAACGTGCGGAGCGGGCCAAAAAGTGGGCAGAAGAGCAAGACGCAAAATAACGGCATAACGGTCCTGCTATAAGGTAGTACCGTGATGTTCCTTATAAAAAAGACCCGATCCAGTTGTGGATAGGGTCTTTTTTTATGAACGCAGCAAATATCTGCCCGTAAGCGTATGCTTTATATCATTTCAAGGTTAAAATGGTAACGGCCGCTACTCTTCGGTTTCCGCCATACCGGTAATCTCGATATCAAAAACCAAATTGGAACCACCGGGAATCGGACCGTAATTTTGCTCGCCATAACCCAAATGTGGGGGGATGAACAGGCGCACTTTATCCCCGACTTTCATGGTCATCAAGCCTTCCTTGAAACCGGCGATCAAGCTGGCGTCAGGGCTGTAATCCATTGGGGTGGGCTCGTACCTACCGGCCGCTTTCATACGCTCGTCAAACTTATCGAATTTAACGAGTACATCTTCGTAATTGCTATCGAACAAAGTACCATCGCTCAGGTAACCTGCGTATTTCACCATTACCTTTTGGCCCACTGCAGGTTTGGTGCCCGTACCCTCCGTAAGGGTTAACGTTTTTAGCCCTGAAGGAAGTGAAGTAGCCTTTTCTTCATCTGTTTTGAAGGCTGCTGCCGTATCGGCCAGGAGCTTTTTCTTTGCGGCCAATATCCGTTCTTCCTCGGCAAAATAGGCAGTCAATACCTTGTCCGCCTTAAATTTTTTGGCATCCCGCCCGTTGCGTATGATTTCCACGGTATTCATGGTTACCGGCGATTCGGGTCGGTTTTGAGCTCCTACGGTGACATTGGCAATAGAATCGACTACGGCCATGCCTTCTACCACTTCCCCAAAAACGGAGTGCTTTCCATCGAGCCAAGGCGTTTCTTTATGCGTAATAAAAAATTGACTGCCATTGGTCTTAGGCCCTGAATTTGCCATGCTGAGAATTCCCGCCTTGTAGTGGGTCAACGAATCGTGGAATTCGTCCTTGAATTTATATCCCGGACTACCGCTTCCCGTTCCAGTGGGATCTCCCCCTTGGATCATAAAATCTTTCATGATCCTGTGGAAGGTAAGTCCATCATAGTATTTTTTACCTTTGAACTCTTCCGCAACAAAAGTATTTTTACCTTCTGCCAAGGAAACAAAGTTGGCAACGGTAACCGGCGTTTTTTCATATTCGAGTTTTACGACCACGTCGCCCATATTGGTTTTGATGTCGGCAAAAAGCCCATCGCCCAAATCCGCATATTTGCTCGATTTACAACTCGCTAGGGCAAAGGCCACCGTGAACAGTAATAGATATAGGTTTTTCATTTGTAAGGGTTTCATTTAATATTAAAATTGTTATTGAATTTGTTGTGTTTCTTCCGGAGCAGGTACTACTTTAAGAATGGATATGGTCGCCTTTAGCGGCATGTTAATTCCCACCTTATCCCCATCTCCGGGATATCCGTATGCGAGGGATGAGGGAAACAAAAATGTGGCGACTTCCCCTTCTTTTAAGATTTTTATACTATTTCGAAGTCCGGGAAAGAGTTCTTGCTTGTCCACTTTGTACACCTGTACTCCCTTGGACTCCATGCTGTATAGGGTGTCGTTTTCAAAACTAACGAGATTGTAGGCCATGGTCACTAAATCGTCCGGTTTTGGAAGGTATGTTGCCGTCTCGTTCTTGATATCATAGTAGTACCACGAACCGTTGGCACTTTGGCGGTATTTGTGCAGCGTATCGCTTTTGATAATTTCTTGCATTAGCGCTTCTTCCGCCGCTAAAATTTCCTTGCTCCTTGCTATGGACTCTTCGTAATAACTGCCGCTCTTAACGTCTTTTGGTCTTCTGGGTTCCGGTTGTCCGCAACTTACCGCTAAGAACATTAAAAGTAACGATAGACAAAAGTTGACTTTAAAAATAGTCGAAAAAATCGGTATTGCTTTCATACGGCTTTCCAAGCGCTTTTCGTTTATATGGTACGTAAACCAAAAGGGTTTTAGACGTTTTTTACAAGGGGTTTTCTGGTCGCTTTTACATAATCCAAAAAGCGCGTTATGGTCTCTTCCATAGAAAAATCGCTTTTTCCCCCCGCGGCGTTTTTATGCCCGCCCCCTTCAAAATAGGTCCTGGCAAATTCGTTCACGGAGAAATCCCCGCTGGAACGGAACGATATTTTTATAATGCCTTCCTCTTTGTTTTCAATAAAGATTACGGCGAAATTTATACCCTCTAAGGTAAGGCCATAGTTCACGATGCCCTCGGTATCGCCTTTTTTGTAATCGTACTGGTTCAACTCTTCTTGACTTAGGGTGATATAGGCGGTGGCATAGGCATCCAATATCACCATATTTTTGAGGGCACATCCCAAAATATGTAACCTGCTCGGGGCATTGGTATCGAACACCTGAGTGTGTATTTTGGTGTTGTCGGCACCCTTTTCGATCAAATCGGCGACGATTTGGTGTGTTTTTGCGGTAGTCGATGCGTATTTAAAGGAACCGGTGTCCGTCATAATGCCGGTGTAAAGGCAGTTGGCAATATCCGCGGTAATGGCTTGCCCGCCATCGAGCGACATGATGAAATTATAGACCATTTCGCAGGTGGAACTCATGGTGACATCGGAATACATGACCGCGGCATAATCCTCAGGACTTTGATGATGATCGATCATGATAAAGGGTACATCCAGCGTTTTTAAAAGCGGTTCCATTTGGCCGGCCCTTCCCAAATGGTTAAAATCCAAAGTGAATATCAAGCTGGCCTCGTTCAATTTTTCTTTGGCCTGTATGTTCTGTTTCTCAAAATTGATTACGCCCTCACTACCCGGAATCCATTTTAAGAATTTTGGAAAATCGTTAGGGGCCACCACAGCTGCGGATTGCCCCAGTGAATTTAGAAAATGGCACAGTCCCAAAGTAGAGCCGATAGCATCACCATCGGGGTTTTTATGGGGTACGATAACGATTTTTTGTGGTTGGGAGAGTAATTTTTGTACGGTCTTAATATCCTCAAAATTCATGGGCGCAAAGATACAATTTAATAACATAGTGGTATTGCTGAAAAGTGCTATTTTTAGGACAAAGAAATTGTATTGTTATGAAATGAGCCATAACAATACTTGATACCGACCGAAATGATTATTGGCGAATTACATCTGACCATTAAAAAACAATAAATATTAACAGATGAAATGGGCATAAACTTGTTTTAAGCATACTCTATCGAGATGATTAAAACAAGTTTATGCGAATTACTGAAAGTGCAGAAATTTTTAGTTTCTTCATTTTCAATAAACTACAAAATTTTAAACAGATGAAAGTAAATATATTGGTGTGGGTATTGGCGGTGGGTTGTATTTTGGGTAGCTGTAAGGCGAACCGTAATGCTACGGCAAAAAATGATTTGGAGGAAAAGGAAACTTCCGATGCCGAAGCTTTTACCATAGCATTTGGGTCCTGCAATAAAACCAGTATCAAAAACTTCCTTTGGGACGATATTATTGCATTGGAACCCGACCTATGGATATGGGGGGGCGACAATATTTATGCCGATACCGAGGATATTCAAAAACTACAACAACTATACGGGGCGCAAAAGGGATTGAAGGGGTACCGCGAATTGAGGGCCGCCATACCGGTAATCGGCACTTGGGATGACCATGACTACGGTGTGAACGATGGCGGGAGTGAGTTTCCGGTAAAGAAAGAGAGCCAACAGGCATTTTTAGATTTTATGGACGTACCCATGGACAGTCCCAGACGTACCCAAGAAGGTATTTATACCAGCCACGAGTATCGGTTGCCGGACGGAAGGGTAAAAGTAATCGTTTTGGATACACGGTATTTTAGAACGCCGTTGACCTTGGATACGGTTACCGTTAAGCGCACCAAATCGAATGCGTATGGGGATGGTACCATTTTAGGGGATAAACAATGGGAATGGCTCACCAAGGAGTTGAATGCCTCCGATGCCAATTTTAATGTTATCGTCAGCAGTATTCAAGTGCTTTCGAACGAACACGGTTGGGAGACATGGGGCAATTTTCCGCATGAGGTGGACCGTTTGAAAAAAACAATTGCTGACTCCGGGGCCGCTGGTGTCCTTATTCTTTCGGGAGACCGTCATATTTCGGAATTTTCACAGACCTCGGTCGCCGATTTGGATTATCCTTTGGTCGACTTCACGAGTAGTGGTCTTACCCATGCCGTTTCCAATTTCAAAGGGGAGCCGAACCCTTTCCGGGTCGGTAGCGTGGTATCGGACGAGAGTTTCGGGCTGTTGCGTTTCGATTTTTTAAACAATACCGTTTCTATGAAAATGATCGGGGACAATGGCCAAACGCTTCATGAGCTGGACCGATCTTATGGCGGTAAATGACGCTGGTAAACCCAACCCTTCCAAAATGTTGGCCAAAGCCTACTGTTCATTAAGAGGTAAGCACGACCATTTGATGATGGCCGCTAACGATTTAGGCAATTCCGTATTTCATGGTATAGATAAATTCATCTAAGGCAATCCCATAAATAGTTGTCCATTGTAAGGAAAAGCTTAATTTTGCGCAAAATTTTTAAGCATGACAACAAATAGAACGTTTACAATGATCAAGCCCGATGCCGTTGAAAATGGACATATCGGAGCAATTTTGGAAAAAATTAGCGGAGCCGGCTTTAAGATCGTTGCAATGAAATACACACAGTTGAGCAAGAGAGATGCCGAAGCATTCTATGCCATACATAAAGAACGTCCATTTTTTGGCGATTTGGTCAGTTTTATGACCAGAGGGCCTATCGTCTCGGCCATTTTGGAAAAGGACAATGCCGTTGAGGACTTTCGGGCCTTGATCGGGGCAACCAACCCTGCGGAAGCAGCGGAAGGAACCATTCGAAAACTTTTTGCGAAGGATATTGGTGAAAATGCCGTGCACGGATCGGATAGCGATGAGAATGCCGCCATTGAAGGTGCATTTCATTTTGCCGGTAGAGAAATTTATTAATACGGATTAAAGAACCAACAGCACAAAAGAAAGGCAGCGGAAACGCTGCCTTTTTTATGAATACCACTCGCGCTGTTCTTTGGAGTTTGGAAGAAAGTTGTTTTTTGCTTGCGTTGCCATTAACACTTATTGACTGCCAAAGCCTGTAATGTTCGAGCCAAGCTACAAAATGTGAATGTGAAGGTTTGGGTATCGGACCAGCTTAAGAAAACTGCTGTTCTTCGCATTGCAATTTGAGCGCCTTGTTCATGGCGATGAAACCATTTTTGGTATCGTGTTGCAATTTTCGTTTGAATAAAGGAACCGTAAGACCGGAAAACGTCTCTACTTGACGAAATGTTGTTTTTTCGGGGCCTTCGGGCCGTATCTCAAACAGATGTTCTCCATCAAAAATGCCTTTGAACCATAAACTTCCCAACCATTTTAAGGTTTTAGGGCTATTGCATTCCAACACTTGTGGCCGAAAGCGCATCGTGCCTATCTGAATACCTAAAACAGCACCTTTTTTGGGAGTTCCCGAAATATTCGTGATGAATGGGTTCCAGTTGGGGTAGTTGTCAAAGTCGATAAGCACGGCCCATACTTTCTCTGCAGGGGCTTCGATACTGATTTCTGTAGCTATTGTCATCCCAGTTTGTTTTTGTCATACCATTTCAAAGTTAAAATGGTATTATACAAAGATGCAATGGACAAAAACGGTATCGCTTGACAAATATCAAGAAGTTTTTTTTGCGCGTATGCGGCTTAGGGTTTCAGGGGTCATCCCTAGCATGGTGGCAATATATTGCAACGGAACATGGCGGAACATTTCCTTGTTCGCCTCAAAAAAGAGCCGGTAGCGTTCCGCGGCGGGTAGCGACAGTAGTTCAAACACCCTGTTCTCCAAGGTGACAAAGCATTTGGTCAAAAACATTTTTTCAAGCATCGGCCAGTCGTCAACGGTTTCCTGCAATTTTTGGTAGTCGGCCCTTTTTATGGTGAAGGTTTCACAGTCCGTAAGCGCCTGAATGCTGAACCGGGCTTTTTGGTGGAACATAAAACTGGACATATCGGTAACAAAATATCCTGAAGAAGCGATCCATTGGGTAACTTCCCGATGTTCCGTTTCGGCAAATATGCGTAGGTAGCCTTCTTTTACAAAGCTCAGGGTAGTGCAATAAGTGTCCTGTTTGGTATAAAAAGTACCCTTGGGAAGGGATTGTATTTCAAAAAAAGGCAGTATTTGATGGAGTGCATCGGACGAAACGCCAAAATAGGACCGTATATATTCCCCTAGTGCCTCCATACCGACTACCGTAGTACTAATTTTGCGATGACCTCTTCGCCCAGCTCGTTGTTCAACATGGTAATGATTTTTGATTTTCCATGGCTTAGCTCCTCTCTCAGGACCGACGAAGACAGCGATACGTACAAGGTGTCGTTACGAAGTTCTACCGCTGTAGTATAGTTGTTTACGCCGTTTCCCATTAAGGCGGCCCAGGCATCGCGCACAGCTACCTTGTTCATTCCTTTTTCCAGCTTATTCTCCTTTATAAAGGCCTTTAAGGCATCGCCCAATTGTAAATTGTCTTTTTTTCTTTTCGCCATTATGGTGTTATGGAAATTGGTTCGAATCTTTTGTAATCGTATCGAATTCCCTTTTCGTTCAGAAGCGAAAAAGCATCGTTATCGAGGGCGACCAGTTCCTCTTCCCAATTGCTGAGGTCGTTACGGTATGCTAAAAAGAAACGTCCGTCCCGTTCTTGTACCGTAAACATTTCCGCATCGTTGGAGGTGCCGTAGGTACCGTCCAATTTCGGTTGTACTTTTTTCCGGAATCCCTGTAATGCCTCAATATGGATAAAATCGATTACCGTGCTGGCAGTATAGGTTTTGCTTTCGCCGTTGGAAAAAATGACCTGTTCGATTTCCCAATATCCGCCCAGTTTGGAAAGATTGTCCGATGAAACGCTTTCTTTACAACCGCCCAGCAACAATACCAATACCGGCAGTAAAAGCTTCGCACCTAAACGGAGCAGTTGTGGGCGGGCAGAAATCTTTTTTGCGCCAACGGGCCGTGGTCCGGACAACGAAAAAGAATCGGTATGGAACGCCCATCGGTTAATGACGGGAAAAACTTCGGATGACATCATTACAATTTAAATATTTTATACGATTGGTGGATTTCCTTTACTACATTTTCGGTCCGTTCGGCATGGGTATCGCTAATAAAGATCTGGCCAAAGTTGGCATCGTTGACCAATGAGATGATATGGCCTACGCGATGTTCGTCCAATTTATCAAAAATATCGTCCAATAATAAAATCGGTGTCGTTTTTGCGCGGGCTTTGATAAACTGGAACTGGGCAAACTTTAAGGCGATCAAGAAAGACTTTTGTTGGCCTTGGCTACCAAATTTTTTTATGGGAAATCCTGAAATTTCAAACCCAAGATCGTCTTTATGGATGCCTACACTGGTATACTGCAGCGCACGGTCACGATCCTTATTTTGCTCTAGGAGTGCTGGAAAATCAACTTGGTTCAGTTTACTGTCATATGTGAGGGTCACGGTTTCGCGGCCTCCGGAAATACGAAGATATTGTTCTTGGAATATGGGGGCGAACTGTTCCAGGAACCCGGTTCTTTTTTCAAATATGGGGACGCCATATTGTTCCAGTTGCTTGTCATAGACCGATAGGGTTTCCCCGTCGAACGTTTGGTTGACATTAAAATACTTCAATAAGGAATTCCGTTGCGAAAGAATTTTATTGTAGCGCAGTAGGTCTTGCAGGTATTCTCTATCGGATAACGAAATGACGCCGTCGATAAATTTTCTTCGGGTATCACTGCCTTCTATGATCAAATCCCGATCGGAAGGCGAAATGATGACAAGGGGCAAAAAACCGATATGTTCGGATAGTTTATCGTATATTTTTCCGTTTCGTTTGATCAGTTTTTTACTGCCTTTTTTTAGGGTACAGGTAATTTTTTCGTTTCGTTCCGATTTCTCAAATTCTCCCTCGATGACAAAAAAGGCCTCCCCATGCTTAATATTTTGACTTGCGATGGGGTTGAAATAGCTTTTACCGAACGAGAGGTGGTAAATGGCGTCTAAAATATTGGTTTTCCCGATTCCGTTCGCACCTACAAAACAATTGATCTTGCTATCGAACTCAAATTCGCTCGAAGCAACGTTTTTGTAATTTACTAGCGATAACTTTTTTAGGAACATGGATACAAGGTCTGGTTTTCAAGTATTCGGAGGATACCGGGGTCGGTAAAATATCCAAAAATAACGAATAAATACCCTTTCGGTTTTGGATAAAAACTTTATTTTTGCGCGACCAATAAAATAATACGATGGCAACATATAAAAAGCGTGGGTACAAACCTAAAAACAAGGAAGAGGAACAGCAGTTCGATGAGCAGGAAAGTACGACCGCCGAAGTTTTTAGTAGTTTGGATGAAGGTGCTTCAAAAACAGAGGCTTGGGTATCTAAAAACCAGAGCTATATTTTAGGGGTCATCGGTGTTATCGCAGTAGGGCTTATCGGTTATTTGGCCTATACCCAATTCGTACAAAAACCGAAAGATGCCAACGCCGCCAACGAATTGTATTATCCGCAACAATATTTTGATCAGGCAATGACCAGTACCACCGAAAAGGATTCCCTTTTCAATCTTGCCTTGAACGGAGGAGAGGGAAAGTATGGTTTTCTTGATATCATCGCGGAATACCCCGGAACAAAAGCGGCCAACTTGGCCAATTATTCGGCCGGTATGGCATTTTTAAACTTACAACAGTATGACGATGCCATCAGTCATTTAAGTGATTTTTCTTCGGACGATGCCATTTTGGGCGCAATGGCGAAAGGCGGACTTGGTGATGCTTTTATGCAATTGAACCAGCCAACGGAGGCCTTGGGCTACTATGAAGGTGCCTTTGCCCATAGTACCAACGATTATACTACGCCAAGATTTTTGTATAAGGCCGGGGTAACGGCTATGGAACTGGACCAAAACGACAAGGCGCTCCAATACTTTGAGCGCATCAAGGAAGAGTTTTCCAGCGCCGACGAGGCACGTACCATAGATGCCTTTATCGGAATGGCCAAAAGTGTGGACTAATGGCTACCGTCCATAAAAATCTTTCTGTTTACGACAAGACCGAACTTCCCGATGCTTCAAAACTCCGCATCGGTGTGGTCGTTTCCGAATGGAACCATGAAATCACGGAAGGCCTTTACAACGGGGCAATAGAAGCATTGGTCGATTGTGGGGTGGCATCCGATAACGTAAGCCGTTGGAACGTACCCGGAAGTTTTGAGCTTACCTATGGTTGTAAGCGCATGATCATGGACATGAAAGTAGATGCCGTTATCGCCATAGGAAGCGTTATCCAGGGGGAGACAAAACATTTTGATTTTGTTTGCAGTGCTACGGCACAGGGAATAAAAGACCTGAACGTAAAATACGATACCCCGGTGATATTTTGTGTATTGACGGACAATACCTTACAGCAGGCTAAGGACCGCAGTGGTGGCAAACATGGCAACAAAGGTGCCGAGGCCGCTATCGCCGCAATAAAAATGGCGGTTTTAGGAAGTTGACCCATGGGCTAAGGAGGTACGTTATCCTCAATTTTTTGATTACTTTTTCAAAAAAACATATGTAATTCCTGGTGCGAATCAAACGCTACGGGACTTGTCTTTTTTTGCTTTTTTCTTTCTTTCCCAGTTCGTTTTATTGGGTTGTTCTGGCACACGCTTTTTCGATTTTTGATAGCCGATAAAAATGTCATGTTGGCCCTTGTTTGGTTGCCAGTTTTGAAATTGGGACAGATCGAAAAGGTGTTGAACTCGTCTTGAGTTTTTGTTTGGAACCGAGAATGAAGGCTTTTGTGTCATGATGAAGCCATTTTTAGATTGCATAGCCATAGCTACGGAAGCTAAAAATGTCGAAATTATGGCGCAAGATGCGAGGTTCGTAGGTAAAAGAAAAACTCAAGACGAGTTCATTAACAAATATTAGGAGTCATGTTACGGCATGTTTTTTGATTTTGAGTAACTTTGATATTATGGGTGTATTTGATAAAATAACGAAATTAAAGCGAAATCGTACCTATGATTACACCCCTCGTTACTATAAAAACGAGAGTGGGGAAAGTCCGTTTAAACTGGAACAACGTTTCGAGAAATATCGGACTACTGTGGGAAGCCAACGTGGTCTGAAACGAAAATTAGGTTCTGCCATGGCCGATTTGCGACGGGAAGGCGACCGCAATCTTAGAATTCGCTTCCTGATTATATTAGCAGTGCTTTTCCTTGTTTTTGCCTATATCATCGATTTCGATTTTTCAATCTTTCTTTCGAAATAATGGCAGATATCATTCAACTTTTGCCCGACCATGTCGCCAATCAGATTGCGGCAGGTGAAGTCGTACAACGGCCGGCATCCGTGGTCAAGGAGCTTTTGGAAAATGCCATCGATGCGGGGGCAAGCACCATCAAACTCATCATTAAGGATGGTGGCAAAACCCTGATTCAGTTGGTGGACAACGGTTCGGGGATGAGCGAGACCGACGCACGGCTGAGTTTTGAACGCCATGCCACTTCCAAAATTAAAAAGGCCGAAGATCTTTTTAAGCTTTCGACAAAGGGTTTTCGTGGGGAGGCATTGGCCTCCATTGCCGCGATCGCCCATGTAGAAATGCAGACCAAAACGGCAGCTGCCGAACTCGGCACCCATTTGAAAATAGAAGGTAGTAATTTGGCGTTCCAGGAAGTAAAGGTAGTACCGGAAGGAACCTCAATTTCGGTAAAACACTTGTTTTTTAATATCCCGGCACGACGCAATTTTTTAAAATCCAATACGGTAGAACTCCGCCATATTACCGATGAATTTCACCGGGTGGCCTTGGCACATCCCCATATCGGTTTTCAGTACTACGTAAACGGAAGCGAACTTTTTAATCTGCCGGAAGGGAATCTTCGGCAGCGTATCGTACATATATTCGGAAAAAAAACAAATCAGAAGTTGGTTCCGGTAACCGAGGAAACCCAGGTCGTAAAAGTCTCGGGCTTTGTAAACAAACCGGAATTTGCCCGGAAGAGCAGGGGAGAGCAGTTCTTTTTTGTAAACGACCGCTTTATTAAAAGTCCTTATTTGCACCATGCCGTACTATCCGCTTTTGAAGGTTTGGTAAAAACGGACTGTCATCCCGGATATTTTTTATATCTGGAAATCGATCCGGCAAGTATCGACATCAATATACACCCGACCAAGACCGAGGTCAAATTCGATGACGAACATACGCTCTATGCTATTTTACGGGCAACGGTAAAACACGCTTTGGGACAGTTTAATGTTGCGCCATCGTTGGATTTTGAAAAAGACCCCAACTTGGAAACGCCCTATGTTTTTAAAGATAAGGAAGCCCAGCATCCATCCGTGACGGTAGACCGAACCTTTAATCCGTTTGCAGAGCAGGCGCAAGGTGCCAGTGTTTCCCGTAAACATCGCGCAATGGTTTCAAAACCTTCGGAAACAGCTTCTTGGGAAGCGTTATACGTAGGTATGGAATCGGATATGGGTCAAGAAAAGGCTTTTGAGGGCATACAATTCGAATCGGATGCCATTACGGGCTCTATTTTTGAAAAAAGCGCGGAAGAAACGGTGCAATCCACCGCGACCACCTTTCAGTTACGACGAAAATACGTGGTGACCACGATCAAATCCGGTATGGTGATCATTGATCAGAGCAGGGCGCACCAGCGTGTATTGTACGAGAAGTTTTTAAGAAATAGTACCGTAAAGCAAGCGGTAAGCCAGCAGTTGCTCTTTCCGCTGTCGTTATCCTTTTCATCTTCCGATGTTAGGGTATTACAGGATATTAAGGAGACATTGGATGCCGTGGGTTTTGTGTTCGATAGCCTGGAGGGCGAAACCGTGCGCATTAGCGGTGTACCGCTTTTGGTACAGGAAAGCGAGGTAGGGATGGTTTTGGATCAGCTCATTGCCGATTGCCATCAAGAAGTGGCTACCGAGAGTTTTTCCCAGTCCGATGTACTATCGAAAACCTTGGCCAAAACCTTGGCCGTTAGAACGGGCGAAGTGTTGGAAGCGGCCTCGCAAATTGCCTTGGTCAATGATCTTTTTGCCTGCAAGGAACCCTTGATCAGTCCGTTCAATAAACCGGTTTACGTCACCATCGACGAAAACGAAATCGATAAAAAATTTATTTAGATGCTTAGAATATCCGATACGGTAAAACATTTGATCATCATTAACGCGCTGTTTTTTATCGCCACCAGTTTTGTTTTTGGCGAGGTAATGTACGATTGGTTCTCCTTATGGTTTCCTAAAAACGGGAATTTTCAGTTCTGGCAACTTCTGACCCATATGTTTATGCACGGTGGGCTGGCACACATCGGTTTTAACATGTTCGCACTTTGGATGTTCGGTACGCCCGTAGAACAACGTTTGGGGAGTAAAAAGTTTCTTTTTATCTATTTTTCCGCAGGCTTGGGTGCCTTGTTGTTTCAACTTGGCTTTTATTATTTTAATTACCTCCCCTTAATGGAAGAGCTATTGGGGTCGGGCCTTACGGAAAGTCAAATTTTACAAATGCTGAAGTCCAATCAAATTTCGATGGACCTGAGCGATGTACAACTGGCCAACCTAAAAGAAGCATTTCCAATTTATAATGCCTCAATGGTAGGGGCATCCGGCTGTATTATGGGAATTTTGGCTGCATTTGGTATGATGAACCCCAATGCCGAGTTAATGATGATCTTTCTCCCGATTCCGATCAAGGCGAAATATTTTATCCCCGGTATTATTTTGTTGGACGTAATTTCTGCCGTTACCGGGCAATCCTTCTTTAGCCCGAGCAACACGGCCTATATGGCACACGTCGGGGGTGCGGTAATCGGCTTTATCATCATGTGGTATTGGAAAAAAAATCAGTTTAACGACAAACGCTGGAACTAAGTATGGGAACTACCGGACTTCGATATCAATACACCCGATTAAGTATCGCCGAAAAACTGATCGTCATTAATGTGGCCGTTTTTCTTTTGGATCTGTTGATTCCCTTTTTCCTGAAATTACCGGGAGAAGCGATTTCGGTTTGGTTCGAACTTCCAAAGGAAATTTCGCGATTTCTTTCCCAACCTTGGTCCTTGGTCACCTATGCGTTCTTTCATGGTAGTTTTGGCCATATTTTTTGGAACATGTTGCTGCTTTATTTTTCATCGCGCATATTGCTCAACCTGTTCGGCGACCGCAAGTTCATCAATATTTATTTCTTGGGCATTATTGCGGGCGGGGCTACTTTTTTGATAAGCTATAATATTTTTCCGGTGTTTTACAATGCCAATTCCGCACTGATCGGCGCTTCGGCAGGGGTAATGGCCGTGTTGATTTTTGTATGTGCCTATATTCCACAGCAGGAGGTACGCCTCATCTTTTTTAACGTACGGCTTTGGGTGGTCGGTCTAACGGTCGTCCTGCTCGATTTGATACAGATGGGCAGTGGCAATGCCGGCGGACATTTGGCCCATTTGGGCGGTGCGCTCTTAGGGTATGTGTATGCGCGCCAATTGACCGGCGGGAGGGATATCGGGGAAGGATTCGCAAAAATGTTGGACAGTATCGGAAACCTCTTTAAGCCAAAAGCAAAAAAAGCGCCTTTGAAAACGGTTTATCGAAAACAACGGAATACCGGGTCTCGAACAGTGAAAAATAGCGACAAGGCGAGCCAACAGCGAAAAATAGATGAGATACTGGACAAGATTGGAAAATCGGGCTATGAGAGCCTTTCCAAGGCCGAAAAGGATTTTTTGTTCAAAGCCGGTAAAGAAGACCAATAGTGTTTAGAGGCCTTAGCAAGTGGAATGTATTCGTATACCTGTTGAACGTCCTGTTCGCCCTTGTGATGCTTGTTGCTTTTTTGGTGCCGCTCGTTCCCGCCAACGTGTTTCCGTACCTATCCCCTTTGGGCCTTGGTATTCCCGTATTGGTGGTACTGCACCTATTTTTTGTTTGTTACTGGGCGGTACAATGGAAAAGACGGCTGTGGCTTTCTGTGGTCTTATTGCTGTTCGGTTACTTTTTTATGGGGTCTTTTTTTAAGGTCGGTTTTTCTTCCGGCGAAAACGGTCCCCAAGATCTAAAGGTAATGACCTATAATGTTCGTGGGTTTAACAAGTGGAAGGCCATTTCGGAATCGAACATCTATAACAAAATCTTCGATTTTATTGCCATGGAAGATCCGGACTTCATCTGTTTTCAAGAAGTGGACTATTTGAAACGGGGGGACTTCAAAAAATATCCGTACCAACATCTGAAATACATCAACAATACCAATCGGGTATTGCTCGGCATCTTTTCTAAATATCCGATCGTGGATCAGGGTACGCTCGATTGGCCCAACAGTATCAACAATGCCGCCTTTGCCGATATTGCCCTGAAAAACGATACCATAAGGGTATACAACCTTCATATGGAATCGCTAAGAATCGTACCCGAGAAAGCGGCCGTTGTAGCGCAACCCTATGATAATGTGTATAAAAAACTGGTAAAAGCGTTCAAGAAACAGAGCGAACAGGCAGCAATTTTTAGGGCGCATAGGGAAACCGTTTCCTATAGTTCCATTGTGTGCGGGGACTTTAATAACAATCAATTTTCCAATGCCTACCGCATTATAAAAGGGGATATGCAAGATGCGTTCAACCAAAAGGGCAACGGTTTGGGGGAGACCTATAATTTTTTGGGCATACCGTTACGCATCGATTTTATCCTTTCGGACCCCAAATGGGAGGTTAGCGCGTACAAAAGCTATGAAGTACGGTATTCCGATCACTTTCCGGTCATGGCCAGCTTTCGATTATCGGAAAATTAGCCAACAATCCACGGTATCGGCCACGATATGCAACAAAAGGGAAATACCGATAATCCGGGTCTTTTTAAAAAAGAGTAGTAAAACATAACTACCTATAGCCCAATAACGGTGTAAGGGATGAAAACCGATACTGCACCGGTTGGGGTCAAAAATGGGGTCTGCCCATAAATGGTCCAAATCGATGATTATACCTCCCCAAAGCAGCAACAGAACAATGCCCCTATTTTCCTTGAAAAATAAAAGCACAAGTGCTATGGGAACGATAAAATGGATGCCGTAATGAAGAAGAAACCTAAGCATCCAAAAAAGGAATATGTTGTGCCTTTAAATAAGAAAGGGCGTTCGGCCCTTCATTAAAGAGCAGGTCCAGCGTGCTGGTATTGGGTATAAACCCATGGCGGTCCCCAAAAACCTGTACATAGGGTTCAGGCGCCCACTGCGGTTCTTTTTTTGCTCCTATCAAGAACCTTAGGTCAGTGTATGCATCAGGGGCCATCTCGTATGCTTCCGTAACCGCTGTCGGGGTTTCCAATTGGAGCACATCGTATAAAAACGAAATCGTTTTAAGGTTGAAGTTGATAAGGGAATCGAACTTTTGATGGAACAACGGATACAGATCGTCCTCATAATATTCGAAAAAGGGCGAGGTACGATACGCGGTTTCCAAGGTGCGCCAATGCTGTCGCTGCCACGGGTACGAATTGTCGATATGCACCGCTTGGTAGCGTTGCCGTCCGTTGGTGCCCCCTACGTGTTGTATGGGGATGCTCAAAAGGTGCTTTCCGGAATCCGTACAGATGCAACAGCGGTTGCGATACGTCTGTTTTTGGTAATTGTCGTGCAGTTCCCAAACCACTTCGCGCCGCACCATGGCCGACATGGTGGCAATACCGGGAAAATAGGAGGGATGGAAAAGGCTTTTCAAAATAAAAAAATAGCGGCGTACCCGTTTCTACGGTCCTGATGCGAACAGTTACGCTCCGGTTTCACTTTTTTGTTTTTTTCGTTTCCATAACCAACTTCCCACAAAATAAGCGGCCAGCAGCCCTAAAAACAACTTTAGGTACGATCGGGGTTCCCCATCTCCATGAACGGTGGTAAAGATCCTGTCCCATCGGGGGCGCCAATTTAGAATTCCTTCATTAAAGTTATCAAAACTGAGCCAAATGAATATGGGTGTTCCCACGATATGGTTTTCAGGTACATACCCCCAGGCACGGCTGTCCTCGGAATGATCGCGGTTGTCGCCCATCATCCAGTAATAGTCCTGTTTAAAAGTGTAACTATCCGTAAGCTCGCCATTTATTTTGATTTGATTGCCCGAAACACTCAACGTATTGTCCTCATAGTGTTTGATGATTTTTTTATAAAGGGGCAATGTTTTTAAATTCAATGGTACGGTCTTTCCTTTTTCGGGAATGTATATCGGTCCCATTTGGCTATAGTTCCAAGCGTAGTCCGTACTCTGGGGAAATAGGTTGCCCCCACCTTGTCCCTTAGGTTGTATTTGACGTACTACGGAGTCGATACCTGCATTTTTTCTGAGTTGCGCTACCATATCGTCCGTAAGCGGGGCAATTCGTTGTCTACCGGTTTCCTCTTTTATGGAGAGCCTTAGTTTTCGGGCCAAGCTTGCGGGAATACCGTTTTCCTTCGTATAAATTTCCAAGTTGCCTTTCTGGTCCCTATTAAAGCCCATTACATAGCCCTGTAGTCCATCGGCCTGCTGTTGGTTCAGTTGGGCGGTGATATACTTTCGCTGAAAGCCGGTAACGCCGATTTCTTGTAATAGTTTTGATGAAACGCCCTTATTGGCATAAATGATATAATCGTATTGCGGCTTGGCCCTGTCCGACAACTGCAGCCGTTTTCCGTTAATGTATACATAACCGTCGATAACCGCTAGGGAATCCCCTGGAATACCAACGCAGCGTTTTACATAGTTCGATTTTTTATCGATCGGTTTGATCACTCCTTTTTCTTTCTGAAAAAAGCGGTACACGGTATCTGCCGGCCAGCTGAAAACAACAATATCGTTGCGATCTACCTTGCTGATCCCGGGCAATCGCATATAGGGCAAATGTGTTTTGTTCAACCACGATGTTTTGGCGGTTTCTGGATTGACATCGGCTACATAGGACCTGGTTTTTAGAACGGGAATGGTATCGTGCACCATCGGCGCGGCAATAGTGGTCATCGGTACCCGAGCCCCAAAATGAAATTTACTGACGAACAAAAGATCCCCTACACGCAAGGTCCGCTCCAGCGATGGGGTAGGGATAACGTAGGGTTGAATGAAATAGGTATGTACCAAAGTAGCGGCCACCACCGCAAATACTATGGAACTCACCCATTCTCCCAAGCCCGATCTCGGTTGAAGACTTCTGTCTTCCAAATAGGAAACGTCCAAAGCGTAATTTACGTAATAGATGTAAAAACCAAGACTAAGGATGACCAACCATGTCTCCCACAATTTATTGCGTCCAAAACTGCGGATGGTCTCTACCCAAACCACGGGAAACATCAAAAGGTTGATAATGGGGATGAAAAGCAAAATGACCCACCATTTCGGACGCTTGATGATCTGCATCAATACAATACCATTATAGATCGGTATCGCTGCCTCCCAAGCTTTCCTGCCGGCTTTAACATATAATTTCCAAGTGCCCACAAAGTGGATTACTTGAACGATCAAAATAAAAATAATCCAATGCGTTCCGTTCATCTGAAATGATATTGTTGGTAGTTTTCTTTTTGCTTATTGTAAAATTAACACGTTCTAATCGATCACAGTCCCAGCACGTCCTTCATGGAGAAAATACCGGTACGGTCCTTGATCCACTCCGCGGCAATGACGGCCCCCAATGCAAATCCTTTTCTGTTATGGGCGGTATGCTTTATTTCAATACCATCGACTTCACTTTCATAGGTCACGGTATGCGTTCCCGGTACCGTTCCGATGCGTTTGGAGTCGATTGCAATCTCATGTTTCTTGACGTCATTCCCTAGCTTCCAAGTTTCATATGTCGTATGTTCGAGTATGCCTTCGGCCAAGGTAATGGCGGTACCACTGGGGGCGTCCAGTTTTTGGGTATGGTGGATTTCCTCCATGGATACCGAGTATTGCGTAAGTGCTTTCATCATTTTTGCCAGCTTCTCGTTCAGATCAAAAAAGATGTTCACGCCCAGGCTGAAGTTCGAAGCGTAAATGAAGGCTCCTTTTTCTTTCGTGCATAGTGCTACGGCCTCCTCATATTTTGACAACCATCCCGTAGTTCCCGAAATAACGGGTACGCCGTTGGTAAAGCAGCTGCTGATATTGCCAAAGGCGGCATCGGGCATACTGAAATCGATAGCTACGTCCATTTCACCGAAATTGATGTCCTGGGTGTCCACATCGATCTTTGCAACGATCGTATGCCCCCTTTCAACGGCGATTTGTTCGATCATTTTTCCCATTTTTCCATAGCCGAAAAGCGCAATATTCATGAGTTTGGATTTTTGTTTGGAATGTTTTGTGCCGCCGTTAAAATTTAATGATCATAGCCATGCCGTAGTTGGGATCTCGCGTTACGGCGTTCAAATTAAGGTAGGGTTGCATATCAAAACTAAGGTCGTCGCTAATATTGAATTGTTTTAAATGCGCATCCACATTGGCATCCACAATATTGAGAATATAAAGCCCTATGGTGACCACCAGTGCCAGATCGCGGTCGCGTTGGTAGCGTTCTTGTTGGTTTTGTAACACACTTTCATCAAAATCGGGACCATTACCGTCCCCATTGGGGTCATAAAATTCATCATCGGTAAAACCGGCGCGTCTCCTTTTGAAAGCGGTCCGAAACCGATCATAATTATTATCGTTCCAAGTGTACCAATAAATACTGGCCCCTAAGGCTCCGTAAACCAAAGGTACTTTCCAATAACGTTTGTTATAGATCTGGCCCATACCGGGAAATACGGCCGAATAAAAGGCGGCCCTACTTGGGGCCAACGGATTGATGATTTTTTTTTCTGCAATAATCGTGTCTTGAATAACGATACCCTCCTGCTTTAAATCCTGCTGTAAGGAATCTACCGCTGTTTCCGTTTCGGCTTCTTGGGCCATTAGCCCGGTCAGCGGAAACAGTAATAGCAATAGCAGTATACGCAGGTCGTTATTCACCTAAAATCAGTTTTTGAATTCGGTCGAATTCCGCTTCGCTATGAAACGGGATCGTAATCTTGCCCTTGCCCTTTGCCGATGCACTTACCGCCACGTTTACGGAAAGTTTTTTTGTAAGCTTCCCTGCTCCGCCCGAAATAAAGGAAGGGGAACGCTGTGTTTCGGCACTGGTTTTTTGGGTGGATACCGGTTTTTCATGGAACGCTTTGACCAGTTTTTCGGTCTCCCGGACCGATAGGTTTTCGGTTATGATCTGTTCGTAAAGTGCAATCTGCTCTTCTTTCTTTTCTATGTTCACCAAGGCCCTACCGTGTCCCATGGTCGTAAAACCATCGCGGATGCCCGTTTGTATGATGGGATCCAATCGCAGCAGTCGCAGGTAATTGGTAATGGTCGATCTTTTTTTGCCCACCCGATCGCTCAATCGCTCCTGCGTCAATTGTATTTCATCGATAAGGCGTTGGTAGCTCAGGGCAATCTCTATGGGATCAAGATCTTGCCGTTGAATGTTCTCGACCAAGGCCATTTCCAAGGATTCCTGATCGTTCGCGATCCGTATGTATGCGGGTATTTTTCGAAGTCCGACCAATTTGGAAGCCCGAAAACGACGCTCCCCGGAAACCAATTGATATTGGTTGAAATCCATTTTCCGTACCGTAATGGGTTGTATTACCCCCAACTCACGAATACTGGTAGCCAATTCGTTGAGTGCGGTATCGTTAAAATTGGAGCGTGGTTGAAAGGGATTCACCGCAATGGTCTCCAAATCCAGTTCAACAATGTTACCTACTACCTTATCCGCATTTTTATCGGAAACGGACTGGATATCGTTTTCCGGATCGTTCAATAGGGCCGATAGCCCTCTGCCCAAAGCCTGTTTTTTGGTTGCCTTTGCCATTATACTGTTTGCTTGTTGCGCTTGATCATTTCGTTGGCCAAGTTCAAATAGTTTTCGGCACCCTTGCTACTTGCATCGTATTTGATAATACTTTCGCCATAACTGGGCGCTTCGCTCAATCGAACGTTTCGTTGTATGATGGTATCGAATACCATATTGGCAAAATGTTTTCGTACTTCTTCCACGACTTGGTTGGACAAACGCAAGCGGGAATCGAACATGGTCAAAAGCATCCCTTCAATGTCCAGGTCCGGATTATGGATTTTTTGGACACTTTTAATAGTGTTCAGCAGCTTGCCCAAACCTTCCAAGGCGAAGTATTCGCACTGTATGGGAATAATGACCGAATCGGCAGCGGTAAGGGCGTTCAGGGTAAGCAACCCTAGGGATGGCGCACAATCGATCAGAATATAATCGTAAGTTTCCTTTAGCTCCGTTATCGCCTGTTTCATCATATACTCCCGCTGGTCCTTGTCCACCAACTCGATTTCTATGGCCACCAGATCGATATGGGCCGGGATAAGGTCCACATTCGGAGAATCGGTCTTAACGATGGCGTCCATCGCTTTTTTGGTATGTTCCAGCAATTGATAGGTGCCTACCGATACGCTGTCAACATCGATGCCCAGTCCAGAAGTGGCATTCGCCTGGGGGTCGGCATCTATTAGCAATACTTTATTTTCCAATACGCCCAACGATGCCGCTAAATTAACGGTCGTGGTCGTTTTTCCAACGCCTCCCTTCTGATTTGCTATAGCAATAATCTTGCCCATTGTCCTACCAAAATTAGAGGGTAAAAGTACGATTATTTACAATGCCAAAAAATGGAAATTGTTAACATGAAGTGAATGAACGCGTTCTAAGTTGTTCTTTTACCTGCAAATTTCGCATTTTGCACCGTAATTTCGATATTTTTGGCTTCCGTAGCTACGGCTATGCAACCAAAAAATAGCTTCATTACGGCACAAAAGCCTTCGTTCTCGGTCACAAACAACAACTTAAAACGCGTTCAATAAGTGTAGTGCCCTGTGTTAAAGTAGGTTAAAGAAATGAACATCCCATGTTCACGGTACTGTAACGGGTGGCACTCCCTATCGCTCCTCTTCGGATAGCAACCTAAGGCTATCCTCATATTCGATCAGGTAAATTTCTTCGTTCTTCTTTTTGAGGAAATACTGTTCCCGGGCAAACTTTTCCAGTTGCTTGGGGTCCGACAGTTGTTCGATTATTTTTTTGTCCTTAGCGATTTCCTCTTTTAAAAATTCCTGTGTTTTTTGTAGTTTTTCAATTTCCTGATTGAGTTCTAAATGTATTTTCAAGGAGTTGGTATCAAAAAATATCATCCATATGAGGAAAGCGGTCAGCACCAACACATACAGACTGCCAAAGACCTTAAGCAAAGGGTACCACTTGCTTTTTTTGAAATTGCTCCAACCCATAAGGCTTATCTCAGTTTTTGATCGATAACGCTCCGCATCATGGCGACGGCAACGGTATTGTATTTGTTGTTGGGGATGATCATATCGGCATATTCCTTGGAAGGTTCTATAAATTGCTCGTGCATCGGCTTGATGTTGCTCTGATATTTTTCCAGGGTCTCGTTAAGGTTCCATCCTCTTTCGTTGACATCCCTTTTGAGCCGTCGTATCAGTCGCTCGTCCGAATCGGCATGAACAAAAATTTTAATATCGAACATGTCCCGTATTTTGGGGTTGGTCAAGATCAAGATACCCTCTACGATCATTACCTTGCTGGGGAGAATGGGAACGGTCTGATCGGTACGGTTACATTCCAAAAAAGAGTACACCGGTTGCGCAATGGCGTTCCCGGCCTTTAGGGCGGTCAAATGGCTTTCCAACAGTTCAAAATCGATGGACTGCGGATGATCGAAATTCGTTTTTCTACGTTCGGCCAAGCTGAGATGCGAAAGATCGTTGTAATAGGAATCTTGGGAAATGACCCCGACTTCACCCTTGGGCAGTTCGTTCACGATCTGGTTCACCACAGTAGTCTTTCCACAACCGGTGCCCCCGGCAATCCCGATAATCAGCATAGGTATTCTTTTTTGCAAAAGTAGCGATTTGACTTTAAAAACGGGGCGTCATCGGACATATCCGATGGCAAACTATTTTTGGGTACTGTGGTGCTTTACAAACGACAGCTGTGCACCTCGGTATCAATTGCCAGATGTCTTTTGGTTCCCAAGGAATAGCGTTGCCACATCGGTTCCCAATTGAAGGAAACCCTACCGGTAAGCATGCCTTTTTTCTATTTTTTTGAAATGAAAACAACAAAAGAAATTACGTAACTTCACCCCTATAGTAAAATAGTTGTGCTTATGGATCCCACTTTTAAATTGACCGTAAACGAAGCCTTGCAATTTGATTTGACGAAGGTCGACCTAGCGGAAACCGACCTGTTGGAAGTGTCGGAAAACACCTTTCATGCGCTTGAGGGCCATAGGTCTTACAATGTACGATTGGTGACTTCCGATTTTCTTCGAAAACGGTATGTCCTTACCGTGAACGAAACCCGATATGAGGTAGCTATTGCGGATGATTTGGACGTTTTGATCCAAGAAATGGGGTTCGCGCTTTCCGAGACCGAAAGTGTTACCGCGATCGAAGCGCCAATGCCGGGACTCATTCTAGAAATCAATGTTACCGCGGGTCAGGAGGTAAAGGAGAACGATACGCTGTTGATCTTGGAAGCCATGAAAATGGAAAATAGCATCGTATCGCCGCGAGACGGACTGGTTAAGTGCATTTCGGTAGCACCGGGCGATACCGTTGAGAAGAACCAGGTACTGATCGAATTTGAATAAAAACCGATATGAAAAGAATAGTGGTCGCCAATAGGGGCGAAATAGCGGTCCGTGTGATGAAGACCGCACAAAAAATGGGCATCAAAACGGTTGCGGTCTTTTCCGAGGCCGATCGGAACGCACCCCATGTGCGGTTTGCCGATGAGGCCGTATGTATTGGTCCGCCACCCTCTTCCCAGTCCTATCTGTTAGGGGAGAAAATCATTGAAGCTGCCAAAGCACTTGGTGCGGATGCTATACATCCGGGTTATGGATTTTTGAGCGAGAACGCGGGGTTCGCAGAGGCCGTCGAAAAAAATGGGCTCGTTTTTATCGGCCCGAAAGCAGCCGCAATCCGAGTAATGGGGAGCAAACTTGCTGCTAAAGAAGCGGTAAAAAAGTTCGATATCCCCATGGTGCCGGGTATCGATGAGGCCATAACCGATGTGGAAAAAGCAAAGGGAATCGCTTCCAAGATCGGTTTTCCCATTTTGATCAAAGCTTCCGCTGGCGGCGGCGGTAAAGGAATGCGAGTGGTTACCAACGCGGCCGAAATGGAATCCCAAATGGAGCGCGCCATTAGCGAGGCAAAATCGGCCTTTGGTGACGGTTCTGTTTTTATTGAAAAGTATGTGGCCTCCCCAAGGCATATCGAGATACAGGTAATGGCCGATTCCCATGGGAATTACCTGCATTTTTTTGAACGGGAATGCAGTATACAGCGAAGACACCAGAAGGTGGTGGAAGAGGCGCCCTCCTCGGTATTGACGCCGCAATTAAGGGACGAAATGGGAGCCGCCGCAATACAAGTGGCCAAAGCGTGTAACTATATCGGGGCAGGTACGGTCGAATTTTTATTGGATGCCGATCATCATTTTTACTTTTTGGAAATGAACACCCGGCTTCAGGTAGAACATCCTGTCAGCGAATTGATATCCGGGGTGGATCTGGTGGAATTACAGATAAAGGTGGCCCGTGGCGAAGCGCTATCCATGCGACAGGAAGATTTAAAGATCAATGGACATGCCTTGGAACTACGAGTTTATGCTGAAGATCCCTTAAACGATTTCCTGCCCAGTGTGGGTACCTTGGAGACCTATCGTTTGCCGAAAGGGGAGGGCATACGGGTAGACAATGGTTTTGAGGAGGGGATGGAAGTACCCATTTATTATGATCCCATGTTATCAAAACTGATCGCTTACGGTGCTACCCGAGAAGAAGCCATACAACGAATGCTGCTGGCCATAAAGGAGTATAAGGTCGAAGGTGTGCAGACGACCCTACCGTTCGGGAAGTTCGTTTTTGAACATGCCGCTTTTCGTTCCGGACAGTTCGATACCCATTTTGTAAAACAGCATTATGCCCCCGAGGCATTAACGGAAAAGAATTCCCAAGAAGCAAAAATAGCGGCCCTCATCGCATTGAAAACGTATCTAAAGGACCAAAAGACACTCAGATTACCTACAGCATAATTATGGATTTGAAACAACAGCAGTTAGCGGAAAAAATAGCATTGGCCAAACAGGGCGGTGGACCGTCCCGCATAGAAAAGCAACATTCCAAAAAAAAGTTGACCGCCAGGGAGCGTATTCATTACCTTTTGGACGAAGGGTCCTTTGAAGAAATGGGCATGATGGTGACCCATAGAACGACCGATTTTGGAATGGAAGACCAACTTTTTTATGGGGATGGCGTAGTAACCGGACATGGTACTATAAATGGCAGGGCGGTATACGTGTATGCACAGGATTTTACGGTGTTCGGGGGAGCCCTTTCGGAAACCCATGCGGAGAAAATTTGCAAGGTGATGGATCTGGCCTTGAAGGTAAAGGTCCCCATTATCGGGTTGAACGATTCTGGAGGTGCGCGTATTCAGGAGGGGGTACGGTCTTTGGGCGGATATGCCGATATTTTTTACCGGAACGTTCAGGCCTCTGGCGTAGTGCCCCAGATTTCCGGAATTATGGGCCCCTGTGCGGGTGGTGCCGTATACTCCCCGGCGATGACCGATTTTACGGTTATGGTAGCGCAGACCAGTTATATGTTCGTTACCGGACCGAATGTGGTGAAAACGGTGACCAATGAAACGGTTTCCGCAGAGGAATTGGGCGGTGCCACCACCCATGCCGAAAAATCAGGTGTTTCCCATAGGACCGCCTTAAACGATGTTAGCTGCCTGGAGGACATCAAAACACTTTTATCGTACCTGCCGAGCAACAATACACAGCGACCGCCCCATCTTGCCTATGAACTTCAGGATGAGGTTCGCGAGGTTTTGGAGGGTATCGTACCCGAAAATCCGAACAAACCGTATGATATGCGGGCCATCGTGAACGGAATCATCGATACCGATTCGTTTTTTGAGATCCATAAGTCGTATGCCGAAAATATGCTTTGTGGTTTTGGGCGTTTGGGCGGCAGCAGTATCGGCATCGTGGCCAACCAGCCAATAGCCCTCGCCGGAGTGCTGGATGTCAATAGTTCCAGGAAAGCGGCCCGTTTTGTCCGTTTCTGCGATGCCTTTAATATTCCCCTATTGGTACTGGTCGACGTTCCCGGTTTCTTGCCCGGTACCGATCAGGAGTGGAACGGTATCATCGTCCACGGCGCGAAGCTGTTGTATGCCTTTAGCGAAGCTACGGTACCAAGGGTTACGGTAATTACCCGAAAAGCATATGGTGGGGCGTACGATGTAATGAACTCCAAGCACATTGGTGCCGACTTCAATTATGCATGGCCTGCGGCCGAAATAGCGGTGATGGGCGCCAAGGGGGCCAGTGAGATCATCTTTAAAAAAGAAATTGGGGAGGCCGAAGACCCCGTGGGCAAACTGGCGGAAAAAGAAGCCGATTATGCCGAAAAATTTGCCAACCCCTATCGCGCCGCACAACGTGGATTTATAGATGAGATCATTCTCCCCAAAAACACGCGACGCAAGTTGATCAAGGCCTTTGCGATGCTCGAAACAAAGGTTGAAAAGGTTCCGGATAGAAAACACGGCAATATACCGTTATAGTTTTGGGGTAAATCCATGGGTACTGTCCATGCGGTGGATTTTGCTTCTCCATAGGACAAGGGCATTTTCAAAAACCCTTTTTTGAATGAAAACCGGGGCATGCATAAAGCATAGCAAAGGTAAGTTGGTATCGTATCAAAAAAGCTTGTCCCTGCTTTTGATGTAAAACTATCGATCAAGGGGTGGCAATCCTTCCATCCGATATTGCCAATACTATTTTAACTTTAAAATAGCACTAATAAATCGTTTCTTTTTCAGCTATTCTTCGTTAAAAAGCCTGTTCCCAGCTTGACTGGGAATCTAACCGTAACAAAGGCTATGCTTAAATTTTTCGCCTTGAACAACTAAAAAATAATTCAATTTCTATACATGCCATTTCAAAGTTAAAATGGTATAATTTTGCCGGATGCACGAAAACGATTCCAAACCTGCCTTTGAATTTGTGGCCTTAATGGCGGCGCTAATGTCCATCGTGGCCTTGGCGATCGATGCCATTTTACCGGCAATTTCCCAAATTGGCATTGCCGTGAACAGTTTGGATGCCACCGATAACCAGTTGTTGATCACCATGATTTTCTTAGGGCTCGGTGTTGGGCAACTTTTTTTTGGTCCCCTGTCCGATAGTTATGGTAGAAAACCAACGGTGTATGCCGGATTTGTACTCTTTTTGATCGCTAGCGGTATTTGTCTTTTTGCTTCTTCGCTTTCCGTGATGGTCTTTGGCCGCATTCTTCAGGGTATTGCCCTGTCGGCCCCGCGTACTATGGCCATTTCCATAATCAGGGATACCTACAAGGGCGATTATATGGCACGGGTAATGTCCTTTGTGACGGCATTTTTTATTTTGATTCCCATAATCGCCCCGGCGATAGGCAAATGGATTATGGACGCTTACGGATGGCAGGCTATTTTTTATGCCCAAATGATTTTTGGTTTTATGGTATGCTTTTGGTTTTGGCGCCGTCAGCCGGAAACGTTGCGCACGGAATATAAGGTGCGGTTTACGGCAAAATTGTTTCGAAAAGGTCTGTTGGAGTTTTTGAAGTATCCGGAAACCGTAGCGTTCACCTTTATTTCAGGTTTTATCACCGGTGCCTTTTTGGTATATCTGAGTGCGTCCCAACACATTTTTGAGAACCAGTACGGAATGCCGGAGCAGTTCCCCTATATTTTTGCCGGTCTGGCTATTTCTATTGGATTGGCAACCCTATTGAACGGTACGCTGGTGGTCCGTTTTGGTATGCGAAAATTGGCCATGGCCGCGTTGTGCATCTTTTGTTTGGTAGCGATTTTGTATGTGGTGGTTTTTTGGGGAAAGCCGAACCCCGGTATTCCCTTGCTCATGGCGTTCTTGTCGGTACAGTTTTTTTGTTTGGGTTTTTTATGGGGAAACTTTCGGTCTATCGCCATGGAACCTATTGGGCATATTGCCGGCATCGGAGCGGCCATTAACGGATGTTTTAGCACCTTGTTGTCCGTGCCTTTGGCCAATTTTATTGGAGGTTTCGTACAAGAGACCATATGGCCTATGTTTTTAGGGCTGGCCGTGTGTGGTTGTATTTCCCTGGTTATTTTTCAGGCGACCCTGCGTAGTACCGCCAAAAAGCGCCTTACATCCGGGCAAGGCTGATATATTTTGAGAATAGTCTAGTTTTGGTCCGTACGGATGTTGTTTTCCCCCGGCCGTAAGGCAATCGTTTTTCCGTTTTTTTCAAAGCTGCCCGCTACCCCTTTTGGCAAGGTTATCCTGTATCGGTTTGGTTTTTTCTTTACCATCCGTATCGTTCCTTTCGCGTGTTGCACCGTTGCGGAGTAGGCTTTCAAATTATTGTCCTGGGGCCGTATCATAATCGTTTTAAAACCCGGTGTGGAAGGGGATATACCGGCGACCAGTGCGGGAAGTTCGTACAAGGGGTGTGCGCTCCAGGCATGGCAATCCGATCGGCTTTCGGTGCCATGCTCCGGAAAAGTGGTCATCCCAAGCGAAAGCGCTTCTTCCCAAGGTTGAAAGCTCTCCAAGATCAGATGGCCGTTGTTCGCTTTGGCATATGCTTGAAACGTATAAAATTTATGATAGGTAGTGGCCCTTAGAATACCCTTATCCGTATACATGTTTTGTGCCAGTTCCGAGGGGGCGATGCCCGGAACATCGGTCAAAATAGCTAGGGAATTGGTGTGCTCCGTGAACACCTCTTTTTTTGGGCTTTCTGCCAGTAGTCCCCGTTCGGGATCGAAACAGTGTTCGAGCACATTCGACTTAATTCGATCCGATATTTCTTTATAGTGTGCAGTATTGACTTCTAGGGAAAGTGATTGGGCCATTTCCAAATACGAATCGATACCATAGGCCAATAAAAGGGCCAATTGGGCATTCGGGCGTTGGTTGAGGTAAGGCGGTTCCCCTATTACAAAGCCCTTGGCACCACCATCGGTATGGTTCCAATACGGAATTCCCGTAATGAGGTACGAATCGTTCAAGTATCGTTCGAACCAAGTTAAGATCAAGGGCACAATATGGATGTTGTCAGCAATGAAATCAGGGTCTTCGCGAAGCATAAAATAATCGTGCAATTGCAGTATATAAAGCAATGAAAAGGGAGGTATGATCTGCTTTACCCTTGATGGGTAGCGACTTTGCGTAAGGCCTACTGCCGAGAATGAATCGTTGAACTGCTGAATGGCATTACGGGCCAACGATTCGTTTTGGGTAGTATATAAGCTGATCAATGCCTGTATGCGGGTATCGCCAATGTATTGCAATTGCTCGTAATATGGGCAATCCATATAAATTTCGTGCGCGCAGAGTTGGGCGGTTCGCCACGAAGCTTCCAGAAGTGCTTTGATATTCGGATGTTCAGTGGTGAACGTCCCCGTCTTTTTAAAAGGGAATGCCGAGTACCGGTTGTAATAGTCATGTAGGATGATCGCGTCTTCTCCGGTCGTGATCTGTAACTCCACATAACGGAAGGTCCTTAGCGATAGGGGAGTATAGCGAACACTATCTTTTCCGGTAAGCTCGAATAGGTCCTTAATGCCCTTCATCTTTTTCCCCTCGATTGTATTTCGGTCGCCTTTCGCTTCTGTTTCCGTGTCGAACAACGACTCTTGGTAACGCAACTGAACGTTTCCCCCTTTTCCGCCCGAAACCAAAAGCAAGGGATAGCCCATGGAGAGGTGCTGGTTGTCCAACAAAAGCGTCACCTTGCTAGATGGTGGAATATGAAGGTCTTTGATACCTTTTGTATCGATACCCTCGATTCTTCTGATTTGAAAATTATTTTCGATGGAGTCAGGAAAAATTGGGATGGTTCTAGGGGTAAGGTTCCACTGGGTGGTTTTCCAAGAGTTGACCCCAACTTCGTTTCCGTAACCCAGGCTGATCGCGTTTTTCCATTCCCCATCCTCAAAACGGGAACGATACCAATCCGGACGCTGGCCTTCCGCCAGAACGTGATCGGATGGGTAAGCGATGTACCCGCCACCGATGGCTTCGTTCGAGAGCAATACCGGACGATAAGAGGTATCTTGTACAACCTTCCAGCTGTCATCGGTATTCAACTGTTCTCCGTATTCGGGAAGCTGGGCCTGTACAATAAGGGCCGTGTGTACCGATTGTTGGCGCTGCGCATTGTGCTGACCAAAATTCCAGACTTTTATGGCAATGGTGTTCTCGCCCTTTTTAAGATATTTTGAAATGTCCAGAACATCGTAATACCACCGCTCCAACGAGCCAAAAGAGGGTCCGCGATGTACAGGTGTTCCGTTGATGTAAAGATCGTAGCGGTTATCGGCCGAAATGTTGATGGGCAGCGTATTTGGAACCGAGGACAATTCAAAACTTTTTCGGAACAACAATACCGCGTATTCTTTTCCGCTAGTAACTTCGGAACTGATCCATTGTGCATAAGGTGCCTGCTGGTGTTCTCGTTTGTGAACAAAGCGTTCTTGTGCACCCATGGTCGTCAAAGCGAAAAAGATAAAGAAGGTCGGATACCACTTCATGATTTCAAATTTCAAGGAATTCTTTCCGTTTCGTTTTTAATCCATTGGCCAATTTAACTCATGATCCGTCGGTTTTTGAAGATCAAATTGGCCTGTACTGCTTTGTAACATTAACACCTACAAAGCATTTTCCATGATTTCCGCTACTACCTCCGGATTTAAAAGGGTACTGGTATCCCCTAGGTTGGAAGTGTCCTTCGATGCGATCTTACGTAGAATACGCCGCATTATTTTGCCACTTCGTGTCTTTGGAAGTCCACTTACGAACTGTATTTTGTCCAGTTTTGCGATAGGGCCTATTTGTTCCGTAATCTGTTGGTTGATTTCCTTTCGCAAGTTGTTACGATCTCTTCCTTCGCCGGTTTCTTTTAAAATGACATACCCATAAAGGGCGTTGCCCTTAATATCGTGCGGAAACCCGACAATGGCAGACTCCGCAACAGCTGGGTGCTCGTTTACGCTATCTTCGATCGGGGCAGTACCCAGATTATGTCCGGAAACGATAATTACATCGTCTACCCGACCGGTAATACGGTAGTACCCAACAGCGTCCCGCAACGCCCCGTCTCCTGTAAAATACATATTCTTGTAGGCCGAGAAATAGGTTTCCCGATACCGTGTATGGTCTCCCCATATCGTACGTGCCATGGAGGGCCAAGGGAATTTGATACAAAGCCTACCATCGACTTGATTCCCATGGATTTCCTGACCGTCCCCGTCCATAAGCGCAGGTTGGATTCCGATGAAGGGTAGGGTCGCGTAGGTCGGTGTAGTAGGGGTAACATAGGGTATCGGGGTAATCATAATGCCCCCGGTCTCGGTTTGCCACCACGTATCGATAATCGGACTTTTCTTTTTGCCCACATTATTGTTGTACCAATGCCAGGCCTCCTCATTTATGGGTTCGCCCACAGAGCCGAGTACCTTTAGACTGGACAGATCGTATTTTTCTACAAAGTCAAGATTTTCCTTGGCCAGGGCACGTATTGCCGTTGGCGCGGTGTAAAATTGATTTACCTTGTGTTTTTCCACAACCTCCCAAAACCTACCGAAATCGGGATATGAAGGCACGCCCTCGAACATGACGGTGGTCGCTCCATTGGCCAATGGGCCGTAGATGATGTAGGAGTGGCCGGTAATCCATCCGATGTCGGCGGTACACCAATACACATCTTCTTCGCGGTATTGAAATGCATTTTTAAAGGTGTAGGCGGTATACACCATATAACCGGCGGTAGTGTGCACCATTCCCTTCGGTTTTCCAGTAGACCCAGAGGTGTACAAGATGAACAAAGGGGCCTCGGCATCCATAACTTCTGCCGTAGCATCGGCATAGGCGTTATCGAGAAGCGGTTGTAACCATTTGTCCCTACCCGAAACCATTGTAATGTCCGAATCGATGCGTTTTGCCACCAAAACGGTCTTTACGTTAGGGCAGTCGTTTAGTGCTTTGTCCACTATTCCCTTCAGGTCGATTGTTTTTGCACCGCGAAACGACCCATCCGAGGTGATGACCATTTTGCAATCCGAGTCGTTGATACGTGCCGACAAGGCGTTGGCCGAAAATCCGGCAAACACCACTGAATGTATGGCGCCAATGCGGGCACATGCCAGTACGGATACCGCCAACTCCGGGATCATGGGCAAATAAATACAGACACGGTCCCCTTTTTGAATGCCATTTTCGATCAATACGTTGGCCATACGGCATACGCGCTCATGCAGCTGTTGATAGCTGATGTGTTCCGCCTCGGCCTCAGGGTCATTGGGTTCGAACAAGATGGCCGTTTTGTTCCCACGTGTTGGTAAGTGCCGATCCAAACAATTTTCGGTAATATTCAACTTGGCCCCTTCGAACCATTTGATTTCGGGTTTTTCAAAGTCCCAGGAGAGCACATTGTTCCACTTTTTGCGCCATACAAAGTGTTCCTCTGCAATTTCTTCCCAAAATGCCGATGGATTGCGAACGGATTTACGATATATCTGAAAATATTCTTCTAAATGTTTGATGTGATAATTGCTCATGAAAAAGGATTTCTACGACTAAAAATAATTAAAAAAATCAGTGGCCACTGGCCTCACCGGCACCGCTGGGGATTCGGATATCCTCCACAATTTCTTGTACCTCCTGTGGTGGTGGCGGGGTAAACTTCATGACAACAATGGATACCACAAAGTTTACGATCATCGCTACCGTTCCGAAACCTTCGGGCGAAATACCGAGCCACCAGTCTTTTTTAAGTGCGGTTACGGCTTCCTTTCCTCCATCAAAAATTCCAAATTTGAATTTTAGCATATAAAAAAGCATCAGCAAAATACCGACCACCATACCGGCAATGGCCCCTTCTTTGTTCATCTTTTTATAAAAAATTCCCAAAACGATCGCCGGAAAAAAGGAAGCGGCCGCCAGACCAAAGGCCAGTGCAACTACCGCCGCTACAAAACCGGGCGGGTTGATGCCAAAATATCCGGCAATTACCACGGCTACGGTAGCAGCGCCCCTAGCCGCCCATAATTCCCCTTTTTCAGAAATGTTCGGTACGAATATCTTTTTGATCAAGTCATGCGAAACCGAGGCCGAAATGACCAATAATAGGCCTGCCGCGGTCGATAGGGCCGCTGCCAAACCACCGGCGGCCACCAGGGCGATAACCCAGGAAGGAAGTTTTGCGATCTCGGGATTGGCCAACACCATAATATCCTGATCGACCACAAGCTCATTTTTAGCGTTATCGGCCACATATTGAATTTTGCCGTCACCGTTTTTATCGGTGAAACTGATCAGCTTGGTCCGTTCCCATTTGGTAAACCACTCGGGCATGTCGCTATATTCCTGATCACTTACCGTATTGATCATATTGGTCCTGGCGAATACGGCAACCGCTGGTGCTGTCGTATATAAAATGGCAATGAGCAATAGGGCCAGTCCGGCAGATTTTCGGGCATCCTTTACCCGTTTTACGGTAAAAAAGCGAACAATGACATGGGGAAGGCCGGCCGTACCGACCATGAGGGCCAAAGTAATGGCAAAAACATCAATGGTACTTTTGGAGCCGGAAGTGTATTCTGCGAAACCGAGATCGGTGGAAAGGCTGTTCAACCGGTCCAGTAAAAAAGTTCCCGAGCCATCGTTTAAGGTGCTTCCCATACCCAATTGGGGTATCGGGTTTCCCGTCATTTGTATGGATATAAAAATAGCAGGTACCATGAAGGCAAAGATCAATACACAATATTGCGCCACTTGGGTATAGGTGATGCCTTTCATCCCTCCCAATACCGCGTAAAAAAGAACAATGATCATTCCGATGACCACGCCGGTATTGATATCGACTTCCAAAAAGCGGGAGAATACCAGACCTACGCCCCGCATTTGACCGGCAACGTAGGTAAAGGATACCAAAAAAGCACAGAACACCGCCACCAGACGGGCAGTGTTGGAATAGTAGCGATCTCCGATGAAGTCGGGTACCGTAAACTTTCCGAATTTCCTCAGGTATGGCGCCAATAAGAGGGCAAGAAGTACGTACCCTCCGGTCCACCCCATAAGGTATACCGATCCGTCATATCCGGCAAAAGCAATGATTCCCGCCATGGAGATGAACGAGGCGGCGGACATCCAGTCGGCCGCAGTGGCCATGGCGTTCGCCAAGGGGGATACCCCTCCACCGGCAACATAAAAATCTTTGGTAGATCCGGCCCGGGACCATATGGCGATGCCGATATATAAAGCAAAAGTAATGCCTACCAAAAGATAGGTCCATGTTTGAACGGTCATAATAGTTGTGAATTGATGGGCGTTTGGTCGCTAAACAGCAAAAGGACTGCTGCCCCGGAGATACTATTTCTTTTCGTTAGGTTTTTGATTTTATTCATCGTATCCGTACTTTTTGTCCAGTCGGTTCATGAGACGTACATATACAAAAATCAAGATGACGAAGACATAAATGGCGCCCTGTTGTGCAAACCAAAATCCCAATTCAAACCCACCTATCTTGAATTGGTTCAAAGTGTCCTTGAACAAAATTCCGGCCCCGTAGGAGACCGCAAACCAAATGGCAAGTAATATGCCCAAATAGCGAATGTTCTCTTTCCAATAGGCGGAGGCTTTTTGTTGTTTGTCGTTCATTTGTACATGATAGTTGTATGGTTGAAAAATACGTTGGTTTGGGTTTCAAGATAGGTAATTGCCGGGTAAAGGTCAATTTGGCAAGTACAAAACACCACTCGAGGAATCCCTTTTTGCACCGGTTACCGAACATAACACGTTTATTTCCCGTTCAATACGTAACGCGCCCATCAAGGCAAAAACCAATGCTTCCTTAAACTCGATCAAGGTAGGAGCCGGTACTATTATTTCGATGTCTTTTCCTATTTTATCACCTAAGGTTTTAATGAGAAAATGGTTAAGGGCACCACCGCCTGTGATGAACAACCGTTGTTTTGCCCTCGTAGCGTTCAATTTTAACTGTTGGGCAATTTTTTCGCAAATATGATGGACCGCGGTATGCAATAGGTTTTCAATTTCGTCCTCCGTACTATCGACGATAGGGGCCACCTCCTCTACAAACCATTCATATCCGATGGACTTTGGGTAGGGTAGTAGGTAGTACTTCAGGGCATTCAACCGCTCCAGCATTCCGTTATTGATCTTTCCCTTGGCCGCTAGCGCACCTCCACGGTCAAAATCAAGATCGATCTTTCGTGTGATGTAATTTAAGATCATGTTCGCCAGTCCAATGTCATAGGCGATGCGTTTGCCGTTCTTTTCAAAAGAAATGTTACTGATGCCCCCTAGGTTCAAACAAAAGTCATATTCACCAAAAAAAAGACGATCTCCTATTGGGACCAAAGGCGCTCCTTGGCCACCCAGGGCGACGTCGTTGGAGCGAAAGTCGCAAGCCACCTTACATCCTGTAGCATTTGCCAAATGTTGGCCCGAACCGATTTGATAGGTGAGGCCGTTCTGGGGCTGGTGGTGCGTGGTATGGCCATGGTTCGCTATACAATCGACCTCCAGGGAGTTTTCTTCAATAAACTGTTTTACCTGTGTGCCTTGCCAAGCACCATATTCATTGCTAAAGGACAATAGCGCGTCGGCTTTCAGAAAAATTGCGTCTTTCAATTCCGACTGCATTTCAGGGGTATAGGCAATGCTTTTTGTATTTAAAATGTCAAAAGACCATTCATCCGCCGCTTTACTAATATGGCAATAGGCCATATCCAAACCATCTAGGGAGGTTCCCGACATTAGGCCTATTATTTTATAAGTTTTCATCTGTTAATATTTATTGTTTTTTAATGGTCAGATGTAATTCGCCAATAATCATTTCGGTTGGTATCAAGAATTGTTATGGCTCATTTCATCTATTTAAAATTTTGTGGTCTGCTGAAAATGAATAAACTAAAAATTTCTGCTTCTTTCATAGATCGGGTTAAACTCTTGTTCAGTTGGTTTTGTTAGCTGTCGTCGATTAAAAATGGTGCACCTCTTCACAATTGTATGGGAAGCTTTCCCAATGCCTTTGCTTTTCCCAAAAAATGTTGTGCCGCATGCTCTTGGAAGGTCTCAAATTGCTGATACGCCACTATGGTCGCCTTGGTATGTTCAAATGCGATATGTTCCAGACAGTAGGGATTACCAAAAAGATAGAGCACCACATCGTTTTCCAAGATTAACGTATTGATGTCGTTCAGTTCGTTTTCGGCAAAGCCAAAGGTATTGTTGGGCTTTACCTGCGGGGGAAATAGGGCCAACACCACTGGCTGTCCTTTTTCGTTAACGGGAAGATCTGGTGCCATTTCCGAATCTTTTTCCAACGCTTTTACGGATCGCTGTGCCCAAATTGCGTTAAGAAAGCTGTTATTTGTATTCGGTATGTTCCCGAATACCTTAAAAGCGGTCTCCCGAAACTGTTGTAAAATAGTTTCCGTTCCCTTGATCATGGTCAAACTATAGAACGCTATCTTCCGGTTCAAAGGTGTTTCGTCCGACAGCTGCGGTACTATCTCCGGAATATTGGAAAACGCTTTCTCCTTTAATTTCCATATCCTGGCGAACGCTTTCTCAATTTGGTCTTTGGAAGCATTTCGGGCTATGGTTTCGATACCTTCCGCGATATGTTCGGCAAAACATAGTACATCATTTCCGGCATCAAAGGCCAACCATTCTAATTGTCCTTTAACAGGGTATTGTTGGGCGACGGCATGCATGTTCAGCGCATCGGAAATAACGACCCCATCGTATCCCATTTCCTTTCGCAACACTCCCGTTATAATTTCTTTGCATATACTTGAGGGCGTCTTCTTGCCATCTGCCAGACTAGGTACCGATAAATGTCCGATCATTACGGAATCGACCCCTTCTTTAATCAGTTCCTGGAAGGGATACAACTCGTTCGCTACAAGCGTTTCTTTCGACTTTTCGATCAGGGGAAGCCCCAAATGGGAGTCCGTGGCGGTATCGCCATGCCCGGGAAAATGCTTAATACTGGTCAATACCCCTTCACTTTGGGTTCCTTTGATAAAGGCGCTTGCCTTTTTGGTTACCAAGGAACGGTCTTCTCCAAAGGAACGGTATCCGATAACGGGGTTATTCTTGTTGTTGTTGATATCCACGACCGGAGCCAAATTCCAATGGATGCCGGCCGCTTTGCAGTCGTTCGCAATATGTTTTCCCACCTCAAAAATAAGCTCGGGCCGATTTTGGATCGCTCCCAGGCTTATCGCATAAGGGTACTGCGGTGTGTTTTCTATGCGCATGGCGAGTCCCCATTCCGCATCTATGGCGATGAGCAAAGGATATTTTGCCGCTTTTTGATATCGGGCAATACGCTGTTTGAGCACCTCAAAACTTTTGGTGTTGAATTCCACCTGTTTTTTTCCTTCAAAATTGGTCGCGGCACTGGCCCTGCTATGAAAAAAGCAAACACTTCCGATGCATTGTTCTCGGATAAGTACCTCCAGCTTTTGAATTTCTTCCTCGCTATCATTGATAAATGCAGCGGGCATAAACAACTGTCCTATTTTTTCTTTTGGAGCAAGTATATTCCTTGCTTGGCCATAGGCTATAGGTTTAGAGGTCATTGGTACTGGATTTTTTACCAAAATCGGCAGGGTAAACAATATGTTTCAATAAAAAGAGCGCAGGGAGGGCGGCCACTACGACCCACATAAAAAACCCCGGGTATCCCAGCCACTCCTGTATGTATCCGCTGATCATGCCCGGAAGCATCATGCCAAGCGCCATGAATCCGGTAGCGAGGGCGTAGTGCGACGTTTTTGATTTGCCTTCGGCGATGTAGATGAGGTACATTAAAAATGCCGTAAATCCGAAACCGTAACCAAACTTTTCAAATACCACGGTAACCGTGACCAATATGATATTTGTGGTTTTGGTAAACGCCAGAATAGCATAAAGTATATTGGGCAGGTTCAAGGAGAGTACCATGGGTAGCATCCATTTGCGAAGCCCGTCCCTTGAGATAAGGATACCACCCAATATTCCTCCAAGGGATAGAAAAATGACCCCTACGGTTCCGAAAATGGTCCCAAGTTTTTCGGTTGAATAACCAAGTCCCCCGTCGGCAGGTGCATCTAATAAAAACGGCGCGGCCATTTTTACCAATTGCGATTCTCCCAAACGATAGGTGAGTATAAAGGCGAGTGCGATACCGATGCCCGGTTTGTTGAAAAAAGAGGACAGTACCGCTAGAAAACTATCCGGTTTCTCCGTCTGCGCGGTTTCTGGAATTTCTTCCTCGGTGGAAAAGAAATTGGATACGGTCAAAAGCAGCATTAAAAAAGCCGTTACCGCCATGGTAATACTCCATGCTTTGGTGGTATCGCCGTATTTGTGTTCCAGATAGCCCGCCAGTACAACGATCAGCCCCTCACCGGTAACCATCGCCAAACGGTAAAACGTACTCCGGACCCCTACAAAGAACGATTGGCTTTTTTGGGTCAATCGTAACATATAATACCCATCGGCTGCAATATCGTTGGTGGCCGATGCAAATGCCGCCATCCAAAAACAGGCAAGGGTAGCAACAAAAAATAGGTTTGTGGGGATGCTCAATGCAACGCCAAAAAGTGCCAGGGAAATAATAAGTTGCATGCTTAAAAACCACTTTCGTTTTGTGCTTTTTAAGTCGATAAACGGGCTCCATAACGGTTTCAGCACCCAGGGTAGGTAGAGCAGACTGGTGTACAGGGCGATATCGCCATTGCTTACACCCAGCTTTTTGTAAAGAATGACCGAGACGGTCACCACTAAAACGTAGGGAAGCCCTTGTGTAAAATAGAGTAGGGGTACCCAAACCCAGGCTCCTTTGTCTTTTTGTGTCATAGTCTTTTTTTAAATACTACCAATGAGGCCCTAGCAACAATGGAACGTTAACGCTTAAGCCGAACCATCCCGAACGGAAACCGCCATGCCACTCCCTTAGCGTTTTAAATGTACGGGAATCGGCCGGGTTTCCCTCCGATACCGATCGATAAAAACCAAGTGGAACTTCTTTCTGCCCTTTAGTTTTTCCGTTGCTATGGTCAAGCGCCCGACATCCGATACAGGTACAATAGCGCTAATTTTTTTCGGGGAATGTTCGACCTTTTTCTTTTTTGTTGCATACAACACGGCATAGCGGTAGGTGTTATCGCTATCATATAGAAGTTGTACGGTATCCTTAAGTTCATTGACCGATGTAATCCGTGGTGAAACCGTGTTGGTCGCTACCAAATGGGATACAGGGGTCAACGCTTTGAATCGATACTGTTTGCGTTTTAGGTAGCTTACCACATCGGAATGCTTGTCCATTAGGCTTTTCGCGCTAAAAAAAGCGTTCCCCGAAACGGCACCCAAACTTCTGCCAAAATCGATTTGCTTTGGAAGTTCCTTTTTGTCGTCCCATGCTTTGTCGCTATTGTTTCGAATTTTATAGGGGCCGTTCCCGATATAAAGGTTGGTGCCTAGGCTGTTGGCACTCCACCATTGTACTATTTTGCGATGGGAGGCTACGGGGAGGTCCATGCTCCAATAAACCTGCGGTATCATATAATCGACCCATTTGTTTTTCATCCACAGCAAGGGATCTGCATACAGGTCGTCATAGGTGGTCTGTCCCGCCTTGGTATCCGATCCCCTGGGGTCCGAAGAACTATTTTTCCATACGCCAAAGGGACTTATCCCCAACTGGACCCAAGGCTTTCTTTTTTTTATGGTTTCGAAACTATTTTTTACCAAGGAATCAATATTGCTTCGCCTCCAATCGGCCAAGGATTGTCCCGGTTTTTTATGATAACCATAGGTGCCGCTATCCATAAATACTTCGCCGGCAATGGTGTAAGGGTAAAAATAATCATCGAAATGAATAGCGTCGATGTCAAAATTGGCTACAATTTCGTCGATTACCTGCACCATTCGTCGCCGTGCATCGGGGTTTCCAGGGTCGTAATAGTATTTCTTTCCATATTTGACCATCCATTCGGGATGCAGGTGAAAGTCGTGGGTCGGACTCAAGACTTCTGTTTTTAGGTCGAAAGTGGCCCGGTAGGGGTTTAACCAGGCGTGAAACTCCATCCCTCTTTTATGGGTCTGATCGATCATCCAATTCAACAGGTCATTTTTTTCGGTCTTTACCTTTCCTTCCGTACCATTGAGAAAGCGGGACCACGGGGCATATGCCGAAGTGTAAAATGCATCACCGGCCGTTCGTACCTGCACAATGGCGGTATTAAAGTTCATTTGCGCATAAAAGTCCAGTACCCTTAAAAAATCCGCTTTTTGTTTGGCTACGGAATCATCGCCATTCTTTGGCCAATCAATATTTACGACCGTAGCTACCCAAAAACCACGAAATTCGGTTTTAGGGTGTTTGTTTTTTACGCTTGCGCAGGAGGCAAGCATCAATAACGCAATAGCTACATAACAAATGATGGTCCCTTTTCTCAATTTGGTACAAGTTAGTCTACCGGAGGTGCAAGAGCATCCTAGCCCGGTATATCGGTTTTAATGTTGACCGTTACGGTAAAGCTACAGCTTTAGCTGAACTTATAGCGTACAAAACCTTCCATAGCTTCATATTCGGCCATTCCCAGGGCATTGTATTTACTGGCGGTCCGTTTGTTGCGCTGTTCTGCCCGTTGCCAAAATTCCCGCTCGTCATTACCCGGGAACATGGCGGCGTCCTTTTGGGATTGGTGTTTGAATATGGCATTTTTCTTTCGCTCCATATCCTTCGGTCCTATCGGCACGGCCATCTCCATATCGGCGATGTCCCATTCCTGCCATGCCCCTCGGTACAACCATACATAACAGTCCTTGATCCATGCCGCCCCTTCCTTTACCAAGCGGTCGATCGCTTCGAAAACGACTTGCAGGCATACCCTATGGGTACCATGCGGGTCGGAAAGGTCCCCGGCGGCAAAAATTTGGTCCGGGCGTAGTTTTTGTAGCAGGTCATAGGTAATCTGAACATCGGTATGGGAATACGGGTTTTTCTTTACCGTTCCGGTTTCGTAGAAGGGCAGGTTTTGAAAGTGCGCATTTTTTTCTTCTACCCCGCAATAGCGGCAAGCTGCCAAAGCCTCCCCTTTTCGTATCAATCCTTTGAACCGTTGGATTTCCGGGCTGTCGATCTGTCCGGGGAGCTTGTTGTTCAAAAACGTGCGGACTTCGGTAAATTTTTGTTGCAAGGAGGCGTTTTCTTGTTGAATGTCCGTGGCAAAATCCATAAAACGGATCACTTCATCATCAAAAACGGCGATATTGCCCGAAGTTTGATAGGCCACATGTACCTGGTGCCCCTGATCCACCAATCGAAGTAAGGTACCGCCCATGGAGATAACATCATCATCGGGGTGCGGACTAAAAATAAGTGCCGTTTTTGGATAGGGATTTTTGCGTTCGGGCCTTTGGCTGTCGTCCGCATTCGGTTTACCACCGGGCCATCCGGTAATGGTATGTTGCAAACCGTTGAATACTATTAAGTTGATATGCTCTGCGGAGCCTATTTCAGCAACAAGGCTTCCCATTCCATGTTCGTTATAATCTTCGTTAGTGAGTTTTAAAATGGCCTTGTTCAATTGTTCGGAAAGCCAAATAGTGGCTTTTTTTATCAAGCTATCCGTCCAATTGCATTCACTGGTCAGCCAAGGGGTCGCGACCCTCGTTAATGACGATGCTGCGGCATCGTCGATAATAAAATCACAATTCGGATGGTGCTGTAAAAAAGTAGCGGGCACGGATTCCTTTATAGGTCCTTCGACCGCCTGCTGGATGACCTCGGATTTTCCCTCGCCCCACGCCATTAAAATAATCCGTTTTGCGGCCATGATCGTACCTACGCCCATGGTAATCGCCTTGGAGGGTACATTCTCCAGTCCAAAAAAATCACTGGCGGCATCCAGTCTGGTAACACGGTCCAAACGCACCATTCTCGTACTACTTTTCAAGGATGATCCCGGTTCGTTAAAGCCGATATGTCCTGTTCTACCAATCCCCAATATCTGTATATCGATTCCCCCATATTGGGCGATTTTTTTTTCGTAATCCTGACAAAATTCTCTAACGTCCTCTTTTTCCAAAGTACCCTTGGGAATATGGATGTTGGTTTTTTTGATATCGATGTGATCGAACAAATGTTCGTTCATAAAACGCACATAGCTGTGTATGGAATCGGGTTCCATAGGGAAATACTCGTCCAAATTGAAAGTAACCACATTATGGAAGCTGAGTTGCTCCTCTTGATGGAACCGTACCAAGTAGTCATATACTTTAGTGGGGGTCGAACCGGTTGCCAGACCAAGTACCAATTTTTTTCCCTTTGCTTGATGTTCGCGGATCAAGGATGCGATTTCATTGGCGACGGAAAGCGAGGCTTCTTGGGAACTGTTGTGGATGACCGTGTGTATTTTTTCAAACTTTCGGGATGTCTCGTCTACGATTTCATTCATTTTCGTGCGTTTTTGGACGTTGATTTTAATGCGATACGCGTTTTTGCAAACTGACCAAAGATACACAAATAAATCAATTTTGCGGTTTTGTGCTGTTATTTTTGCTTTTTAATGCCGTTTTTAAATGATATAGTTATTTTTTAGCCTGATAAGCGGCAAAAAAACGCATTTGATTTAATTTTCTATATTTGCCCTTGTTAAAGCGTGATAATTGATGTTAAAAGAAGAACGGCAACGGGTAATTTTGAACGAGGTGGCATTGCACAATCGGGTATTGCTAAGCGATATTGCCGAATCATTGGACGTCTCCATCGATACTGTTCGGCGTGATGTGAAGGAGCTCGACGGAGCGCAGAAATTACGAAAAGTACATGGTGGTGCCATTTCTATGGGCTTTACCGGTCAGCGAAGGACCAACGAGAACGTATATGCGCTTGCTGAAAAAACAATTATCGCCGAGAAGGCCATAAGTCTTCTCAAAGAAGGGAGCGTCATTTTTATCAATGGCGGCACTACCTGTTTGGAAATGGCGCGGATGCTTCCCTTGGATATGAAATTGACCTGCTTTACCATCAGCTTGCCCGTGGCTATTGAGTTGCTGCGAAAGCCTAATGTAACGGTTATTTTTATCGGGGGGCAGTTGTCGGCCGATTCCCAGATCGCCATGGGTGCCCAAACGGTACAGCAATTGTCCGAGATAATGGTCGACTACTGTTTTACCGGAACCGGGTATGTAGATTCCCTTCACGGGCTTACGGAGTTCGACTGGGAGATCGTACAATTAAAAAAGGCGGTCATCAAGGCGTCAAAAAAAACGGTGTTACTGTGCATATCGGAGAAACTGAACTCCCAACACCGATATAGGACCTGCGATATCAACATGATAAACACCATGATCACCGAGTTGGACCCCAACAATAATCTGCTGAACCTATTTAGGAACCATGACATTCGGTTGTTATAACAATATTTGCCTTAAACAATACATTTCTCGAAATTCCATGGTGATTTTTAAATAATGTATTACTTTTTCGCCCGGGATTTAAAATTGACGAAACATAAATGGACTATATAAAGATTACCGAGACACCTTCCAATCATGAACATTTGGAAACAATGGACACGGCTACGCTTCTGGCGGCCATGAACCAAGAAGATCAAAAGGTAGCGCAAGCGGTAAATAACGTTATTCCCGAAATAACCCGTTTGGTCGATGCTTTGGCGGAACGTTTCCAAAAAGGAGGGCGTTTGTTTTATATCGGCGCGGGGACCAGTGGTCGCCTAGGAATTTTGGACGCTTCGGAAATACCCCCCACTTTTGGAATGCCCCACGACCGTGTTGTAGGATTGATCGCCGGAGGCGATGGCGCCATTCGTAAAGCGGTAGAAAACGCGGAGGACGATCGAACCCAAGCTTGGTTGGATCTAAAGGCACGCGATATCAATAGCAACGATGTGGTTGTCGGTATTGCCGCTTCGGGAACCACGCCTTACGTTTTGGGAGGGTTGGCCGATGCCAACGCCAATGGGCTTTTGACCGGTGGTATTACCAATAATCCCGGATCACCGTTGTCCAAGGTAGCTACCATCGCTATTGAAGTCAATGTGGGTCCCGAGTTCGTTACCGGTAGTACGCGAATGAAAAGTGGAACATCGCAAAAACTGGTATTGAATATGATTTCGACGGCCCTAATGATCCGTATCGGGCGTGTAAAAGGGAATAAAATGGTCAACATGCAACTGAGCAACGACAAGTTGGTAGATCGCGGTACGCGCTACGTTATGGAGGGGCTCGGGGTAGGTTATGAGACGGCGGAGGCGCTCCTCAAAAAACACGGGTCGGTAAAAAAAGCGTTGGACGCAGGGCGTTAGTTTTGTGGTGTTTTTCTTATCGAACTTTGTAAAATCGATTCAATTTCCTTCCTTGAATAGCTGTAGAAACCCTGATAGTGGTGTTTGGCAATACCCTCATTTTTTGGGAGTTAGCTTGTAGATGCCTTTCCCTTCAACACCGACATAAAGATACCCGTCGGGCCCTTCTTTAACGTTCCGAACGCGACCCAGGCCATCCAGCAGTTTTTCGCGTCTTACCACTTGCCTGTTCTCGATAACAAGCCGTTCCAGATATTGAAATGCCAAGGAGCCGACCAATAGACTTCCGCCATATCCGGCGTAGGTATCGGTGGAAACGAAGGCCATGCCACTAGGGGCAATGCTCGGTACCCAATAATGCAATGGCGGTTCCAAGCCTTTTTTTTCGGTATAGGGGGTAATGGCCGTCCCGTCATAATTGATCCCATAGGTTACCAACGGCCATCCATAGTTGGCGCCTGCCTTAAGAATATTGATTTCGTCCCCACCACGTGGCCCGTGCTCATGGCTCCATAGTTTTCCCGTTCGCGGGTGTTTTACCAAACCTTGTGGATTTCGGTGACCGTAACTGTAAATGGCCGATTTGGCGGTCGTATTGTCAACGAACGGATTGTCGTCGGGAATGCTACCGTCGTCGTTCAACCGGTATACTTTGCCCCCGTCCCTTTGTAACGATTGTGGATTTTCGTCGCGGGCGCCCCGTTCGCCGATGGTGAAATAGAGATGGCCCTGATCGTCGAAAGCGATTCGGGAACCAAAATGTTGTCCCTTTGTAGTGTTCGGTGCGGCCTTGTATAGCAGCTCCTTATCGATTAAGGCATTGTTTTCGATCCTGGCCCGCATGAGCGCGGTATGGCCACCTTTGGCTTTCCCTTCGGTACTGGCATAGGTAAAATAGATCCAGCCATTGGTAGTATAATCGGGATGAACGGCAATGTCCATCAGCCCTCCCTGCCCTCGGTTATATACTTTCGGCAGGTTTGTAATGAATGTTTTTGAATCAGATTTCCAGTGTATCAATTTTCCGGATTTTTCGGTAACAAGTATCGTTTTGTCGGGCAAAAACGCCATACCCCACGGATTGTGCAGTTCATCGATTATTAGGGTTGCGGTGAATGGTGGATTTTCAGGTGTAATCAATTCATTTTCAGGTAATTGATATGCTTTTGCTTGAATAGTTGCAAGAAGGGTCAAAACAAAGAGTACACTATTTTTCACAATATTACGTTAGATGAATATTACTAAGGTGGCTGAAACGCCTAAATATAAAGAGATTTTATAAGTTTAAACAATTACGCTAAAGAATACTCCGAGATCCCAAAGCTCCTGTGTTCTTACCAAAGAAACTTAACCTATGCTCCCAAAAAAAACAAGGCATCTTGTGTATGCCACAGTGTTACTGGCCCTTTCCGTTGTATGTACCTCCGCTATTGCGAACAGTGCTGTTTACACCAGTATCATAGAAGCCATCGCTTTAGATAAGTCTTCCGAAAAAAAGAAAAGCACCCTAAGTCAAGGTACGTTGGATATTTTGTCCAACAAGGCTGCCCGGAACGGTGCCGATTTGGCTACCGGTATTTCAAGTGCTCCAATGTTTATGAGCATTGTCCAAAATTCCGATGAAGAAGTGTTTTGTTCCGTAGACGGCTCGTTTATGGCCAAATTTTTTCTGTGTGGAACCAATGATGATAGAAATGTTACGGTATCGCAGTCCGGAACGGTAGAGTGGCAGCAACAGTTAGGAAGCTGTAGTTTGGTCGGTACCGACAACTGCCCGGTTATCGATCCGAGTTGTTGGCCTTCCACTGGTGGATCTACTTTTACGGGCAACAGTTTTCCTTTAGATGCCAGTGATCCAGATGTTGCAGGAGAGTATCGGGTTCGGGTGAACGGTGGAGCATGGTTCTATTTTAGGGTAACTTCCAATCCCGTTAGTCCAAACCTCGTGAAGACGGATATTATTTGTGGAAACCCTGGAAGGGTAGAAATCAACAATCTTCCTGCGGGTTACGTATATACCATAGGAGATCCCGCGGATAACACTGGATATCAGGCAAACCCTGACTTTCCGATCACAACTCCCGGTACCTATCAAGTACATGCAAAATTGGACGGCGCTTCGGCAAGTTCCTGTATTTTTCCATCGAACACGGTCACCGTTAACGAATTGGACATCCGTGTGGAGGTATCCCGAACCGATATCACCTGTGATGGGGAGTTTGGTAGCATTTCGGTAGAGATTTTTGATGTCCCGGAATTTTATAGTTTCCGATTAATCAAGGATGGTTCTACCTTTAATACAGCAGGGCCAAAAGCAGGAAGTACGCAAACATGGAGTAATTTGGGTCCAGGTACCTATATGGTCGATGTTTCGGCTGCCGGTAGCTGTACAGCCTTGGTCGATACCATTGATGAAGGAAGTGGTCCAGTACCGATTACCATAGGAGATGGTGTTTCCCCTATTGATGCGGCAGCTTATGCCACCGATAGTTTTGGTTGTGGGGCCACTTCTGTTCCCGTATTCTTGGAAGCGAGTGGTGGAACCGCACCCTATTCTTATAGTGTGGATGGTGCACCATTTACAGGTTCTTTTACGGATAATGTCACATTTGATGTTTCTACTTTTGGTACTTACAACATTATCGTTAGGGATGCTGGTGGTTGTACTAAAGACGCAGCTGTTGACGTGGAAAACCTTCCAGCTCCAGTCGTAAATTATACCGTTACGGACGCGGCTTGTGGTAGCACCAACAATGGTAGTATTGTGGCAAATGTAGTGAACAGTAATGGATATACGCTAACCTTTAGTAACGATGGTGGTGCTACTTTTCAAAATAGTACCACTTTTGCCAACTTGGCGCCAGGACCGTATAATATGGTGGTTCGCTACGAGCAAGACTCCTTTGTATGTACACTTCCCAATCCGGACCCTCCGGTAAATGATCCTCCACGGATCGAAACGGTAGGTACTCCTTCGACCATAAGCTCTACGGCAACCGGTAATTCAACCCCTTCCTGCGCGAATGAAACCGGCGGTGAAATTACTTTTACACCCGCCACTGGGGGGGTAGGGCCATATTCCTACAGTATCGGTTCGGGTTTTGTAGCTGGTCAAACAGTATTTAGCAATCTGCCTATCGGTACTTATAATACGCAGGTCAGGGATCAAAACGGATGTGTTGCCGACGCGGGCCAAGTGGTATTCGCCGCTTTGGACAAACCCACCGATATCGATTTTGCCGAGATTGCCCTGGATTGTTCTACGAACTCTGCCACTGTACAGTTGACACCAACGTCGACGAATCCTATAGTAAATTATAGTATCATATCCCCATCCGTTGTTGACAACGGAGGTAGCGATACGTTTGCAGGGCTTACGGTCGGTAGTTATGTATTCCAGATTACGGATGATGAAGGTTGCTCCTATGAGGAAAGCTACACCGTTGATAATATTTCATCGATTCGCGTTTCGGCACAGACCCTTTCAGAGGTCATTTGTGTAGGTGAATCTAACGGAACGGGACGTTTTGTCGTTGATGGTTTTGCTGGAACTTACAACTACCAAATTGACGCTAATCCTGTGGTGACCAACCAGACCGATAACCTGATCAGTTTAACGGGACTTACCGCAGGCAGTTATACGATTACGGTAACGGATAACGATACGAACTGTGTTGATTCGGCAACTTTGACGATTGCCGAGCCTTCCGCACCACTCTCGTTAAATCCCATTTATACCGAGATGAGCTGTCAGAACAATAACCGTGGGGCCATCAATGCCAATGCTTCCGGTGGTTGGGGCGGTAACCGATATAGTCTTGTACGGGCCGACGGTTCGATTATCGCAGGACCAAGGAGCAACCCCAATTTTACCGGTCTTACCAGTACTACGGAAACTTATTTCGTGCGTGTGGAAGATAATCTGGGTTGTGTGGTAACATCAAGCCCGGGAAAAACATTTACCGCTTTAGAGTTTCCAACGATTTCTTTGGGGACCTCTGATTTCTGTTTCGATAGTACCGACGCGGCTTCATTGAGCGTGGTGGCAACAGGTGGTGATGGTATTTACGAGTATCGTATCAATGGAGGACCTTGGGGACCAAGTCCGTCCTTTAGTGGTTTGGCTCCGGATACGTACACCATCGAGGTAAGGGATGGTAACGAATGTCCTGCATCGATTACCCGCACCATTGAGCCACAGCTGACCACCAACATTACCATTGTAAGGGAATTGGAATGTACGCTTACCGGAACTCGGGATGCCCGAATCCGTGTCAATATCTCCGATGGATACACACCCTATTTAAATTATGAAGTAAGTTTTAACGGTGCGCCTTATTCGGGCACAACGGCAATAACTGGAAATTCCTTCGTTTTTGATACACCAAACGATGGTACGTATCAATTTCGGGTCTCCGATTCCGGCACTGATGGTTCCGGAGCCTCATGTACAACTGAAACTAACGAAGTGGTAATCGCACCGATCGAATCGATCGTGGCCTCCGCCGTTCCTACCGATCCTCGATGTGGAGATCCCAATACCGGGGTTGTGGAATTGGTTCCCGATACGTCGGTGGGTATTCCTCCTTATGAGTACAGTACCGATAATGTAAACTACGGTAGCCAGCCAATATTTGGAAATCTTGCTCCGGGCAATTATACCTATTATGTCAGGGACAGCCGCGGATGTTTTGTGCCGGTTCCATTTACCATAGGTCCGGCAGGTCCTCCGTTGGATGCCACGGTTGCCATTACGGATGCAACCTGTAGCCCTGGTGGAACATTCGGTGAAATAGATGTCACCGGAATTACCGATGGTACGGCGCCATTTACGTATACGGTTTTGGATGCCGCTGGAGCTGTTTTTGCCACCGTAGGCCCAACACCGGCTACAACTGCCAATTTCCCAAATGTTCCCGAAGGTACCTATACCGTTGTGGTAACCGATGATTTGGGTTGTGAGGACCGTGAAAATGTAATCATCGACAACGATTTAAACTTGGACCTGGTTCCCGTTACCACAACTACGCCTCCCGACTGTTCTACGGATCCAGTGTACATTGTGGATATTGTTGAGCTTCCGGCGCTCGATCCCCCTTATCAAATCGGTTTGTTGGGTGGTCCGTTGACCGCACCGAACGTAGATGTTGATACACACGATTTTACGGGGCAGATACAACCCGGTGTAACCTATTTTGTAGAGGTCATCAACGCTTCCGGTTGTCGTTATGTAGAGGAAATAGCTCCAATTACGGGTCCATCCTTAGGAGTGACCGCAACAGGAACCGAAACTTCTTGTGACATCAGTGGAAATGGAACGGTATCCTATACCGTATCCGGCGCCAGTGGTGCCACTGTTGAGGTGACTTTGGTAAATACCGATACCGGAGCTGTTATAGCGGGCCCGAACACCGTTCCCGCAGCAGGTCCTTTTCCGGATTTCAATAACCTCCCTCCGGGCAATTATCAGGTATTGGTGGAAGACCTTACGAGCGACTGTGATGGTGGCGCGGTAGCAACGGTGATTCAGGATATTCCGACTGTGGCTATCGATGTCAATAGCAGCGCCAGTTGTACGGATCCTTTAGGTCGCTTGGTAGTTCGTGGTATCGGGGGTACGCCCGCATATACTTTTGCAATTGTTACGGCCAACGATCCAGCACCCGGTGCAGGAGCCTACAGTACCGATACCTCTTATGATCTTGCGCCCGGCACCTATGATGTATATATTCAAGATAGTGCTACCGGTCGTACTTGCGGTTCCGTTTTGGAAGATGTGGTTATCGATACGGAAGGGGGCGTCGGTACACCTACCATTGATGTAATCAACCAATGTGTTGCCGTGTCATCATACAGCATAAACGTAACCGCTCCACTTACAACAGGTCCCGCACCGGAAACGACCTTTGAATACGATATTGGTGGAAACGGATTTCAGACCAGCCCTAACTTTACTGTTGCCAACCCAGGTACCTATGTCATTACCGTAAGGGATGGAAATGGTTGTGAGGGTACTGTAATAGCGGAGGTTTTCGACTTTTTCTCTATCGATTTGAGCGCAGGGTCCGAACCCTCCTGTGATAATGCAAGTGGTCGTATTTTAGTAAATACCGATGGCGGTAGCGGTAATTTTAGGTATACCTTATCGCAAGGGGGAATACCCTTTCCTCCAGTAGACGCCGGCCCCGATTATATTTTTACAGGTATCGCCCCGGGCAATTATGATATTGAGGTGGAGGATCTAGGGTCCAATACCACTCCTAATTGTACCGATACCGCTACCGTGGAAGTCGCTACTTTGACCACACCGGTAATCGATACAACCGTTGAAACTACAGTTTCATGTAACGGTGGTGTTGGTGGTAGTGGGACCGATGGTAGCATTTTGGTCACCATAGATCCCGCTTCCGCGGTCGACGGTCCGTTTACCTACAACCTTTACAATGCTGGAGGTATACTAATTACCTCTCAAGTAGAAGATTTATTCGAAGACCTTTCACCGGGAGCCTATCAAGTTGGGATAAGTTCAGAATTCAGCTGTGAATCCGCAAGACGAACGGTAGTGGTTCCTGAACCCACCACTTCATTAAGTATGGATTGGGAGGCATCCCCCTACGCTTGTGATACCAGTAACAGTACCTTTAATACGACTACAATAACCGTATTTACCGACAGTAATTTGGATGGTTCTGGTACGCCAACGGGTACCGCACCATATAGCTACAGTCTATTGATCGCTGGGGATCCCACCTATGACGGTACTTCCTTTCAATCCACCAATACCTTTGAGGTAATCGATAATGGTAGTGTACAGGACGCAACGGTTATCGTTCGTGATGCCAATGGTTGTGAGTTGACGGTGCAAAGGGATATCGATCCACCAAGTAACCTGACTTTTGATTTTGCACTTACAAAGCCACTTACTTGTGATGCCACGGGAAGCGGCACCGATCCGGCAACCCTTGAGGTCATTGTTCTTGAAGGGCCTGGCAATTATACTATACACCTTTTACCCTTCTCTACCGGAGTGTCCTTTTCAACCGGAGGTACAGATCGTGCAACATTCCCGTTAAGCACACCTGGCGATTATATCTTTGCCGTAAGTGATGATAGCAACGGAGGTTGTTTTTATGTAACCCAGCCGTACACCCTTGACGATTTTAATGATATTGAAGCGGTAATAGCCGAGGTAACTCCGGTCACCTGTTATTTGGGAACCGATGGTGTCATTAGCTTAGAAGTAAATAACTATGTGGGACGATATCGCGCTGAGGTATTCACTGTAGATGCTGCAGGAGTCGAGACCACTACCGGAAGAGTTGAAGATTTTGATACCGCCGCACCGATCAACACCCCGGAACTAATCGACAATGTTCCTGGCGGAAACTTAGTGGTACGAGTTGAAGCCTTGGATTCACCATTCTGTGATACCCGCAGTAACATTGTTACGGTTAGGCAGCCGAACGAGGCGCTTACCATAGATGCTCGACAAACGGCGAGTGTAACTTGTTTTATCCCTGGAAGAGGTGAAATCACCGCGACCAATGAAGGCGGTTGGGGTAATTATGTATACCGTTTGGAGATGTTCAATATAACTTCAGGTGCTTTTGAGGCATACGTGCCCTATGATAGTTTCGGACCCGATAATCGTTTTATAGGATTGTCCGAAGGGCGTTATCGTGTATTTGTGGAAGACGATCGGGGCTGTCCTATAGATCAGGAAGTTACTTTGGACTTGCCAACGGCCATTACCGCTGATATAGAGGTGGTACAACCGCTACTTTGTCCAGGTGACAATAATGGTGTTATTAGGGCTTTTAATGTGACCGGTGGCGAAGATGACAATGGTGATGGGGAAGAATACCTATACCAATTGAACCGTATCGATAATGATGGAAACACCATTGGTGATCCGGATGCGCTTCAAGAGTCCCCGGTGTTCTCGAACCTTTCGGCCGGAAATTATTCTATTACTATTTTCGATGGTTGGGATTGTAATGGTGTAACTCTTGTGGAAACAATACAAGACCCTGAACCGTTACGAGTAGATATTGCCGAAGTTACCCCTCCGGGTTGTGGTGATAGTGCCGCCTTACGCTTGACCGTGGAAAGCCATGTGGTCGGCTCGGGAATGGACTATAGCTACCGACGTCTTGGCGATACAGGTCCCTTTACCGACTTTAGGGCCGCTGGTGATACTTCACCGGACGTGAACTCTGTGGTGATAACCATTCCGGATGTAACAACGGATCCAAGTCCCTATCGGTACGAGGTTCAAAACAGTAATGGCTGTCCGCCCGTACCTTCCCCGGAACTGGTAATGGAAAAAGCACTACCATTGGTACTGATACCCGACTTGGTCGATGCCAACATTAAATGTGAGGGTGAAGCTACCGGAATCATCAGAACACAAGGCTATAATGCCATCGGTCAATACCGTTATACTTTGGTGAATAATGATTTGGGCAGTAATGTGGATTCCCCTACCGGACCGTACAACGATCCTGCGATACCCACTCCTGCCGATATCGTTCAAGGCACCAACGATACAGGTATCTTTAGAAATCTAGGCCCAGGAATATATTGGGTATATGGGCAGAGTGGCGCCTGTAGCGCGATAACCGAGCAGATCGAAATTCTTCCCAAAGACCCATTAGTGGTCTTACGGGCAGAACCGGCCCCGATCAGTTGTTTCGGTCTGGAAGATGGTACGATCACTATAGAGGCCGAAGGGGGTACGGGAACCATTCGCTTCTCCATATCCGAGACCTTAAGCGAGTTCTATGAAGGGACAGACCCCGCAAACCCGAACCTTATTGTGTTCAGGGACCTTCCTCCAGGAGATTACGAGGTCAACATCGTTGACGAATTGGGTTGTACCCAGCGAAGAGATGTTACCGTTCCGGATGTCGAGGAATTGGTGGTTTCCGATCCCATTGTGACCGATGAAATATGTTTGGGCGCCAATGACGGTACCATAAACATACCTATTGATGGTGGTACACCTTTGATAGATGCTTTGGGTGTCGAGTATTATGAAATCAAAATAGAAAAAGTATTCCCCGATAATGAGGAAAGCGATACGACACCTTATTTCGACTATTATCCTGGTGAGGTTTTGACCGATAATCAGGGAACCGCGTTCATCACCGAACATGAATACCTGATTTCAGTAAGGGATGCCAATGGCTGTCCGGATTTTGGAGCGTTCCGAATAGAGTCAGGGGTACTCTTGGATCACTTTATCGATCCACAATACAGCTGTTCCGGTAATGTTCCGAACAGCAGCGTAAGTGTGGAAATGATCGATGAGAGCGTACTACCGCGTGTTACTTTTTACTTGGAAGATATAAATGCAATAGCCCCGGAAATATTGCTCTTACCGGAAGACCAACAAAATGCGGAGCGCCGATTATTGGCCACTGGGGAACGTGCTTGGAGCAACTTGCCACCAGGCAGCTATCAAGTTTATTTGTTCCACGAAAATGGATGTTCCGAGCTGAGTGAAGTCTTTGAGATCGAAATGTATGAAAACTTAGAGGTAGTTTTAGAAACGACCGGTCCCAACCAGGTTACCGCAACGGCAACTGGAGGGTTCGGCACCTACGAGTATTTCTTTCAAGGGGTCTCCCAAGGAACCGATAACATATTCCTATCGAACGAAGATGCTTCGGTTACCGTACGGGTCGTGGACGAATTGGGTTGTGAAGTAAGTGCGGCCATTGAGTTCACCTTTACCGGAATGTTGGAGATTCCTAATTTCTTTACGCCTAACAACGATTTAGAGAATGATGAATGGGAAATTGGTAATCGAGAGTTTTTCCCAAATATCGAAGTGAAGATCTATGACCGATACGGTCGTGTAGTCGCCATACTGGACCAAGTCAAAAATTGGGATGGTACCTATGAAGGTAAAGAATTGCCATCGGGAGACTACTGGTACGTCGTAAATCAAAATGGCCAGGATAATACACAATTCGTAGGGCATTTTACCCTTTACCGTTGATGTACATTTTATGCTAGCATATTAAAAAGCTCCCGGAAATCGGGAGCTTTTTTTGTTCTGGTTTGGTCCAGATTTATGAAAAGGGCGGTTTTTAAAATTATAGCGCTGCTTTAAATCGAATTTTTAACGGTTATTGATAAAATCATAGTACGCATTCTGGACTTCGTTCTTTATCTTTCCGAACAACATCAACTCGGATTCCAGATGAAAAAGTATGTATTGCCGTTATCCCTTCTACTAAATATCGTTTTGGTGCTTTATATCGTGTTGTGGGGAAAGGTCGGAAAACCGAATAGCGACCCGCCGCAAATGGAAAAAGCTATAGCGACGGATACCATTTCGATTACGGATGAAAAAGGAATGACGGTCGACACCGTCAATATCGTAATGCTGGGAAATTCCATTACCTACGTAGGGGACTGGCAGGAACAGTTGAATAGGACCGATGTATTCAACGGCGGTAAGCCCGGTTGGACCACCCAACAATTATCTTGGGTAATCGATGACTTTATAGAAGCCCACCGTCCCAAACTATGCTTCCTAAAAGGGGGAATCAACGACTATACCTTGGGCATCGGTACCGACCGCATCTATCAAAACATGACCATGGTCATGGATTCCATATCGGGCTTGGGAACCAAACCGATTTTTACGACCACTTTATATCAAAGGGGAGAAAAAGAGCGTAACCTCGAAATTGATACCTTGAATACACGTATGCAGGCATTTTGTACCGAAAAAGGGTACGACTTTATGGATTTGCGCCCCTTTCTTTGCAAAGATGGGGATATATTGGAAGAATTTGTTTTGGAGGACAATACGCACCTGAAACCCAACGCCTATCCGGAATGGGCGAAAGCAATGCGTCCTTTTTTGAAAAAATATGGATTGAACTAATACCTCCGACGGCACATATAATAGGCAAGAAAGAGCACTATTACGACTTAAACAAACTCATTTATGATCAAAAGCATATATAAAATAAGTATCGGAGCGCTGTTGTTATTCACGGTACAGGTATTCGGTCAACTAAAACCCGAGGATAACTTTACATATATTCAAATCGACAGTACCAAGCAAATGTGGGGCGATTGGGCGGAGCCGGAATGGCTGCGCTATTTTGGTCTGGATGCAGGCGATGTAGGTCGTGACGGTAATATGGATATTCTTTCGGGCCGGTATGTGTATCATAACCCTGGCGGAGCGATGGAGGGCAATTGGAGACGCACCGTTCTTGATGATAATGTGGACGGCATCCTTATGATGGATATCGATGGTGACCCCTATGTCGATATTGTAGCCATGGCATTACCAAATCTCTATTGGTACGAAGCAACCAATGTGGAGGGAACACGATACCAACGCACAAAAATAGGCGAGGTACCGGCTACTAGCCATGTCAATAGTCAAGGTTTTGAAAAGGCCCAACTGATACCTGGTGGCCCAAAGGAATTTGTAATCGCCGGAGACGGGGATATTTATGCGGTACAAGCCCTGGAAAATGAAAAGGGGGGTATCGATTGGAATGTAAAAATGATTTGTGAGAATACCTCCGATGAGGGCATCGGGGTAGGTGATATCGATGGGGACGGTGATTTGGATATTGCGGCAGGCCGAAGACCGGAAGGAGAGGGCGAGCCTAAAATATTGGTATGGTATGAAAATCCAGGAAATATCGACGTTTTATGGAAGCCTACGGTGGTAGGGGAGAGCGTGCATCCCATCGACCGGGTGGAAGTTGCCGATCTTGATGGGGACGGTAAAACGGATATTGTAATTACGGAAGAACGGTATCCCGGACTTGAGCCGGACGCTAATTTTTGGTGGTTCGCCCAAGAAAGTACGACCAAGTGGACCCGAAACAAGATCGTTACCCAATTCTCCATTAACAATCTGGATATTACCGATATCGATAAGGACGGGGACATTGATTTGCTTACCGCCGAACACAAGGGAACCGCATTGGAACTGCAGCTTTGGAAAAACGACGGTACCGGTGTTTTTTCAAAAAGCATCTTGGATACCGGAAAGGAAAACCATTTGGGAACCCAATGGGTCGATTTGGATGCCGATGGTGATTTGGACATTATCGGTTCGGGATGGGACCGGCACCAATACATGCATGTTTGGCGAAACGACGCCATACGCTCTCTGAAGACCGGTATGATTTTTAGGGAGTACCCATGGACTCCCGAGGAAGCAAAAGATGAAGGCAAGTTTCTAAGGGTAGGGGGAAAACTCGATTATACCATAAATGAAGACCATTTCCCCCAAGATTTGCATCGGGACGGGTTCATCACCTTGGATGCCGATGTAGACCTGTCCAATGTTATCGGTGCCGAGGTCATCGTGGAAAGGGTACAATCGCATGAGGATACCAAAAACCTGACCATTCAGTTCAATGGGGGAAAACCGATTCCCCTTCCCGAACCGGTTTTGATTTCCGACCCTGCTACCGACTATATGTTCCATAGTAATATTCGGGTACCGGTTGCCATAGCAGATTTAAAAGCGGGGAACCAAAACACCTTTAAACTAACGGTAAACAAGGACCAGGCTTGGGGTTGGCCCCAAAATCTGATTTATGGAGTGGTACTCCGGCTGTATTATGCCTCAGATCGGGCAACGGCATATGGGGTGAAAAAATCGGCCCGTATGAAAAGGGTGTTTGATGGAACAGATCAAAAAGAGGTGCTTTCCGAAGTCATTTACAATATGATCGATGCGCCGGATATCGCATCCGTGGAATATATCGGCCTATTTGAAGATGTGAACCTACAGGGCGATGGAAAATACCGGCAATGGCAGTTTCGACATCATCGTGGCAAACGGGAAGGGCAATTGGGCATTCGGTACGAAGCACCATTTGAAATGCGCTTGAATCCCGATATCCTTCCAGATCAAATGGATCCTGTACGCATCATCGCGTTGGCGACAGATACCAATGGTCTCACCCGCGTTATTCCAGTCGATAATGGCCTAAAAATCAAAAGAAACCATTCGGTAACGCTTTTGAAACCGTGGAAACAACCACCTTTTTGGACCACCAGAAATGGAGAACACGAACAATATTTCAATAGTCCGGTATCCGGATCGGAGGTGAAAGAGGCCAGCTTGTTTTGGAATAGTTGGAGTCCTTGTTATTCCGAGGGTATCGAACTGAACGGAACCGTTCAGGCCGCCGATAAGAAGGTTCCTTGCTACGATGCACATTGGCATGACTGGCTTTTAGCGGAAATTGGTGGCATTAAAAAAGGAAAGAATGTACTCAAAACACTCAAAACCCCCTTACACGATGGTGAAATGGTACATGGCATGGAAGTACAATGGCCCGGTATCATGCTAAAGGTAAAACACTCCGGATCGGGCCGGGGAGCCGTTGAGATCAGTGAAGGGGAGTATGAAGGGAGACCGCATTATATCGTTTATACCAAAGCGGCAACCTATTATTTAGATCGGGCAGGGGGCGGTTTTTCACGAATGATCGATACTTATGGTAATGATTGGGTAGCCTATCGGACCGAACCCTGGGACCAGTATCCCGCTTCGGCGGCCTCCTCCTTTCGCGGCGTTCCCAATCTGGTATTTGGCTCCGAAACCGACGGTGGGGCGGGGCACCCCGGTCATGATAAGTGTACTTCCGTTGTTTCGGGCGATACCGTCATTACTACGACCACCAAAAGTGGAAAATGGAAGTGGGAATGGCGTTTTTACGACAATTATGTTGAACTGAACATATTGGAAACCGATCAAAGCACTCCTTATTGGTTTTTGTACGAGGGAACCCCGGGCGGGGCCTACCGTCCGGAAAAATCGTACTTTGGAACCGATAGTACCCGTTTTCAGGACAACGTACCCGATTTTTTTAAAGGAACCGTGGCTTGGGGAAATTACCAATGGGCGTATTTTTCACGATCCGGAGTGGCAGCCTCTTTTTATGTTGCCCAAAAGAAAACCGATACACATACGGACATGATGTCCTATCTCGGTAATACCGAAGAAGGCGCGCTTAGCAAAAACGGTATGACGGTATTCGGTTTCGGAAGGGGCAAGAATACCAAACCCCTTTTAAAGGGTCCCAATTCTTTTATTTTGGGTTGGACCGACTTCGCTGTCGAGAATCAGGAAACACACGATAAAATTGCAAAACAAATTAATAGTATAATCAAGCCATTAAACTAGTACCATGAAAAAAAACAGCTACATTCTCTTACTAACGGTCGCTTTGCTTTGTGGTGGGGCATTGCAGTCCTGCAAAGAAGAAAAAAAACAAGTTACTCCCGAAAAAAAGGAAGCCCCCCTTAAGGCACTGGCTTTTAAACAGCGGAAGATCGTGGATAGTGCCAAATTTTGGTGGGCGCATAGCCCGGCCGATGTTACAGGCGATGGTATCGTAGATCTGGTATTCATCAATAATAACTCCGCGGGCGGGTATTTGGGCTACTATGAAGGTAAAAAAGAAGCGGGCCCATGGGAACGGCATATTATTGCCGAAAAACCGATAACGGGCGGACTTTTTGCCGGGGGCGATCTGGAAGCCAACGATATTGACGGTGACGGGGATATGGACGTTATTGCCATTAAACACCCGGGCGAATGGGTCGATGCCGGGGCCACTGCAGAATTGTTCTGGTATGAAAACACCGGGAATGCATGGAAGCCCCACACCATCGGTACCGTACCCGATGCCGTAAAAGACGTAAGTTTTGCCGATTTTAACACCGATGGCGTTATGGACCTCGCCATTCTTACTTTTGATGAGCACACCCTCAGTATTTTTCAGCAAAACGGCCCCGATACATGGGAACGGGTACAATACATCCAAAACGACGTATTACATGAAGGTATGGCTGTCGGCCAAGTCGATAATGACGGGTATCCGGATATCGTGGCTACCGGTTTGGTCTATTACAATCCAGGGGCCGATCTTACCAAGGAATGGCAGACCGAAAATTTAGATGAAATGTGGAACGATCAAGAGGGGGATTGGTCCAGAAACGGGACAAAAACCTTTATGGTAGATGTCGATAACGATTACCTTGTAGAAATTTTTATGGCGCATTCCGAACGGGCAGGGTATCCATTGGTCGCTTACAAGAAGATAGGGGACGAGTGGCAAAGTCGAATCATCAAGGATAGTATTCCGGCATGCCATACGCTACAGGTGTATGATTTTGACCTTGATGGCGATTTGGATGTTTTGGCCGGAATCAATTTTGCTCGGGCCGTAAATCTTGATCAAAAAAACTTCGATGTATCCATATTTTTGAACAAAGGCGGGTATAACGAATACGAGGAAATGGTTATCGACACCAATGGCATATACAACGGTCAGGCAGTGGACTACGATGCGGATGGGGATATGGATATTTTTAGATATCCAAACCATGAAGCGACGGACTTTTTTGTCCTTGAAAATACCATTAACGATTAGTGCCAATTTTATAATTGCAGTGCATAGTCGAATGTGGAACCGCAAAGGTTGATTACCTTCGCGAACTAAATCCGATATTTTGAAGCATTTTTTTTACGGTCTTTTAATAGCATTTTTGACGCAAGGTTGCGCGGCCCAATCCAAGGCGCAATTGATCGATTCCTCTCAAGAGACCGTTATCAAAGAACACTTTGACTATTACCTTTATTATCCAAAGGGGTACGATACCCTGGCCGAAAAGCGTTTTCCTTTGCTGTTGTTTTTGCATGGGGGAGGCGAATCGGGAGATAGTTTGGTCGCCGTAAAGCGCAACGGACCCCCAAAATTGATCGCTAGGGGAAAAGAGTTTCCCTTCTTGATCTTGGCTCCTCAAAACCCGCACAAAAAAAAGTGGTGGAATACCGTGGCCGTAAAACAGTTGTTGGATACGATCGTGGCCAACAATCATGTCGATCCCGACCGTATTTACCTCACCGGACTCAGTCGCGGAGGTGGGGCGGCCTGGGAAATGGCGGTGCAATATCCCACAACCTTTGCTGCAATGGCCGTCGTGTGTGGAATGACCCCGCTGCCTTATGCCGCCTGGATCGATAAAAAAATGCCGATTTGGGTGTTTCATGGCGAAGAGGACGAATCAATACCGATTTCGGAGTCGGAAACCATGGTGGAGCGTCTACTTTCCATGGGGTACAACGTGCGTTTTACCAGATATCCCGGTGTTGCACACGATTCATGGATTCCTGCATACAATACCGAGGAGCTTTACGAATGGTTTATGGCACAGGCCCGTAAATAATGAGGTTTTAATTTCCCGTTGTGCCAGCCCATTCGGGAACCGAAGCATCGATTCCCAATACTGGGAGTATAAAGAAGTAAAGCAATAAGGATAGCAGTAAAATAAAAACCAAATTCAGCCAAAGACCGGTTTTTGCCATTTCTCCAACGGTAATTCGATCACTGGCAAAAATCACCGTATTGGTTCCGGTTCCCGATGGCAGCATAAAAGCAAAAGAGCAAGCGAAAGTTGCGGGTATCATAATCAATAAGGGGTGTATTTCTCCTGCAACGGCGATGGCTCCCAATAATGGCAAAAAAATGGTGGCCGTTGCGGTATTGGAGTTGACCTCGGTCACAAAAACGATCAGGGTGACCACCAAAACAACGATCCAAAAACTGTGCAGATGCCCCATCTCGGGAAAAGCGCTTCCAAGCCAAAAAGCGGCCCCCGACGATTTAAAAGCAGCACCCAATGCCAGTCCCCCGCCCAAAAACATGGCGACGCCCCAAGGTATTTTCTGGGTAGTTTTCCAATCCATTAGCCGAAACCCTTGTCCATCCCCTACCACGAACAATAAAAAAGCGCCCAACATGGCAACCGTACTGTCGTGTACAAAATCGGAAATTCCCAGAATAGTACTCCAACCGGGTATGGTTAGGGCCCCCAATATCAGGTCGCTTTTAAAGATCCATCCCAAGGCGGTAAACAAGAAAAGCAATAGCACCCTTTTCTCCCCAATGGTGGTTCGCCCCAGTTGTCCCTGTTCCGCGGTGATGAAAGCCGCTCCCCCTTTAATTTTTCCATTTACCTTAAAAAACCATACCAAATAAAACCAAACCAGCGGTACGAACAAGGTTACCACGGGAATCCCGATTTTCATCCATTGAAAGAAATCGATTTCCGGGGCGTCCGGATACAGTTTGTTGAACAGGCCTGCGAACACCATATTTGGAGGGGTGCCGATCAAGGTTCCCGTACCTCCAATGCTAGCGGCATATGCAATACCAAGAAGCAGGGCAAGTCCAAAGTTATGCCTTTCATCAACGGGTAATTTCTGTATCAAAGCGGTCGCAACGGGCAACATGATAAGCACGACCGCCATATTGGTGATCCACATGGAAAGAAAGGCGGTTGCGACCATAAACCCCAAGACCATTGCGCGTTTTCCGGACCCTAAAATTGTGATGGTAAATAAAGCCATACGCTTGTGAAGCCCCTGTTTTTCAATGGCTTTTGCCAAGATAAAAGCGCCAAGTAGCATGAGCACGTAATTATGGCCATAGTTACGGGCGGTCGCTGCCGAGGTCATGATACCAAGAAAGGGAAACAGGATTACCGGTAAAAAGGCCGTCATATAAATGGGCACTACCTCTGCGATCCACCAAACGATCATCAGTAGCGCTACCGCCAAAACACGTTGACCGGAACTAGGGAAGTCTTCGGGAAAAGGAACTACAAGTACTATTAAAAATGAAACCAACCCCACCCAAAGGCCTATCTTTTTTGATGTTTTTCTAACCATGCCGATTGAAAACTAAAATATTTTTACGGCTAACCGAAATATCGTACCCTATTTTTGATGATATGATATTTTTAGGTATTCAAATGATACAATCGAAGTGATCGATAGTGACCGTTTTTTAGTAGATTACCAGGATAATCAATCCGAAACCCATGAAAGGTATTGTTAAACTTCTTTTTCTTTGCTGTACAACGGCCATACTCATGCTATGTTCAAGTTGTGAAGAATCCCTACCTCCAATATCCGATACCTTTTCTGAACAGATACGGCTGAACCAAATCGGGTATTATCCGGCTGCGATCAAAAAAGCCGTCATCGTCGACGGTCCCGAAACCCAAAAGTTCATGGTAGTGGATAGCGTGGCCATGAACGTACTATTGACCGGCACGCTATCGTCCGCCGAAGATTGGAAATTGGCAGGGGAAACGGTGCGCATTGCGGATTTTACAAAACTGACGACTCCGGGGACGTACCTGTTGTTGGTACCGGATTTAGGATATTCCTATCCTTTTAAAATCAAGAAAAATGTACTGCACGAGGCGTTTTTAGGTTCGATCAAAGGGCTTTACTACCAACGCGTGGGCATCCCGTTAAAAAAAGAACATGCAGGGAAATGGCATCGGGACATCGCCCATTTGGACGACAGTATACCCTTTCATCCTTCTACCGGAAAAACATCGGGATACATCAGTTCCCCAGGGGGATGGTACGATGCGGGCGACTATAATAAATATATCGTAAACGCCGCTTTTCCCTTAGGGCAGTTTTACCTATTGCAAGAGCAATATCCGGAGCTTGTATCCGATAATATGCTCAATATCCCTGAAAGTGGGAACGGCAGAAGCGATTATCTTGACGAGTTAAAGTATGAAATGGATTGGGCCCTAACGATGCAAGATGGGGATGGCGGGCTTTTTCATAAACTCACTACAAAGAATTTTGAAGGAATGGTGATGCCTTCCGCAGCCACTAGTCAACGGTATATCGTTGGGAAAGGAACAACGGCCACATTGGATTTTGCGGCTTGTGCGGCCCAAGCCTATCGGGTTTTTAAGACCGTTGATAGCGCTTATGCGGAAAAGTGCCTCACAGCGGCCAAAAAAGCCTACGATTGGGCCATGGAAAACCCCGCTGTCGCCTTTACCAATCCTGAGGATGTGCATACCGGGCAATACGGGGACGCCGATTTTGAGGACGAGTGGTTTTGGGCCAATGCGGAACTGTTGGTCGCCACCCAGGATAGTGTGTATCGCAACAACATAAAAAAGAAGGCTATCGATTTTAATTTTAAGGCGGGAGAAAGCTGGACGGCCTATATGCGTTTTCTGGGAATGTTTACGTTGTTGGACAATAAGGAGGCCATTTCGGAACCCTTCTACAACAGTATCAAAAACGGAATAATTGCCTCGGCGGACCGTTTGGTGACCAGTGCCCAAGAACTGGATTATTTTCAGCCGATCGATGATTTTCATTGGGGATCCAATAGTGATGTGCTAAATGCCGCAATGGTAATGGCACAGGCGTATCGGTTAAAGGGAAGTCCGAAATATTTGATCGGAGTGCAGCAGGCAATGGACTATATTTTGGGCAATAATGCCATGGGAGTGAGCTATCTTACCGGTTTTGGGGATAAGACCCCTATGTTCATCCACCACCGGCAAAGTGCGGCCGATGGTTTGGAAGATCCGGTACCTGGGCTGTTGTCCGGTGGTCCCAATAGTCGATTACAGGATGTGGCCGGTGGCGCGGTATATCCTGAAAATCCCGTACCCATGCAAAGTTGGGTAGATCAGGAACCAAGTTACGCCAGCAATGAAATTTGTTTAAATTGGAATGCGCCGATGACCTACGTTTTAGGTTTTTTGGAACACGAATCAGATTAATCCAGATTCCCTTAAAATACGCATCATATGTACATAAAGTTTAAATCCGTTCTGCTCTTTTTTTATATGGGGCTCTTATTTGGTAATGGCCTTTACGCTATAAATCCGGAGCCAAAAAAGAAACCTCGCAACGTCATCTTTATCCTTACGGATGATCACCGTTATGATTATATGGGCTTTACCGGGAAAGTTCCTTGGCTGAAAACCCCCCATATGGACCGTTTGGCTAAAGAGGGGGCCTACCTCCCCAATACTTTTGTAACTACCTCGTTATGCTCACCAAGTAGAGCCAGTATTTTAACGGGACAGTTTTCGCACAACCATACGATTATCGATAACTATTCACCGGATCCCGGTAATTTGACCTACTTTCCGCAGTACCTTCAAAAGGCAGGGTATCAAACAAGTTTTTTTGGAAAATGGCACATGGGAGATCACGGGGATGAACCGCAACCCGGTTTTTCCCATTGGGAAAGTTTTCCCGGTCAAGGGGTCTATTACGATCCCACAATAAATATCAATGGGAAACGCGTAGCCTATAAGGATTCTACCTACATCACCGATCTGCTGACCGAACACGCCATCGATTGGCTGGACAAGCGCGATAGAAAAAAGCCTTTTTTCATGTATTTGTCCCATAAGGCAGTGCATGGGATGTTCAAACCCGCCCGAAGACATAAGGGAACCTATAAAGGAAAAAAAATCACGCTTCCAGCTACTTACGAACAGACCAAAACAGGGGAATACCGCGATTTAAAATGGCCGCAATGGGTAGCGGATCAACGGATAAGTTGGCATGGGGTAGATTTTATGTATCACGATAATAGGGACATCCATGAAATGGTGGTGGCGTATTGCGAAACGCTTTTGGGGGTCGATGAAAGTGTGGGGAGCGTTATGGAGTACCTCGAAAAAGAAGGTTTGGATGACTCCACCTTGGTCATTTACATGGGCGATAATGGTTTTAGTTGGGGAGAACACGGCTTGATCGATAAACGCCATTTTTACGAGGAGTCGGTAAAAGTACCGTTGCTTGTGCGATGTCCCGAACTTTTTAAAGGTGGCGATACACCCCAGCAAATGGTACAAAGTATCGACATTGCCCCTACGATTTTGGCAGAGGCCGGAGTGAAACAACCGGAACATATGCCCGGTGTTTCCTTTATCCCCGTCCTAACCGGAAGTGACCAAGGGAAGGGTAGGGAAGAGGTATTCTATGAGTATTATTGGGAACACGATTTTCCGATGACGCCCACCGTTTTCGGTATGCGAAACGATCGTTACAAATTTATTCGGTACCACGGCATATGGGACCGAAGCGAGTTGTATGACCTTAAGAACGATCCCGATGAAAAGTACAACCTCATAGCGGAACCCGATAAGCAAGAAATGATCAAATCCATGTCCTCCGCAATTTATGAATGGTTAGAGGGGACGGGTGGTATGAACATCCCCCTCAAAAAAACGGTAAAATATCGCTTTGGGGATTACAAACATAAAAACGAATATTAATTTTTTAGGTCAAGTTTGTTGTTCTTAATATGCGTGAAGGTTTCCCGAACATTAATCTCTTCATTTTAAACGGGACAGCTTAAAGTTAGAGAACTTAGGGCGAATAAATACTAGCATTACTGTCTAGCGAGTAGGGACTTATAGTACCTGTACAAAAAATCATAGCACATCATCTCGTGAAGACGATTTTTTGATTTAAAAAGTCGATTCATAGACATGTGAATGTGGCCCCCTAATTTTTGAGAAAAATTAGTTGTGAATTCATTTTGGCTTCCAGGTTCCAATGTTGGCGCTATAATTTTTTTAACTGATTTGCTTTTCATGTCCAATAGATTCAATATCGGTGCAAGATCTTTCCTGTCAATCACGGTAAAAGCCATAAAATCTTCTATTTCACGTCTTAGATTTCGATATTTTTTATCAATTTGTCTTTTATAGGTGCCAGTTATACCGAATTCTTGCCAAAAATCATTTCGTAGCATCCCTAAAAACCTTAGTCGATCTTCGTATTGAAATTGAAAGCTGGTTAAGAATGAATCTATTGCCCTTAATCCAAAAAGCCATCTTAAGTTGAAATTATCGTATTCATTAATGGAGGCGATAAAATTGATTATCATGAGACTATCTGCATAAAATATTTCTTCTGACTGATTCATCAAAGTTGGGCCATATCTCTCCACTTCTCTTTCATATGTATCAATTTGTATTTTCCATATGAAATAATCCTCCCGATATTTTTTCAGCAATACGAATAAGTTTTCTATTACAGTCCCCACGCTGTTCGGGCCGCTCATATGGAATCGGACTCTAAGATGAAATTCTGGATCTCCATACCTTATAAAAAACCATTTTATAATTATCTTTTCTTCCACCAATCTTTCTGAAAGAGGTTTAATCACTTCTACAAGAATGGAGTCCGCGGTATTACGTCCTGTATATATTTTATAATACAACCATTCATCTCCCGGCATGAAACTCCATTTACAGTGATTTTCAACCATTTTCAGCTTTGTTTTTTCTCAGTTTATCATCATTGAAATATGACATTATAATTTGATTAGAAAAATACTGACCATTCCTTTTGGTCGCAGAGTCTTCTGCAAACAAAAATTCCGTTAGCGAGAACTTTGATTTTTTATTCGCTATGTTCAAAAATAAAGAAACCGAATCTAAATTGTTAAAGTTTATAACTAAGAGATTGTCCCTATGGCCAATTAATACATACTGTGGAAGCCGGTACTTTTTCCTGAAAGCTGCTATCTCACTTATAAGAATATCTTTTTCTTCTATGCTTGAATTCAAAGGTTCGATACACTTTTTAGATAAGTTCCATCGGGCCTCCTCTAAAACCAAGTTCTCATATTCCACTCGTGGAAGAAATTCGTAATCGTCCGCAAAAGCCCCCCAATCGAACCCAATATGACGTTTTACACCGCTTGTTTGAATATCACAAAGAAAATTGTAGATAGGTAAGGTGTCAGAGGAAAAATTATGAGCATTTGTTAAACGGGGAATTACTTCCTTGTTCTCCTTTCGAGATCTCAAAATTAACCTCTTTCCGGCTTTTACAGAAATCATTAAATCATTGATGGACAACTGTTCATCTTTTAACTTGACAGATTTCGATAGATAAGGTATTTCATATTTTCTAAAAGTAGGTCGCATTAGAATATTCCCTACCCTGGACTCCGGCAAGTGGACGATTTCAGCTAAGATTTTATCGAAATTTATCCTTTCCTCTACATTAACAATATTTCTTGTATGCATTAAAATGGCATCATCTCCATGGCAAAACCTGCCTAGCAAGTTTGCAGCGCTCGATCCACCAAGATAATTGAGTTTTATTTTTTCGTTATTATTTATCTTAAACATTTCTAATTTACAAGAAAAAGTATCGGGCAAATCATTCCAAGTGGCATCGAGGTCCTCGAACATTTTTTCATTTAAGCTCACTACATATTCATTGTCTTTCAATGCTTGAAAAAGCCTTTTTCGAAGAATCACATCGATAGTGCTTACTACAACTTCCTTGTTCTCCTGAAACACCGGATTGGGTAATACGAGGTCGTCAATAAGAGGAGAAACATCACCAGATTCAAGATTTTGTTTAAAGCCTAGTCCTATCTCTACATCAAGGGCAATTGATAAAGGAATTTCTTTTTCACCGTACCTATCGGAAAACCGTTTGATAAATTTATCTAACACAGTGTTTACTCTTGACAAGGAGATCTTATTAAGTAAAACCAACCCTTTATTTATTGAGTCGGAAACAGCAGTGCTTATGGAATTTTCATTTATTTGCAATACCAAATCTGTTTGAAACATAAACTTTAAGTTATAGTCCCCACCTAATTTCTTTAAGTCCTCAAAAAGTTCTAAATATACTTTGGAGTCATTTCCGATTATACTATCTATTTCCACAAGTTTTTTATTGGCATTAACTAATACTTCGTGAATCTCATTCACGTCGTCTAAAGTGGATAGCACAGAACAGATTTGTTCTAAAAACTCAGGCCCTGAAAGAGAAGGTTCCAAATCACTTATTAAAAGTTGGTTTTCCACAAGTTCATTTATAAAATCCTTTGCTTCCTCAAAACTTATTCCATCTTCTACAATGCTAGAAGCTAAAGTATTAAGTAAGGCTCCTTCTTCCGCGATTTCTAAAACTTTATCTAAATAGAAACTGTTATTAACCGCTGATATGCGATGCATTCGTTTCCCATTTAAATAATTATACTCTACATATCTTAGTTGATCGCCTATTTTGTAGACGCTTGTATTCGGAAAAAAAAGGATTTGCTCCTTTACCCTGGGAATAGAAACTAAATCTTGTGAAAGCGCAACCAAAAAATTCATATCTAGTTTAGTATATCTTTTGTTTTGGGTAACTTCTTTGAGTTCAATTTTGGTATGCTCGGTAATCTGACCTACACTACATCCTGCAAAAAGACCGAATGGAGTACACCGAGAAGACATTCTAATAAGATACTTTAAGACGGACTGTTTTAGTTTAATTACGTCTTTAAGCTCTGTAAGCTTATTGTTCAACCACTTATGTATTTCTTTGTGCAAGTCTGGAGAGGCAAGAAACAAGGCTTCGGAAATTATCGGGTCTTCACATATTTTTTTTAATTTATCTTCGCAAATATTTGTTTCGGAAGTCAAATCCTTCAAAAAATTGATTGGCAGCAAAGGGGTCCGAAGTAGGTAATTGGGGAATGTTTTGTAAGGTATTGTCGTTTTCATGGGTTCTAGCTTATCATTAAACATTCGTCCCATGTGGTATCAAAATCAGCCAGATAATCTATCAAAGTAAGTCCTATACCTGAAATTCCTTCTAAAAGAGAGATTGTTGGATACCAGTCTTGATTTTGATGATTCCATTGTCTATATCCCGCGTAACCCATTTTATCTATGCCTTTTAGTAAGCCATCATTAATCCAATACCTAGCGGCATTTTTGAAAGTTACTTCCCCGGTGTCTTTAAATAGCCTATTAAATATTTGGGAAATTCCAAATGAGCCATGACAGATACTCGCATCACGCACTCCACTATTATGAGATCCAACTCTTCCGACACAGTGCCTTAAAATTTCTAAGGAATTTTCTTTTAACATATTGCGCTCAAGTATTTTTGAAGCAGAGTACAGAGCAAACCCAATTCCCAAATCGCCGTAGCACCATGCTAATCTGCTTTCTCGTGAACTATTGTTTTTAGCGGATACTGAGGTTGGAAACAAGGAGACTAGTCCACTATCTTCATTTTTACACTGTAATATATATTCGACGGCACCATTGAGCAGATAAGCTGTTTTCCTTTTAAAGTCATCAATTTGATAAAGTCTCGTTAAAAAGCTGATAATACTCGCCATGCCATGAGAAAGTCCTAAGTCATAATTTTTACTGTCATTCAAATCTCCCGAACGAACTGGCCATTTAATCATGTTCGTTCCATCTTTTTCTGAGATTCTTTCAAACTCTACCAAAAAACGTGATAGTTTTTTTTTGTAATTCGATTTTAGCGTTTTAGAACCAGTACTTCTATATCGATTCAAAAAATAATATGCATGACCGATAGCCCCATGTAAAAAATCATAATTGCCTTGCTTTAGAGTGCTAATCATCTCATTAAATATTGGTAGGTCTATTTGAGTAAGGAAACTATCCATATCTTCATCTAAAAACCCTTCCATTGCTAAATGATCCAAGGTCCATCCCATTCCGGAAAGACCAGAACAGTATGACAAATGATTAAACCCTTCACTGATTCTAGCAATTCCCAAATTCAAGAGATCGGCTGCAAAAGTGCTATTTTCATCAATATCCAGATATTTAGAGTAATAGAACTGAAACAGTGAAGCACCCGAAGTACCAGCTAAAACCCCAACAAGTTGTTCCTTTTCATAATTAGCTCGTATTGCGTGGTCTATTTCGGTTAACTTTGTTAAAAGCACTTTTTTTTCCAGTTGAACTGAGTCCATATATAACAATTAATTATTCTAATATTTGATGATATAATTCACTTGATCGGGAAAGCATTTTTTGAGAAGTTAGGGAATTACTTATAATTTGATAATCATTAAGTGTTGAAGGCTTCAAAATCACTTTATAAAGATACTTATCCGTTATAACTTATAGCATTCAAATTTTTCCTGTTCCCTAAAAAAAGTTATTTATTTTCTTACGAATCATAGTGTTATTCTTTCACTAAATATATAACTTTCATGGCAAGTGTAAACGGGTAAGCCTTCATAAGCAATAGAACTGAAATCTTCAAACACTATAATAGTATTGAACAATGTTTAATAAGAAAAAAAATATAGATTTAGCCATATTGGTCCTACGATGGTATATCGTTTTTTATATGATCAGCTATGGATTCTCTAAACTTACACTAAGTCAATTTGGAGTTCATGACAACTCTATTTTGGACAAACCAATCAAGAGTATTGACAGCTTTTACGTTGCCTGGCATTTGTATGGAAGAAGTTTATTTTTCAATATAAGCACTGGGTCAATGGAAATCATCGGAGGGATTCTTTTGATTTTTAATAGAACCACAATAATAGGTTCTTTACTTGTTTTGACGATTTTAACGCAAGTATTAATAATAGATATTTCCTTTACTGTTGAAACAATAGGTCCGCAGTTATCCTTAAGAGTTGGAGGCATGATAATAGCGACTTTATTGATTTTGTTTTATTATAGGCATAAAATAATCATTGCTTTTCAAACCTTGACCCGAGGTGTCTCAACAATATTCAAATATAAATGGTGGATATATCCAATTTTACTGGTGGCAGGGTTTTTAATGGATTTTATAATGGCTATCATAATTTGGCCAATTAAAGCCATAATTGAATGGTTTAGCTAATCGGTTAAAGTATTCACTTCAACAATTCGTTTATTTGACACTATCCCATTAACTGTGTAAGTTAAAAATAACGAGGGTTAGACTTTTATCTAAAGTCGGACCCTTTTTTCATAGATTGTAAGGAACTGATTTAATATGATTCCCCAGTTTCTGACTGGCATCGACCATTTTTTGGTAGCCTCCCTAGTAGCCAAATATACAGATTTCATCACTGCATCGTCCGTTGGGAAGGAGAGTTTGTTTTTGGTATATTTTCTAATTTTTCCATTAAGATTCTCAATAAGGTTAGTGGTATAGATGATTTTTCTGATCTCTATGGGAAACTCAAAGAACACTGTAAGCTCGTCCCAGTTGTCCCTCCAACTTTTGATGGCGTAGGAGTACTTGCTTTCCCATTT